>PLBV01000124.1 GCA_003135455.1 Hyphomicrobiales bacterium | reverse complement strand
CTTGTTGGAGGAGGCGCGCACCAATCCCCAGGTGCCGTCGTCGAGCACGATCCTGATGCCGTTGACGGTGATCAGCTCGCGGATCTTCTGTCCGGCGAGCTCCCCGCCATTGGCAGCGAGCTTCTGAAAGTGCTCCACCACGCGATCGACCACCGCATATTTCACCTCGTCGCCGCAATGGGGCGACATGGTCGGCGACTGCCAGGTGCGGGGGAGGGCGCGGCGCAAATCGGCGAGGCTCTTGTCGGGATTGCGGTCGAGCATGTCGAGCACGGCGAGTGCTGCGACGAGGCCGTCGTCGTAGCCGCGGCCGAGCGGCGGGTTGAAGAAGAAGTGGCCGGACTTCTCGAAGCCGACCAGCGCGCCGGTCTCGTGGCTGTAGCGCTTGATGTAGGAATGGCCGGTCTTCCAGTAGAGCGTTTTGGCGCCGTTCTCCTTCAGCACGGGATCGGTGAGGAATAGCCCGGTCGACTTCACGTCAACGACGAAGAGGGCACCCTTGTTGCGGGAGGAGATGTCGCGCGCCAGCATGACGCCTACCTTGTCGGCGAATATCTCCTGGCCTTCATTGTCGACCACGCCGCAGCGGTCGCCGTCGCCATCGAAGGCGAGCCCGAGATCGGCGCCGTGCGCCAGCACCGCATCGCGGGTCGCGTGCAGCATGCCGAGATCCTCGGGGTTGGGGTTATGCGCCGGGAAGGTGTAATCGAGCTCGCAATTGAGCGGGATCACGGTCGCGCCGAGCTCGGCCAGTACGCGTGGGGCAAATGCTCCCGCCGTGCCGTTGCCGCAGGAGACCACCACTTTGCGCGGCCGCAGCAGCTTCGGCCGTTTGAGCAAGTCGGCCATGTAGCGCTCAGGCATGTCCGGCACGAAGATGTAGCGGCCGCCGCCCGGAAGAGTGAAGCTCGCGTCGAGCACGAGTTCCTTGAGCGCGCTCATATCGTCGGGCGCGAAGGTGAGCGGCCGCTCGATGCCCATCTTGATGCCGGTCCAGCCATTGTCGTTGTGGCTCGCGGTGACCATGGCCACGCCTTCGACATTGAGCTCGAACTGGGCGAAATAGGCCGTAGGGGAGAGTGCCAAGCCAATGTCATGGACCTCGCCGCCGCCGGCGAGCAGCCCCGTCATCAGCGCTTCCTTGATGGAGGCCGAATAGGAGCGGTAGTCGTGGCCGACAACGATTCGAGGCGGAACGCCGCGCATCCGCATGAGCGTAGCGAGGCCCGCGCCCACCGCCTGAAGCCCGAGCAGGTTGATCTCCTCGGGGTAAAGCCAGCGGGCGTCATACTCGCGAAACCCGGTCGCCTTGACGAAGGGCAGGCGCTCGAACTCGGCGGTATTGGGTTTCAGATCTTGGCGCGGCTTCGGTAGCATGCTCCCCCTCGCATAGGCGATTTTTGCCGGTGGACCAACTGCGGGCGTGGGTCACGAGTTCCCAGTCCATCGACGGTCATGTTCCGCGAAGGCGAGGCATCCAGCATGCGTAGACATTTCAATGAAAGTGCCGAGCGCCTGTGATTACTGGATTCCCGCTTGCGCGGGAATGACAAAAACACATGCCTGCTATCCGATGAGAGCCGCTACTGCACCAGCACGAGCTGCCGTCCCTGCATCTCGAAGCGCGTGAGCCTCCCCAAGAAGCTCATGCCGAGCAGGTTGACGGGAAGCACGCCCTTGTCGGCGACGGCGGCGGTGACGTCGCGCAAAGTGATGTCGTCGACGCGCACGCGGTCCAGCGTGATGGGCGCGATGCGAGCCACGCCATTGGCGGTCTGCACGCGGCCACTGAAGTCCAGCCTCTGCGGCGAAAGGCCGAGCCGCTCCGCATCCTCATAGGTGAGCACGACCAGAGTGGCGCCGGTGTCGGCCATGAGCGTCACGGGGCGCTCATTGATGGTCGCGCCGACCACGAAATGACCGCGGTCGTCGGCCGCAAGCCGCACCTCGCGGGCGAAGCCGCCATGGGTCTCGACCGCCGCCGTGCCCATGGGGTGCGGGTCGGGGCGGAAGGGTGCCACGAGATCGTCGTAGAAATAGAACAGCGCAAAGCCGGCCAGCGCGATGCCCGCCCAGAGAAATGCTTCCTGCAACGCGTGCTTGGCGCCTGAACCCAAATGCCGCGTCCTTTAGCTCGCGACGCTGGAGCCCGCGGAACTGGAGCCTCAGCCGCGCAGCGTCAGGAAATCGCCGGTGAATTCATAGGAGCGCAGGCGGCTTAAGAAACTCATACCGAGCAGGCTTTGGGAAAGCGTGCCCGGTTGCGCCACCAAAGCCTCGACATTCTTGCGGTCGAGAGGCCCGATGGACACCTTGCCGAGCTTCATCCGCGCGGCCATGGTGCGGCCATTGGCGGTGGCAACGGGCACGGTGAAGCTGAGACCCTTGAGGTCGATGCCCGCCTTCTTGGCGTCCTCGGGACGCAGCACGATGGTCGAGGCACCGGTATCGACGACCATGGAGATCGGCGTGCCGTTGAGGGTCGCGGTGGCGGCGAAATGGCCATCGAGCCTGCGTCTGATCTTCACTTGCGTGGGGCCGTCCTCGCTCTCTTCCACCACCATCGAGGTGCCAGGCAGGAGTTCGCCCACCACCCGGGCCGCGATCGGGGTCAGGTCGTCGCGATAGGTGTAAAGGGTCACAAGGCCGAGGCCGAGTGCGAGCCAAGTGACGGCATCGCGCAGCATGGCGCTTGCGCGTCCGCCATAGCGCGTCAGGAGGCCGCCGCCCAAATAGACGATGAGCGCGAGGCCCAAAGCGAGATAGCCGAAGCTCTCGGCGTCGATGCCGGCGATGGTGCCTGTGTCGCTCCGGGCGATGAGCAGCACCGCACCAAGCGCAAGAATGAAGAGGGCAACCCACGCCGACACGGTCTAGCCTTTCGTATTCCTGGCGCGCTCGCGCCGCGCCGACAGCGCCGCCATGATGGTGCGCCGCTCAGCTGCGCTCATCGCCGCCCAGCGGGCGATCTCATCCAGCGTGCGGGCGCAGCCTGTGCAAAGCCCCGTCACAGCGTCGATCTCGCAGATCTTCACGCACGGCGTTTCCAATAGGGGAGCATCGGCCAAGGATGATGAACCTGTCGCCTATGTAGGGACTGAAGCGGGAACGGGCAATCGGCTTGTCGCCGCGATTGGACAGAAACTCCAGGCTTCGGCCTAGCGCCGTGCGCCCATGCGCCAGGCGCGCGGCTTCTCGGGCTCGATCTCGCCGGGCTCCAGCAGCCGGGGCAAGGCCTCCATCACCCGCTTGCGCGGGAAGGTGACAATCACCTCGGTGCCGTAGCGGAGCTTGCTCTTGAGCTCGAAGGAGCCGTTATGCAGCTCGGTCAGACCCTTGGTGATGGGGAGCCCGAGCCCGGTGCCGCCTTCCGCCGTCTGATGGGCGAGCGAGCCCTGGCCGAAGCTCTTCATGACGCGCGGGATCTCGTGCTCGGGAATGCCGGGGCCGGTGTCCCTCACGCTCAAGGATTGGCCGCCGGTCGGCGTTCGCGCCACGGTCAGCGTGATGGTGCCGCCGGTCGGCGTGAACTTGATGGCGTTGGACAAGAGGTTGAGACAGATCTGGCGGATGGCGCGCTCGTCCGCCCAGAGCTGGGCGAGATCGGGCTCGAAGGCTTCCACGATCTTGAGCCCTTTGTTCTCGGCCCTGAGCCGCATCAGGCGTTGGCAGTCCTCGACCACGTCGGCGAGCGCCAGCGGGCCCTCATGCAGCTCGTACCGGCCGGCCTCGATACGGCTGATGTCGAGGATCTCGTTGATCAGGTTGAGCAGGTGCTGGCCGCTCTGATGGATGTCGTTGGCATATTCCTTATAGGTCGGGTTCTCGTGCGGCCCTAGGATCTCCGAGCGCATGATCTCGGAGAAGCCGAGAATGGCGTTCAACGGCGTGCGTAGCTCGTGGCTCATGGTGGCGAGGAAACGCGACTTGGCGAGGTTGGCCTCCTCGGCGCGGAGCCTGGCGTCGTCGGAGTTCGATTTCGCCTGCTCGAGCTCGGCGATCAGCGCGTCCTTCTCGGCGCGGAACTCCAGCATGGCGATGACCGTCGAGTTGAGCCCATTCATCAGCCAGATGAAATAGATGTGCACGCCCACCGCCATGGCCGCCATGGCCCAGTAGAACGGGTTGTCCAGCAGCGCGAAGCGGATGACGATGGCGGCCGTCATCGGCAGAGTGCCGGCATAGACGATGGGCATCACTGTTGAAGCGAACAGCATGCGCATCGAGATGACCACGATCAGCGAGGCGAAGATGAAGGTATGCGCCGACTCTCCTTGCGTGCCGGCGCTGACGAAGGCGACGCCCGCCCAGGAGACGCCATAGAGGAACTCGGCAGCGGTAATCTTGGCGCGCCAAACAGGGGTCTTGGCGTCGTCCCGCGGCGCCTTGGTGAATTGCCGGCAAAGGCTGATGACGATGCCTTTGGACACGAACACTGTGGCGAGCCACATCATAAGCTGCTGCGGGGGCGCCCAGAACATGGTGCCCATGGCGACGATGATGGCGAGCAGCGGCGTGGTCACCGCGGCGGACAGCTCGTTGCGCACGAACATCAGCAAGAGCTCGTATTCGAACTCTGGCTTGAAGCCGGACTTGTAGGTGAGCTTCTCGCGGGCCTCCTGGACGGAGCGGGAGGAGCGCCGCTTGGCATTCGCTCCTGCCGAAGCGGCGGCACGAGCCTCGGCTGCTGCTGTCATGCTGATTCGAGCCCGCGACTTACTGACGAACAAAGAGCGCATCGGCGACCGGCCTGGAGCAAGGAAGCGGCCTTTCGAGGCTCATGCCGGCGCTTTCCACGACTATCTGCGGAAATCCCTAACGGCGCGTTTACCGTCGCTCCGCCCTGGCACGGATTTAGGCCTCGTTCGGGGCCCGCCGGCAGGACTTTGCTTCGGTCGAAGCTTGGTGCATCCTAGGGTGCAGCCATAGAGGGAGGGACCTGATGGGGCGGTTTGCCGAGGCCGTTCGGCTCTATCGTATGCAGCGCAAGCTGAAGGAGGACGGCGTCTATTCCGGCCCGGTCGGCGGCTGGTTCGCTCGCACGAGCCTCTCGGCCATCTGGTCCATCACCACGACGCCCCACTGAGCCCTTCATGCAGCTCACCATCATCGGCTGTGGCGATGCGTTCGGCGCGGGCGGCCGCCTGCAGACCTCGTTCCATGTCCGCGTCCCCGGTGCGACCTTCCTCATCGATTGCGGCACCACGACCCTGATCGGGATGCAGAGGCTCGGCCTTAAGCCCAGCGAGATCGACATGGTGTTCGTCAGCCATCTGCATGGCGACCATTTCGGCGGGCTCGCCTGGTTCCTCATCGACGCTCAGCATGTGAGCAAGCGGACGCGGCCGCTGATCGTGACGGGACCGGAGGGCATCGAGGCGCGCTTCGTCACCCTGACGGAGGCGCTCTATCCCGGCGCCACCAAGAGCGAGCGCGCCTTTGACGTTCGGTTCGTCGAATATGCCGAGCGGCGCCCGCTCGACATTGGTGGCGTCAGGGTCATGCCGTTCGAGGTGACGCACCCATCCGGCGCGCCGCCTTATGCGCTCCGCTTCGAGCTGGACGGCAAGGTGCTTACTTTCACCGGCGACACGGGTTGGACGGAGAGTCTCTGCGACGCAGCCAAAGGCGCCGACCTCCTGATCATCGAATGTTTTCAATATGATGTGACGCTGCCCATCCATCTCGACTACCGCACCATCGACGCCAATTACACAAGGCTCGGTGCAAAGCGCATGCTGCTGACCCATATGGGCGAGGCGATGATCGCCCATGCCGACAAGGTCGATGCCTCCCGCTATCTGATCGCGTTCGACGGCATGACGCTCGATCTATGAGTGCGGCTGGTTTTCACGGCGTGCTGGCGCAGATACGCGCGTGTCGGGGTTGCGCTGAGCAGCAGATGGGCAAGAAGCTGTGAGGGAGGAGCCTGTGCGCTAGCTTTGCCGCGTGAGCCCGCCGGTCAGGCCCGTGCCCGCTCCACGCCCTGAGACTCCGGCGCCTCGATCTCGCTCGGTTCCGCATACATCGAGAGCATGGGCTCGTCCAGGAGGATGACCTCCTCATACTCGCCGCAGCCATTGAATTTATTCGACAGGACCCGCCCATAGGCTCCGATCTGGCCGATCTCGATATAATCGCCCTCGCACACCGAGGCGGGCAGCACGAAGGGGCCCGGCATAAAGTCGGAGCTGTCGCATGTCGGGCCGTACAGGGAGAACTCGGCCTCCGCCACCGGCTTGTGGTTAGGCGCCCCCACCAGCCGCGCCGGGAAGCGAAAGCCGGAATAGGCGGCGTCGAACAGGGTGCCGAAGGCGCCGTCATTGACGTAAAGGGCATGGTCGCGGCGGGCGTCGACGCGCACGATGACCGACTCGGCCTCCGCCACCAGCGCCCTGCCAGGCTCGCAGAGAAGCTCGCAGGAATGCTTGACGGCGAGCTCGTCGGCCGCCCTCGCCACCTCCTCCATGAAGCTTGCAAGGTCGGGCGGGTCGGAATGGGGATAGCGGCTCGGGAAGCCGCCGCCGATATCGATGGCATCGACCAGCACGCCGGAGGTCACGATCAATTGGCCGATCTGCCGGAGCGCGTCGCCAAAGGCGGCCGGCACGACCGCCTGCGAGCCCACGTGGAAGGTGATGCCGAGACGATGGGCGAGCTGGCGCGCGCGGAGCAGCAGGGCAGGGGCCTCGTCGCTGGACGCGCCGAACTTGCCTTCCAGCGGAATGAGGCTGTGGGTGTTGGGGCAGGCCACGCGGAGATAGAGGTCGACGTCGGAAGCCCCTCCCGTCTCCTCGATGATCTTGTCGAGCTCCTCGTCGCTGTCGAAGGCAAAGCTCCGCACGCCGAGCGCGCCATAGGCCCGCGCGATGGCCGTCCGCGACTTCACCGGGTTCATGAAGAACAGCTCGGCGCCGGGGACGCCGGCGAGCCGCTCGATCTCGGTGAGCGAGGCCACGTCGAAGGCCCTGATACCGGCCTCCGTCAGGGCATCGACGATCAGAGGCGAATCATTCGCCTTGGCGGCGTAGAGCACCCGACCGGGGAAGTTGGCGAGAAACCAGCGCGCGGCGCGGGCCGCCGCCTGCGGCCTTAAGCCGAGGACCGGCCGCCCGGGGCGATGATGACGGAGAAGCTCCGCGGCAGAAGTGAAAACGTCCATCCCATGTCTACTCCCACACGAGATTGCCATTGCCAATGCTGACCCGAGCGAAACCGCCGCGAGCGCGTGGTCCCTATGAAATCCTACCCGGCTTGTAAAGAAGTTTTAACGCGGGCGGTTCCGCCCCAACGAATTCGGCTACGGCTTCGCCGCCAAAGCGCCGCCGCTGCCGGCGCTCACCACCGCCGTGGCCGCACTGCTATAGACGGGTTTTGCAACAGTCCAAAGGTCTTGCGCGCGGCAAGCTCGACCATCTCGGCGGCATAGACGTAGATTTCGGCGCTATCCAGCTTGCCGTCGCCATTGCCGATGGGCGCCAGGTCGGTGTTACCCGCCAGGCCCTCGATCAGATAGCGCGTGAACAGGCCAATGCCATAAGGTCGACGAGCGTGCGGCTCTACCATGCACCGAATGCACAGGTCAGGCCAAAGACGCCTTCCTCCGATCGGTGCGCCAGAACGGGGTTAATGGCGGAGCGCGGAAAGCGAGGCGGCGAGGGATAGAACACCATCCCTCGCCACCCCACTGCCGAACCTATTTGACCTGGAGCTTGATCGCCGTGCGCGACGGGGTATCGCTCTTGGCCACGGCCTCAACCTTGGCAGCGCTGCCAGTTTCCTTGGCTTTTTGCCCTTCGGCGGACTTCTTGGCGCCCTCTATGACGATCTGCCTGGTGAGGAACTCACGGTAGTTGCCAAGCTCCGTGAACTGCCGCGTTTTGAAGTCATGCACGATGCCGTCCACGTCCTTGCCCGACGCGTTGCAGACAGCGATCACTTCTTCCGTGCCAGGATCCTTGAGGCGGAACTGGAAGGGCGCGTCAGCGCTGGGGAACCGCACCTCCTTACCGGCCGGCAGGAAATTGTCCTTCTGGAAGTCATTGGGCATGAGCGCAGTGCCCGAGCCGCTAGCGTCGACACTCACTAGCGTGAGGTGGCAGTCCGTCTTCGACTTGATGGTGAACACCGGCAAGTCGTTGACCTTGTAGTCGGAACGGTCGGAGATGAGCGTGAGCTCCCCCGTGTCGGCGACCTTGGCCACCTGCGGCGTTGCGGCCTGTCCTTCGCCGGCTCCCACGTCGACCGGTAGGTTGTCGGAGACCAGGCTGATCATTTCCTTGAACTCCGGCTCGAACTGGCCGCGCGGCAAGTGGCCCTGCTCCAGCTGCCGCTTGACCGCGACGAATTTGCCGCCGATATCGCTCAGCCGCGCCTTCAACGCATCGCGCTCGAGGCCGAAGTCCGCCGCTGCCATGTATTGACGGACATCGTTCTCGTAGTGGCGTGACAACGCATTGATGCTCTCGAGCGGTCCGTCCGTGTCAAGGCCAGGGTGAAGACCAGCGGCCTCCAGGGCAGCTTGATAGTGCTTTGCATCCTGCTCGAGGATCTTGTTCATCTCCTCCACCGGTGGATATAGCGCCTCCACCTGCTTGCGCACGTCGGCGCTGAAGGAGCGGTCGTTCACGATGCGATCGCGAATTTCGTCGCGGTTGCGGTTCATGCCGGTCTTGTGGCAACCGAAGCACGAGATGGCATTCGTGACTGCCCTGTCGCGCTGCGAGTCGTCGAGCACGATCTCTGTCGGGCCCTTGTCGAGGCGCTCACCGGAGGCCTTGTTGAGATAGTAGGCCTGGAAGCCGTTGGGCAGGCTGAAGATCGTCTCGCCGCCGGCGGGATGGAAGGCATTTTCGCCATCTGGCCCAAGCGGATGCAGGAACAGGCTTTGCTCGTCCGTGTCTCCCTTGAAGTCATAGGAGGTCCAGTAATAGCCGGTCGAAATCAGATGCCGCTCGATCAAGCGGTTGTGCTTGCTGACGCCTGATTGCGCGAAGCCGGCCCGCTTTACGAGAAAGTTGTCGATGTCCTTCTTGACGTCGACGTTCTCAGTTTTCTCAAACTCGGCGAAGGTTTTCGGCAGCTTCAGCAGATCGTAGTAGAGCGGAGGCCGCGAGGCGGTGAAGGCAAACCAGTCGCCGCGCACCCAGGCAAGCGGGGTGTCGGTCACGGTCTTCACCGTGTCATAGGCCGTCGAATCCGGCCGCATGGCATAAGGATAAGCGGCAATGATGCTGTTCCAATCAGCCTCGGTCCAATTCAGATCGTCGAGATTGAAGGCGATGATCGTGCCCTCAGGGTCGATCGTCTTCAGCTCGAGCACGTCCGGGTTGCGGCTGAGGCTGTTGAGCAGCTTCACCACGGCCTGCCGGTAGAGCTCCATGTCATCGTCTTTGGCGCAGGCGTTGTAGAGATTGGAGAGCGTGATGTAACGCATCCCCTTGCGCAAATGCTCCTGCTCGTGATCGAGGTCGGCCGCGATTTCTCCCACGATCGCCTGCTCGTCGATCAGCTTGTGATCGGCGCATCTGGGATCGCCCACGGACTTGATCCAGTCGTAGATTGCCTGGATATCCTCCTTGGTTGGCTCATGCTTGCAGTCGAACTCCTGATAGCAGTCGTAGGGCATTTCCTGATTGGAAACCATTTTGAAGAGCTTAGAGGCTTCAGGATTGCCAGGAACGATCAGGTCGGAGCTATCGGCGAGCTTGTCGAGCTCTAAGACGATGCCGAAATTCTTCTGCACCCTCGCCTTCTTCAAGAGCGGGCCAGCCTGATGGCAGCGCGCGCAGTTCTTCTCGAAGGAATGGAAGGCGGCTTGTTCGACTGGGTCTTTCGGAACCGGAAGGCCAGACGGATCGCCGCCCTCGGCGATGGCCGGTGCCGGCGGACCGGCCTTTTGCCCGGGCGCTGCGTGCTTCGGCTGCCCGGCAGGTTCCGCGGCCTCTTCATTCGGCCCTTCGGCCGGCTCGGGAGCTCCAGGCGGCGTCTCCGCCTTCTCTTCCTTGTCTGGCGGGGTCTTCAATTCCTTCAGCTGCTCCGGCGCGGCGTCGCTCGGAGGCTGCTTCACTTGCGCCTGAGGTTCGGGAGGGCCTTCTTCGCCCGGACCGCCGCTAGGGGAGGCTTCCGGCGCCTCGCCGGGAGCCGTATCGCTCGCGCCTGGACTTTCGCCAGGGCCTGCGGCGAGCTTGAGCTGTTCGCCGGCCCGCGGGCCGCTTGAGCCGAACACTATTGAGGTCAGCGCCGCAATTGCGAGCGCGACGACCAAAGAACGCCACGTCATGAAAACCTCCCTTTGCATGGAGAGCTGGGCATGCTGTTCCTTAGCGGCCGGTAACTGAACGCTGCATGAACGGCCTTTCCTTAGAGTTTCTCCTGTCCCACCGCGCCCCACAAGCCCGTAATTGTCGAGGCCATCAGCCTCCGTTTCCGGTGTAGATGTCGATAATCCCGATCTGGATGTCGCCGGCTGACAGCGCCTGCTCCAGCATCGGGCGCAAGGCCTCCGCCCGCGCCGGCGTCGTCATCGAGGCGAGTGCGGCGTGGAGGTCGGGAAGGTCGTTCTTGGAGAAGATCGCTACCATATGCTCGGCCCCGTAAGGGGGCTTGTCGACCTTGAACTGCTCATGGATGGGCTCGCTGCTCCAGTCCTTGCTGGCCTCGGCGGGCTTGTTGGGATCGGGGATGAAATATTCGACATGGCCGTCGGGTGGCAGGTTGAACATCGTCAGATGCGGGTATTTCGCGCCGGCAATCTCGATTTGGACGATGTCGCCCACGGCATAACGCTGATTGCCGCTCGCGAGCTTCGCCGGCAACGGATCGAGCGCGGCCTGGTGGTTCAGCCATTTGAGCGCCGCCCATTTGGAGACGACGCCCTTGATGCCGGTGGCATCGACATTCTCGGCGACGACGCCGCCCACGACGTGCTCCACGGTCCCCTTGGACGCCGACCAGAAGAGATCAGCTTGCGACTTATCGGGCACTACGGTGACGTAAGGCAGATCGGCGAAAGCGGAGGCATCGCCGCCCTCCACCGCGACTTTGAGCTTGAGGTCGTCGGCATGGGCTGGCCCTGGCGCCGGCCTCTTGCCCTCGCGCAGCGTCACGAGCGGCACCGACCTAGCCCGGAGTGGGAACACGGACGGCGTCTGTTGGCTCTCGACCAGAGTGTGGACGGCGGGCACAATATAGCTAAGCAGCTCGAACTCGGTCACCTTGCCGTCGCCGTTTTTATCGGCGCGGCCTTCCATCGCCCGCGAGAACGCCCAGCTCAACGCCCCGCGCTTCTGACCGTCGATATCGATTTCCGGAACGAGCTTGTCCGGAGGCACGGCTGCCACGAACGTAACGTTTTGAAAGTCGTCCGCTGTAAGCGTGGAAACTTCCGGCGGCGGGAATTGCAGCATGTCCCCCGTGATCGCGGGAATCTGCATTCGGCGAAACTTCACGCCGGGCGCGCTCGCGCTCCGTTCCATGCCGCCGGAATGACACGAGTCGGCGACGAAGATGATCTTGATGCCTTTCTTGTCGGCCTGCTGCAGCCACGCATTCACTTCGTCATCGACGATGCGTTCGCGCGTGCCAGGTCCGCTCGGCTCGAAGTGGCCGAGGATAAAGCTCTCGATCGTCGTTTTGTCATGACGGTCTGGCGGCGCCGGCTCCTGCCCGCCATGCCCGGCGTAGCTGAAGATGAAAGTGTCGCCGGGCTTGGCCTCGGCAACGATCCTGTTCCACTCCGAAACGATGCGGTCCTTTCTCGCCTCGTCATTGAGGAGCCGGACCACCTCTTTGGCGCCAGCCTGCTCCAGCGACTGGGCGATGTCGCGCGCGTCGTTGGCCGCACCGTCCAAATGATTGATGGGGAGGAGATAGTCGTCGATGCCGACGACGAGGCCATAAAGCTCAGCCTTTGCGGCGGAGGGCGCGAAGGCGAGGCCCATAGCAAGCAGCAAGGCAAGAGCGGGATATCCGCAATGGCTCCTAGTCTTGCGACGCTGACACATGAACGAACCCGCCGATCAGTAGTCCGAGCCGTCGTCCGGCTCTTTGCTGCCACCCGTCTTCGTATCTCCGCCAGGGGCGGCATCCTCATCCTTCGCGTCCTTCTTCTTCTGTTCGGATTTCGGCACCGCGTCCGGCCGTGCCGGCAGCGCCTTGATGAAGGCGGCGATGGCATCGCGGTCCGCTGCCGTAAGCTTCGCCATGTTCTCCTGTACCGCGGCCATGCTCTCGCCGATCACGTCGAAATCGGGCGTGTTGCCGGTCTCTAGCAGATAGGAGATGTCATTCAGGCTCCAATCGCCGATGCCGTCGTCGCTCGGCGTGATGTTGGGCACCGTGCCCTTGCCTTCCGGATTGCGGGCGCCGGCGAACTCCTCCGACTTGATGATGCCGCCCCAGAGGTAGCGCGAGGAATGGCACTCGGCGCAGTGGCCGGGGCCCATCACCAGATAGGCGCCGCGGTTGAGCTCGGCGCTTTGCTTCGGATCGGGCACGAAGTCCTTGCCGTCCACATAGAGCAGCTGCCAAAGGCCGAGCCCGCGCCGGATATTGAAGGGGAAGCCGAGCTCGTGCGGCGGGGGCACGTTCTTCGAGGCGGGCAGGGTGTCGAGATAGGCCTTGAGGTCGATCAGGTCCGCATAGGTCATGCGCTGATAGGAGGTGTAGGGAAAAGCCGGATAGAGATGCTCGCCCCCTGGCGCGATCCCCCGCTTCAGGGCGTTGACGAAGTCGAGCGTGCTCCAATTGCCGATCCCGGCTTCCTTGTCAGGGGAGATGTTGGGCACGTTGAAGACGCCGAACGGCGTCTTCAGGCAGCGGCCGCCCGACAGCACGTGCTTGTCTTGCGTCTTGGGGTCGTTGCATTTCTTCTCCGGCGTCGCATGGCATTCGGCACAGCCGCCGGCGGTGAACATATATTCGCCATTGGCGAGGTCGGGCTTATGCGCCGGCAGCTCCGAAGCCGGCACCGTGCGGGGGATCGTCAGCACGTAGAAGACGACCGCACCCGCGACGGCAACAACCAGCAGCGCCAGCAAGGCTCTGCGCAACGCTTCCTCCCACTCGTTTTATCGCGGTCCTACAGGACCGCGCCGTTTGGATTACTGCTCCAGCTTCTCGCGAAACGTCTCGTGGCACTCCTTGCAGACCTTGGTCATGTCATTGAAAGCCGCGGTGAAGGTTCCCTGTCCTTGCGCGGCAGCGCCAGCGGCCTTGGCGCTCGCGTCCTTGAGCTTCTGCGCCGTGGCCTTGAACTTATCGAAGTCGTCCCAGATCGTGGCCTTGGCCTCACTGTCCTTCACCGCGCCATGTTCCGTGCCCTTGGGGAACAGTTTCACATATTTGTCGGGCACACCGCTGATCTCGTTCATGGCCGCCGCGGCCTTGGTGGTGTCGAAGGCAACGGTACCCTTTACCATCTGACCGCCGAGCTTAGCATTCGGCGCCACGACCTCCTTCATCAAATGCCGGCGCTCCTTGACGGCTGCCACCAGATCTTCGGCAGAGATAGCGACCGTGGCGTAGGCTGCCAAACCCACAAGCGTACAAGCGACCATCATCAGTTTCTGCATCACCCTCTCCAGTTATCACCGGGCACGGCTTTCGGCCCGCTCCATCCTCAACTCAAGACGTTTTCGAATTCTTGGCGGACCTCCGGCAGGGGCGCAAGCTCAGCCGCCGTGACGGATCATGTGGTCGAGCAGCCCGGGCGATGGCTGGCCATCGACGGGCAGACGATTGGTGTATTGATATTGGCTGATCGCCTCGGCCGTGCGCTGGGTGACGACGCCATCGACGGGACCCGGATCGTAGCCGAGATGGGTCAGCGACGATTGGTGGGCGCTGCGCATCGTGACGTCTTCCTCTCTCTCTTTGCCCGCTTCTTGCGGGGCGAGCTCGTACCGAGCAAGCTCGCCGTCAGCGATCGTCGCCGCGGCCACATGGGCCCCCGCGCGATCCCCGCCGACTTGTCTCCGCCCCATTCTGCCACAGCCGCCGCCGGTCCCGCTACCGTCTACGCCGTCTTAGATCGCTATCGCGTCAGGTTGAATCGCGACAGCGCTCTAGCCTTTTGTTTCAGCATGACCTTTTCGGAAAACCGGTTTTCACTTTTCCGGATCATGCTTTAAGGCATCGGTATGGGGTCGCCGCGCGGCGGCACGTTCCAACCGCGCTCGACCGCCGGCCGTTCGGCGATGGCGAGGTACCAGCGCTTGACATTGGGATAGTCGGCAAAGCTTACGCGCTGCCAGGCAAAGCGGGCGATCCACGGCCAAATCGCGATATCGGCGATGGAATAGTCGCCGGCGACGTAGTCGACCTCCGCCAGCCGCCGGTCGAGCACGCCCCAGAGGCGCTGCGCTTCCTTGGCGTAGCGCTCCTCGGCGTAAGCGCTCTTGCCGGGGTTGAACTGCACGAAATGATGCACCTGGCCGAGAAAGGGCCCGGGACCTCCCATCTGCCACATCAGCCACTCGACCACGCGCCACTTGGTGGGGAAGTCTTGCGGCCAGAACTTCCCCGTCTTCTCGGCGAGATAAAGCAGGATCGCACCCGACTCCATGAGGTGGAGGCCAGTGTCGGTGTCGATGATGGCGGGGATCTTGTTGTTGGGCGCGATCTTGAGGAAGTCGGGGTCGAGCTGCTCACCCTTGGTGATGTCGATGGGATGGAGGCGATAAGGAAGCCCCACCTCCTCCAGCATGATCGAGACCTTCTGCCCGTTCGGTGTCGACCAAGTGTAAAGCTCGATCACGTCCTAGCCCCGCTGCCCTCGATCATTTCAGGCCGCAGGGCCCATGTGGGGCTGCGGCAGTCCGAAGCCGATGCCCGTGGCCCGGCCGCACCAAATCGGGACGGCTGACATGAATGAGCTCATGGGCGCTATCTTGCTCCCGATTCGCGCCGTCGTGCCAAATACTCATCGTGTCAAAGCGCTGACCTGGTCAAGCTCACCTCTCCTCGCAGCTCCCGGCAGGGGCGTTGATTAACCAACTCTTCATCTCCCGGCCTCCCTATCGCCGCGAACCTGTCGCGGCACCGCCATAGGCGAATGCTAGGAAAACAACAAGGTTGCTCCGCCTAGGAGCACCAATGGGAGGAAACCGATGCTCAACCATGCCCACACTGATTCTGAACTCAAGGGCGCGCCGGCTTCCCGGTCGAGCTTCGTCCGCTATGCCATCTACTATACCCCGCAACCCGGCACTGCGCTTGCGGCGTTCGGACGGTCCTGGTTCGGCCGCGCCAATGACGGCGCCACCTTGCAAGCCTTCTCCGCCACCGGCCTCACCGGTGCAAGCTTCGCGCGCATGCCGGCCACGCCCTCGCGCTATAGTGGGCTGCACTCCGTGTTCAAGGCGCCTTTCATGCTCCGCGACGGCATGGGACCCGATGCCCTGAAAGCGCGGCTCATCAGCTTTACTCAGCGGCGGAAGCCGGTGCCGACCGGGCCGCTGACGCTGGCCCGCTCCGGCCGTTACCTCGTCTTGCGGCCGATCGAGCCGACGCCAGCCTTCGACTGGCTGGCGGCCCAATGCGTCGGGACCTTCGATGGCTTTGCCGCCCCCTTGACCGACTGCGATCGCGAGGAGCAGCAGAGCCCGCATCTCACCGACCATCAGCGCCTGTTGCTGGAAAGCTTCGGCGATGCCCATGTGATGAGCGAGTACCGCTTCGCCATCACGCTCACCGGGCCGCTCGACACGGCGCATCTGGAGCGCGTGGCCCAGGCGCTGTGGCCGGTACTCGAGGATATCTGCGCCACTGGCGTTACGGTGGATGGCCTGTCCCTGTTCGGCGACCAGGGTGGGCGCGCGCCCTTGCGCCTGATCGGCCGCTACCGTCTCGGGGCCTAAGCTCGGGTTTCCTCCGGCGCTTGCGCGATTCCTCGCTCACGCTTTTTCCCGCACCGAGACAAAGTTATGACACATCGAGCAGTCACGTTTGCGGGACTGGCTGGGGACAGGACGGGGGTCGATATGCCCGACTACGGGGAAATCCTGACGTTCCTCGCCGCGAACCCGCCGCAGCTCAGCGCCGAGCGTGAGCTCCACGCCTCGCTGCTCGAGCTTCTCGCCAAATGCTTGCGCGGCGAGCAGATCGCGACGGAGGAGTCCGAGGAGGCTTCGTCCGAGGACTTGGAGGCGAGCCACATCCGCTGGGTGAACTTCAACTAGCTGAAACGGCAGCACTCGCGACGAGAGCGGCGCCCGCGCCGAGCAGGGCGATGGCCGAGAGATAAGCTGCGCCGCTAACCGCAGCACGCTCTCACCATCTTGTCCTGGATCATGGCGTGCGGCCGCGGATGCGGCGAAGTGATCGGGCATGGCGATTTGCGCCTGACCCCCGCGGGTGCTATGAGCCCTGAAGGGAATGGCTGGCCTCCTTGGATAGGGCCGCGTGCTTGGATTTTTTCGAGGGAGAGCGCCGGAATCATGAGGGAAAACGTCGCGGTAAAGCGTGCGCCCGAGCATGGGGCGAAGAGTGGGGCGGAGGACGTCGTCCGCGCCTTCATCGGAAGCATCGATCGTGGGCAGCGCTCCGATCAGCCTTATCGCCACTGGTCGCTCAAAGAGTGCCTTCCTGCCGACACCCTCGACGACATCATCGCACTGCCCTTCGAGGCTCCGTCGCTGGAGGGCGTCTCGGGCAAGCGCGAACTGCACAACAACACGCGCAAATATTTCGACGTCGACAACCGCAAGCGCTACCCCGTCTGCGAGGCGGTGGCGCAGGCCTTCCAGGACAAGCGCGTGACCAGCCATATCGAGAAGGTGTTCGGCACCGATCTCAAAGGCACCTATCTGCGCATGGAGTTTGCCCAGGACATCGACGGCTTCTGGCTCGAACCGCACAGCGATCTGGGCGTCAAGCTATTCACCATGCTGCTCTATCTGTCGAAGGATCCGAGCCATAGCGATCTCGGCACCGACATCTATGGCCCCGACAAGCGCCATGCGGGACGCTCACATTTCGCGCCCAATGCCGCTATGATCTTCGTGCCGGCGGACATTACCTTTCACGGCTTCGAGAAGCGCCCGATCAAGGGCGTGCGCACCTCGCTGATCATCAACTACGTCACCACTGAGTGGCGGGCGCGGGAGCAGCTCTCCTTCCCCGAGCAGCCGATCGCCTGAAGCGTCCACCGCACTGTCCACGGACTTTGACCCGAAGGTCCGAGTCATCCACATTGATCTGTCATGCCCGCGAAAGCGGGCATCCAGTAACCACCGGCGTGGCGAATAATTTCCGTCAGTGATTACTGGATTGCCCGGTCAAGTCGGGCAATGACACATATGTCGGTGGATGTCTGGCAATGAGCAAAGTCGCCTGGATCGGGCTCGGAATCATGGGTTACCCCATGGCCGGCCATCTCGCCACGCTCAGGCAACATGAGGTCGCGGTCTTCAACCGCACCCGGGCCAAGGCTGACGCCTGGGTCGCGCGTTTCGGCGGGCGCGCCGCAGCGACTCCCGCCGAAGCCGCGGAAGGGGCGGACTTCGTCCTTGCCTGCGTGGGCAATGACGACGACGTCCGCGCGGTGACGCTTGGGCCGGGTGGCGCCTTCCACGCGCTGAAGCCTGGCGCCGTGTTTGTCGACCACACCACCGCCTCGGCCAAGATCGCCCGCGAGCTGCATGAAGCAGCCAAGCAGAGGGGCGCGGGCTTTCTCGATGCGCCGGTCTCCGGCGGCCAGTCGGGCGCCGAGAGCGGCACCCTCACTGTCATGGTGGGTGGCGAGGAGGGCGACTTCGAGAGAGCCCAGCCGGTGATCACCGCTTACTCTCGCGCCGTCAACCTGATCGGCCCCTCAGGTGCAGGGCAGCTCACCAAAATGGTCAACCAGATCTGCATCGCAGGGCTGATCGAGGGGCTCGCCGAGGCCCTGCATTTTGCCAAGCGCGCGGGCCTCGATGTGCCCAAGGTCATCGACACCATCTCCAAGGGCGCGGCGCAGTCCTGGCAGATGGACAATCGCTGGCGCACCATGGTCGAGGGCACGTTCGATTTCGGCTTTGCCGTGGATTGGGTGCGCAAGGATTTCGCCATTGCGTTCGAGGAGGCGAAGGATAATGGCGCGGAGCTGCCGGTGACGGCGCTGGTCGATCAGTTCTATGCCGAGGTGCAAGCCATGGGCGGCAATCGGTGGGACACATCGAGCCTGATCGCGCGGCTGGGGCGGAATTCGAGCAAGCCCCCCGTCATCCTGAGGCGCCCGCGCGGGCGTCGAAGGACGCCAAGAAATGCCCGCCGCCTCCTTCGAGGGGCGCGAGAGGGCCGGCCGCCTCAGGATGACGGCGGTGCGGGAGCCTAAGACGAGCTCGGCTTTTCGATAGAGGCGTAATCGAGCGGCAGGGCGGTGGTATATTTGATCTGCTCCATGGCGAAGGAGGAGCTGACATCGCTGAGCTCGATCTTGGCGATCAGCCGTTTGTAGAAGGCGTCGTAGCGCTCGATATCGGGCACCACCACGCGCAGCAGATAATCGACCTGCCCGCTCATGCGGTAGAACTCGACCACCTCGGGGAAGTCGCGGAGCGCCTCGTGGAAGCGGTCGAGCCACTCTTGGGTGTGATGGCTCGTGGTGATGGAGACGAATACCGTCACCCCCACATTGACCTTCTTGGCGTCAAGCACCGCCACCCGGCGCTGGATCACGCCCGATTCCTCGAGCTTCTGGATGCGGCGCCAGCAGGGTGTGGTGGAAAGGCCGATCAGCTTGCCGATCTCGGCCACGGGCATCGTGCAGTCCTTCTGCAGGATGTCCAAAATCTTGCGGTCCATTCTATCGAGCATGGGAAACCCGATAATATTTTTGCGCGTTTGGATCGAGCAACTTCTTTTCGTGATACCCTAATCTCTATCGGGACAGTGGATTATCCTTCCAAGATTCGCAAGCGTATTTTTTCGGTGCAGTTTTAGGCAGGTGGGACGGCCGCGTTGGTGGTCAGCAACCTGTTCGATCTACCGATTGCGCCGCGGCCGGTGGACGGCGTTACAAATGTGAAGATCGAGGGTCAGGACGAACGTGCCTTGCGCCTTCCACGTCGCCGGCCCAGACCGGCGCGGGCTCGTTGGCGGCTTTGGGTGGGCTCGTCCAAGGGCACCGGTGTCCTTGAGCGTCTGCTCGAAGATGCAGCCCGTCGATGAATCCGAGGCCCAGCGCTCGCCCTTCCAGGAGCGGCCCCAGCTTGGCCGGGGCGGGCCAGGACTGATCGTTCGTCGAGGTGAAGAGTTGCGCTCGGCCTTCAGCGCCACGTTGATCAGCGGACCTGCCGGCAGCTGACGTTACTGGACCGCGCTTGGCTGAGGCACATCAGGTACGGCGGTGATGCCAGCAGGATTGGTGAATAAAGGCGGACGGAACAGTGGAGGGGTGGTGCCGGGTTCATCCTGACAAAAAAGGACGCGGCACCTGTTTACGCAGGCTCTGAGGCGTGCGCGTTGGTATTGGCCACGCCACAATGATCACTGCAGCTGCCGCGGGTCGACGCACAATTGGACTGCTGAGCTGCGACGGATGTGGATCCCATCGCAATCGCGACGATCAAAATAGCTGCCGACAGAAAAAGGTAATTGGCCACTTTGACGTACGTCAAGGTTTTCCGTGAGGCGTACATATACGCTGTAGTTTGGGTGTTGTTCAATAAAACAATATTCAGTCAATGTTTAGGAGACGCCAATATGAAAAACTCACATCCCAACTTAGATTTATCTCTACCAAACAAAGACCATCAACGAGACCGTCTTAAGCACATCTCTTTGAAGTGGTCCAAGATTGCTAGGGAGAAAACCAAGGAAGAGTCCTCGACCCGGAATATGGCCAGCGCCATGCCAGGAGGTCTCATCCGATACGAGTTCGAAGCGATGCCTCCTGAGCATTTCATTACCATCAGCATGGACGTCAATGCGAGCGAAGTTGAACTAGCACTTGCCACGAATGGCACTTCACTTCGCTGCGCCACCCTAACCGCCCTTTTGGCAGCAATGGTCGTTGATGACGCCGCAGGATGGAAATGCGCCAGCTAAGTGTTTGGCCGGCTAAGTATTTGAATGGTGGGCGGTACTGGACTCGAACCAGCGACCCCTGCGATGTGAACGCAGGTCCCCGCCTCTTACCGCTGCTGACACAGATATACTCCCAATAACTTTTTCCCTCAAATCTGGGACGAATCACTTACTATTCATAGCAGGGGTCATGCGCCGACTTTCGCGCGGCTGCTGACATGGTGCTGACACGGGGGCGCCAATGCCGAAAATCACCAAACGAATAGTGGATGCCGCGACACCTGATCCGGGCCGGCGCTTCATCATCTGGGATGAGCAGATTATCGGCTTTGGCCTCCTGGTCCTGCCGTCCGGCATCAAGAGCTATTTCTATCGGTACCGAACGGCCGAAGGCCGGGAGCGCAGGGCAACCATCGGCCAGCATGGCGCTTGGACGCCGGATCAGGCGCGCAGCAAGGCCGAGGAAATGCGCGCGGCTGTCAGAGGCGGGTGCGACCCTCTCGCGGAGAAGAAGGTGCGTCGCGAAGCCCCCACTCTAGCCGAGGTGCTTGACCTCTATCGTGCATCCGAACGTTTCAAGGCCAAGGCGCCAAGCACACAAGCTATCGACCTCGGCCGCATAGAACGGCACCTAAAACCGGTTCTCGGCAACCGTCATGCTCACTCTCTCACGCCGGGTGACGTCGAGCGCGCCTTCGCAGCCATTCGTGACGGTAAGACAGCAACGAACGTCAAGACGTGCAAGCGGGGGAGGGCGCGGGTCAGGGGAGGCGAGGGCACTGCCCGCATGTCGATCCAGTTGCTGAGTTCCGTCTTCGGCTGGGCGGTGCGGGAAGGCTTGGCGAAGTCAAATCCATGCGCCCACGTTAGGACTGGTCCAAGCGGTACTCGCGATCTCATCCTCGAGGATGCAAGCGATTATGCCCGCCTGTTCAAGACGCTTGACCGTATGGAGCGGGAGAGGCGCATCCGCGAACCAGTGGCGGATGCGATCCGGATGATTGCGCTCACAGGCGCGAGGCGCGGCGAAGTTTCCGGTTTGCGGTGGGCTCATGTCGACTTGAAGCGCGGGGTCTTGATGCTGCCGCCGCTGGCACACAAGGCCGGACGCAGGACTGGAAAACCCCGCGTCATTGGGCTGCCTGCGGCGGCGCAGGCGATCATCGCGAGACAGCCTGCTGGCGATCCCGACGGATATGTGTTCGCGCCATCCCATGGCGAGGGGCCGATCCAGCTTTCAAAGCCATGGCGCAAGATCCGTGTCGAAGCTGAGTTGCCCACCGGCATTGGGCTGCACGGCTTGCGCCACAGTCTCGCGTCGCACATGGCTATGAAAGGGGCGGCCGCCGCTGAGATCATGGCCGTGCTCGGACATTCTCAACTCAGCACGAGCCAGAAATACATCCACTGGGCGCAAGACGCTCGCCAGCCCCTCGCAGAGCGCGCGGCGTCGGTGGCAATCACCGGGATGCTCGCCGCGTCGAGTGGAGCCGGTGCTGTGGTTAAAGCGGTCGGCGCGCGACGGCGATGAGGCTGTTTTTCGTTAAGCGCGGTATACCTGACCAATGCGCGCCATGCCGAAAGTCGATTATCGGCGTAGAAAAGAAAGAGCGGATCAGGGAGATCCTGTTAAGGCTGTATATGGGCGAAACTGATCTGCCAGTATGTAAAACTTACCTGGAAATCCTCAATCATAAAAATGACCTGAAGCTCATTGACTTTCGGGCAAAGCTGATTTGCATTTCAGCCGAAAGAGCACTCCTGCGCAATGGGCCTCTGGTCAACAGTACAAAGCGGAAGCCTGTAGCGGCAGAAATAACAGAGGCTGTCGCTGAAGCATTCCGGTACGCCGGCCTGCCGGTCACGCGCGTGTCAAAAGTGGTCGAAGGGAAAAAGGGTTTGCAAGAGGTCGGGGAGTTTGCCCGGTGTCTCGAGGCGGTATTTCGCGTCCTTGAGGTCGACGCTAGTCCGGCAGGGCAAGTCAGGCTGCTGAAAAAGCGTGTAGTCAAAAAAGAGCCACGCCGCTTCCTCTCCCTATGGAAATAGGCACTGCAGGCTGATTCCATAGAACGGGCGCGGCACGCTTTTCATATCTTCTCGCAGGACATCTCTTGCTTGCGAGGAAAATCACATGAGGCGTTACCGCACCCGGCGCGAAGCTGCGAAGTACCTGACTGAGGAACGAGGCTGCCCAACTGCTTGTGGCACCCTTCAAAAGCTGGCCAGCACGGGCGGCGGGCCCCCATACCAACTCTTCGGCAACCGTGCCGTCTACACAGATGACAATCTAGACGCATGGGCTGAAGCGAAACTCACGCCACTACGCAACTCGACCAGCGAAGCCGAGCAGGCAGCCTCGGGGGAGGTCTCGAATGCGACCGCCCGATAACCGAAACCCGGCGCAGTCTTCACGGGACGGACACCGGGATGACGGGCCGCGACGCCGAGCTAGACGCCGCGAGCGATGCACTCGCCGCTGGCTCCCTTATTTTCCCCGACGCCAAAATCGGGCGACCGGACACTATCATCAAGGACATCAGCTTCGCGAAATGGAGCGGCCCTTCGTTGAAGCCGCAGCGGAAGGCGACGCATGATGACGCTGCAGCAAATCGCTCGCATCCTTGGCGGCGAGGTCTCAGGCCGGGGTGTACTAGCACCGGGTCCAAACCATGGCCCGATAGATCGCTCTCTCTCCGTCAAGATGGTTAGACGCGCGCCCGATGGTTTTCTGGTGTGGTCCTTCGCAGGTGACGATCCGATCGTTTGTAAGAATTACGTGCGAGACAGATTGGGCCTTCTCAAATGGGAGAGGAACGGCAAGTCCAATGGGCATGGCAAGGCTCGCACCGTTGCCGCGGTCTATGACTATGTCGATGAGCAGGGCGAGCTTTTGTTTCAGGTGGTGCGCTTCGAGCCCAAGGGCTTCAGCCAGCGCCGGCCTGACGGCAAGGGCGGTTGGATCTGGTCTCTCGATGGTCTGCGTCCAGTCCCCTATCGCCTATGCGAACTGAGCGAAGCCATCGCCACCGAGAAGACGGTTTTTATCTGTGAGGGGGAGAAGGCCGTTCACGCCCTTCTTCTTCTTGGCGTCCCGGCGACGTGCAGTCCCGGCGGCGCGGGCAAGTGGCGAGACGAATATTGCCAACACCTCACCGGCGCCGATGTGGTGATCCTGCCTGACAACGACGAGCCCGGAGAACAGCATTGTAATGCTGTGGCAAAGTCGCTGGCCAGTGTTGCCGCGCGAGTGCGGGTGTTGCGCCTGCGGGGGCTTCCGCCCAAAGGAGACCCCTACGATTGGGTTACAGCGGGTGGTACCGCCGAGCAGTTCTGGAGGCGTGTCGAGACCGATGCGGTCGAAGGGAACCGGAGCGCCGTTGCATCTAAGGGGCGAGCGCTCATTTCGCGATGCGCTGCTGAGATTGAGCCCCAGCCGGTTGAATGGCTTTGGCCAGGCCGCATCGCACGGGGCAAACACACTTCTATCGCGGGCGAGCCCGGCACCGGCAAAAGCCAACTCGCGATCCAGATCATGGCCGCTGTAACCATTGGCGGCGAATGGCCATGCGGTGAGGGCCGCGCTCCGCTCGGCAGCGTCATCATCCTGAGCGCCGAAGATGGCGAGGCCGACACCATAGTGCCGCGCCTTATGGCTGCCGGGTCTGACCTCTCCAAGGTCCATATCATCACCGCCGTTCGGTCCGATGACGGCAAGGGCCGGCGGGCCTTCAACTTGCGAGCCGATCTCGACTTGCTCGAAGCGAAGATTGGCGAGATTGGCGACGTCGCCTTAGTCAACATCGACCCCGTGAGTTCGTATATGGGGGGAACTGACAGCCACAAGAACGCAGAGGTCCGAGGTGTCTTGGAGCCGGTCGGCGAAATGGCCGAGCGGATGCGTGTTGCTGTTCTATCAATCACGCATTTCAGCAAAGCCGGGGCCGGGACCACCACCAAGGCGCTGCACAAGTTCATCGGCTCGATTGCTTTTGTCGGTGCACCGCGTGCCGCCTTTGCCGTCCTCGAGGACCCCGACGACAAAGACCGCCGCCTTTTCCTGCATGCCAAGAACAACCTTGCGCCTCCGCCTCAGGGCCTAGCCTTCCGCTTGGAGCAGACCATCGTTGGAGACCCGGGGAAGTGCATCATCGCCTCGTGTGTGAAGTGGGAGCGGGAGCCTGTGAACATTACGGCGGATGCGGTTCTCGCTGCCGACCACGGCGCGGTGCGGAAGGGTGATGACGCGATGGACTTCTTGCAGCAGGTGCTTGCCGACGGGCCAGTACCCGTACTTGAGGTGAACGAGCAAGCCGAAGCCCTCGGCATAGCTGAGAAGACCCTGAAGCGCGCCCGTTCCGAGCTGAAGGTAAGGGCCACGAAGAGCGAATTCAGTGGCGGCTGGACCCTATCATTGCCTGAAGGGGGCCAAACTACCCCGAAGGGGGTCAATTAAATATGTGGCCCTCTTCGAGACAGGTGGCCCCCTTGGAGGGCGCCGCGAAGCCGAGGAAAACGGAAATCGATGATGTGTTACCCAAGACAGAGATCGGATCGCTGCACCTTGAGTTCAAAACGTGCGGACGGCCAAACTGCCGATGCCGTCGCGGTCTGCCGCATGGACCCTACCTTTACAGACACTGGCGCGAGGGCGGTCGCCAGCGGAAGGCGTATGTCCACATGAGACGATTGGGCGAGGTCCTGCTGGAAATGGAGCATCAGCGGGCAGCCGCAATACGTCCCGGGGAAGTCGTCCGAGTGCTGAAGGAGCTTCGCCATGTCTGAGCTTGTCGTCACCGAGGTTCGCAAGGAGGCTGACGCTGCGGCTGAAAAGCATGAGAGGCGCGTAGCAGCGGAGCTAAGCGCTCAACATCAGGAGTTGCGCGATCAGGCACAGGCACTCATCGCTGCCGTCAAAGGCCGGCGCGGTATCCGAGGCGAGGAGGACTGGCAAGCCATATTCAAGCAGGCGAAGATCAATTATGAAAATGGCCGCTTTCTCATCCAGCAATTAGGGGCTGAGCGTTATCTCGAGCCGGAGCTCATGGCGACGCTGGCCCAACTGCGTCAGGATCTGCTCGCCAGGATCGAGAACCCGACCACGGCCGACACCATGATGGTCGACAGCGCGATTATCGCTTACCGCAACATGCTTCGGGTGCAGGGTTGGATTGGTTCTCTCTGCCTCACGGTCGAGCGCGAGCTCTTTGGGCAGGCTCCGCTCAATGAGCTTCACGGTCACACGGTTGGCGAGCGGCTAACACAGGAGATCGCCCGTCTCGAGGAGCATCTGATGCCTCTCCTGGAGCGCTGCCATCGCATGATGGCGAGGAGCTTCACCTATCTCGACGCGCATCGAGGAAGATCGTCTCCACCTGCCTCCGTGATGATCGGCCAAGCTGGCCAGGTGAACGTGGATTGTGCCGTCATGAACGAAGCCGGGCGTTAGGCGAGCCTTGTGACCCTCCATCCGTCTCCCTGGCGGTTTCGAGCCTAAATGGCGATCTCGTATCGGGCGCGGAGTCTCTGTAAGTGCGCCCGCAGCCAGTCCGGCGGCTGACCACTCTCCCAGTCCCTCCAAAGCTCGCGGTAGCTCATCGCTCTGAACTCTGGAAAGCCACCAGCCACGCGACCCGAAAAATCGCTGATCTCCTGCCGGTGCTCGCCGGATGAACTCAGGGTGGTCCCTGGTTTGCTCCTTCGCGGATTCGACACCCCGAGCCTAACGGCTCAAGGCGGGCAACGCCTGCCCTCCTACTTCAACATAGATCGGGACATTCCCCTAACCGGCGCACAAGCCGGTTCGGTTGTTCCGACTTCCTTTAAGTCTCCCGTACGGCGCTGTTTTGGTGTCATAGCAGGCAGAGCAACGCTTTTTCGGAATTCCTGTTAAGTCGATCCGCGTGGCGAGCCAATACGACTCTAGTTTTTGAGACACTTACCGTGCACGGTTTGGCTCATCAGCGAGTCAGTGGATGTCGAGACAACGGCAAGGCTAAGCTCGCCGGTCGCCTTGTTGATAGCAACGGTCCAAGCTTCCACAGTGGGGTCTTTCTGACCATTCTCAGTCCGGGAAACTGGTGCTGTGGCGACTAGCGCATGGTCATCATTTTGCACGATGCGATAACGGAGGTGATGGTGGTCGTCGATTAGCTCAGGAGGCGATAGTTCGAAACGAGTAATCGATGGGCCACCGTTTAGCGATTCATACATGGTCGCGGGACCGGTTAGCACTGGATGAGAACAAGTCCACGCCTCTGCTGCCTCTGCGGAAGTTGCATAGGCAAGCAAGGCGAGCCCTAGGAGCAACGACTTCATCATTTGATCCCTTTCCTCACCCTCGGACGCTTGCCGCCGGTAGCCCTCGCGAGGATCGACTGCGTCCAATCTATAAGCGCCTGAGCCGCGCCACATTGTCAGAAATTCGTCTATTGCATTGTGCCTCACAGCGGTTTGGACGATCCGAACATTACGCCCGAACTTCGAGATGGGCATCTAGGGGTGGCGCCCTTATTCGACGACGTCCTGCTGCCAGGATGGCGCAGCGCCCTAACCGCGTGCACGGGACCAAGGTGGATCTACATCTGGAGCGCCTGTGGTCAGAGAACATCGCCATCACCACGCGGCTCGTGCTCGCTACACCGATCGACACAGACTAGGGTTCGAAACTGCCAGGTATTCCCGGTGGACAGAGATGGGCCTATTGCGGCTGGCTCTCCCGGTTCTCTTGCGGCGCCGCACTATCAGCGGGGGTGGGCTTCCCCACAGGTGAAGGCGCCATGTTCTCGGGCTGAGCCGACCTGCCCTCCGGCGCCGATGGCGGAGTGGCGGCTTGTGGAGGACCTTGCTCTTGCGGTGTAGCTTCCGGTTGCCGTGTCTCAGGCGGAGTGGCCTGATCCTGGGGTGCCACTGGTCTTTCGCCCTGCGCTGCTTGGTCCTTGGACGCTGCCGGAGCGGGTGTCTCTGCCGGGCCTTGGCCCCCCTGCACCTCACCGCGTCCGCCAGCCGGCAACGGTGGCGGATTGTCGTTCTTGGTGCGTAAGAAGGCGATAACGTCTGCACGCTGCTTCGCCTCGGGAAGGCCCGGAAACAGGGCCATCTTGGTTCCCGGGGCAAAAGCATTGGGATTGGTGATCATGGCGTTGATCTCTTCGTAATCCCAACTTCCCTGCTGTGCCTTCAGCGTCATCGGCGGCCGCCGCTTCTGGCGCATCCCGGTTTATAGCCAACCCCTCGCGATCGCGATAATCACTATTGCCGACACAATGCTGCAGAAAAAAAGCACGATCCCCCACTTACTAGGCTTGGGACCTTCACGATCAGGGGCCCGCTCGCTCACTGGACATCCATCTGGGTGAAGGCGTTTGCGGCCGACCCGCAATATGCGTTTCCTGGCCAAGGCCAGATGAAGCCGGAGCAGTTCGAGATAGAACGGCTATGGCGCGAGGTGACGAAGCTCAAAGCCGAACGAGGCGTGGCGACCGTCGCGGACTTTGCGCATCGCGGTAAACCTTTTTCCGCGACCTTGTCCGCGTTGCCGACCAGTGCGAACCCGATCAAATCCTCGTTGATCGACGAGGCGTCGGTGAGCAGCGCAGCTCTCCCTAATGGGGTTTCGCAGGGGATTTCTGAACCAATCGCATAGACTCCAGCTGGACCGAAAAGCCCGCTTAACCTACGTGGCTGGGCGATAACGCGCCCCTGGGGTGGCGTGTCTCGTATTCGGCCCCGGGATCGCTCCCCCTAGGGCCCCTTGCACTCTTTCATGCCAGCCATGGCCTTGCGGGCCTTGGCTACCGTCGCATAAGGGCCGCCCATGTTTGTCATCGAGCCGGTGGGCTGGCTGTGCATCATCGAGCACTTGTGGCTCGCGGGAACAAAGGCGACGTAAAATTGCTCGGCGAGAGCAGGCGTGGCAAACGCGGCGATCAGCACGGCTGTGACGAGGTACGTTCTCATTGTTGACTCCTTGGACCAATTGGCCGCAACTCGGACGTATCATCGAAGCATGCTTTGGGGCGTCCATCAAGTTGACGGACGAGCACGTCGTAAGGTTCGTCGGACTTGTCGCCGTGGAAAGCTGCATTCGGTGCCCTTTGCGGGATCCACTTTGGCTAGAAGCGCAGCGGGGCGCGCCGGCAGGTCCACTCAGTCAGAAGTTGAAAGTGGTACGGACGCCGAGCACGGTCGCATTCCCGACTGCCCGTGTCCCTGTCTCATTGGGCACATTGCCGGCGTGCCAGATGTATTGGAAATCCGGCTGCAGTGTCCAGCCGGACTTAAGCTACATGGTGTAGCAAGTCTCTAAGAGTGACTCGAAGTTGCGCGCGACGGGAAGACCGGAATCGAGGTCGAAGCCGTGTACCCGATTGGAGATCCCCACATAGGCGAACCCGATGGCGAGGGAGTCGTCCGGCCGGTGTGGGACTATCCCCGAGAAGTTCACCCCGCCATCGGCCAAAGAGTCGACGAGATTCTGATCGGGCGGCGCACCCATAACCCGCCCGAATAGGCCCACCCCCTTAGCATCGCTCCCAGGCATCCGACTCGCCAGCTTCCCGATCGCCTGTCGCCTCCACTGCGTGATCACGTTCGGATGAAGCTCGTGCCGTGTCGCAAGCTCCGCAATCGTCCGCTGTCCCTGCAGCGCCTCAAGCGCGACCTTCGCCTTGAACTCGGCCGTGAACCGTCTGCGCGTCTTCATGGTGGATCATCCTTCTCGTCATCGGATCCACCTTAACCACCTGTCTCAGAAACCGGGATCACCTCTGCCGCCACACCGGGCTTCTGGACTCATTACGGATCCTTGTCGGTGAACTCCCAGATGGGGGAGCTGGGGACACGTTCTGCCGACACTCTGAAGCTACCAGCCCCGCCCAAACTTGATGGAACATGTGAGTGCGGTGCTGCGTTGAATTAACATCACGAGGCAGGTTTGCTAGGCGTCCGGCTGAGAGAGTTTCGTCGCGCTCCCGCCTGCAGTGGGTGGAAGGAGCCAGGGGCTCTTCCCAACAAAATAAGGAGTAATCCCTATGAAGCAATACACGCCATACGCTGTCGTAAGCCTCTTGCTCGCCGCCACGGCAATGCCCGCCTTCGCCGCTCAGCACTATGTGGTGGATGACGGGGAGAAGTTCTGCGCCGTGCTCGACGCGCTTCCGAGCCCAGCTAGTGGCATCAAGATACTCGGTGATCATCAAGGCTACACGACGAAGGGCGCCGCCGAGCAAGCACTCAAGGCAAACCCAGCCTGCAAGGGTTAGACCTCTCAAAACCCCGCCCCAAATGGAGCGGGGTTTTTGCTACGTGCCATCCGCGCGGGCTTCACGGTGTTGCTTACCCCCAGGCCGTCTCCAAAGGAGTAGTGCCCATGAGAAAGTACCTAGCAGCCAGCCTCCTGCTTGTCGGATTTTCGATCCCGGCCTTTGCAGCCGGTCAGGCACCTGTTGAGCATTTCGTGGTGATGGACACGGTGGGCAATTGTTCCGTCGTCGATAGCCATCCTAGCAGCGCCAGCGGGATGAAGATCCTCGGCGAGAAGAACGGCTACAGCAACGAATCTGACGCTCAGAAGGCCCTTGGCTCTGAGTGCAAGAGCGCAACGGCTGCCGTGGCCCCTGCTAAGTCCGACGCGGAAGCTCAGGCAATCATGAGGTTCTCGCAGAGCGGCAACAATGCGATTCGCGAAATCGCTGCAGCACGGGTGGCAATCTTTATTGGCGATCCGAAGCTGGCCTTGGACACGATCACCAAGGCAAAAGCCTCTGTTGCCGAAGCGGAGCTAGAAGCACCGACGTTTACCGTAAAGACGACCGCGTCGGCGGAAGGCAAGGACCTTGGCACCAAGTCTGTAACGGAAAAAGTTGATACGGTTCCCGTCGATGGCCGGCTCGTGGTCGCCGATGATTTCGTGCCCACTCCGGAAAAGCAGGCACGCATCAATAAGGCCAACGAGCATTTCAAGAACGGCAAGCAAAAGGAGGCGCTGGAGGAGCTACGCCTCGGAGAAGTGGAAATTATGTACAATCGCATTTGGATGCCGCTCGCGTCCACTTCCAAGCACATCGAACAAGCGATCAAGTTGATGAATGACCAGAAGTATTACGAGGCCAACCTCGCACTCAAAGCGATTGATGACAGCCTCACGGTTGATTCGGTTAGCGTCACAGACCTGCCCGAGAAGAAGTCGTAAAACCCGCTCCGCTTGTGGCAATTATGATCCAACGATTGCAGGGAGGGCGATATCGGCTGCCCTCGTTGCAATCGATCGCTCATGCGCGAAGTGAGCTGCTGCCGGTTTCACGGACACCGAGTTTAGGTGTGATGATGGAACCGGAGGTGCGGCCGCGGCGGTTCGCCACTTCGGACGCTGATTGATCACTACGGCCCTCCGAGCCGCATGATTTGACGCGCGCGAAAGCACAATCCTATGCTGTCGTTGCGGCGTGAATTGGCGCCGCCGCTCGACTGCCTTCTAGATCGACACAGAAAGAAATGGAGGGAGGAAACATGCGTATTGCCGTGACACTCGTCGCTTGTCTGGGCCTCTTGATGCTCTCTGGATGCGGAGGTCCCCAGGGCGTCCCAGGCCCGGCAGGCCCCAAGGGAGACGCGGGCCCAGCGGGCCCGCAAGGAGATGCCGGATCTCCAGGACCTAAAGGCGAAGCTGGACCTCCTGGACCAAAAGGCGATCTCGGTGAGCCCGGGGCCTCAGGGCTGCAAGGCGAAGCTGGACCTCCTGGACCAAAAGGCGACAAGGGCGATCCAGGGACCCCCGGGGGCACAATCCGCGTGGTGCAAGGCTCGGAGGCATCAAGCAAATCGGCCCGCTGCGATGAAGCAGAAGTTATGATCGGTGCGTGGTGCACCGGGACCTATGACACCTACCCATTGAAGATCGGACCCGGGCCAAATGAAGCGTCTTGCGACGCGCCTGGCAATGCGACCGTGCGGGTCGCCATCGTCTGCGCCAAGCAGTGAGTACGGGGCATTGGCCGACCGCTCCCGCTCTGCTGCAGAAGGTCCGGGCTCGCTTGTTGCTAAGGTTGCGTGTCTCGTTTGTCGGCAAAGTCTAGTGTATGGAGGAGACGCCCATGAAGAGTCTGGTTTCAATGATCGTCGCACTGGGTCTTGCGGTTGCTTTCACCGCCCCAACGTTTGCCGCAGATGCCCCGAAGACCAAGGCCGACTGCGAGAAGGCCAAAATGAACTGGGACGACGCAGCCAAGAAGTGCAGCCCAGGGAAGATGTAACGCGCCTGCGTTACCAGGCGGCGGGTCTTTCGTACCCGCCGTTTATTTTTGCCGTTGGGCGCCGCAAGCTCGATGCAGCCGGTGGTCAACGATCAGCTTCTGGAAGTCGGGGCTATGCTGGTGAA
>PLBV01000116.1:503-6215 GCA_003135455.1 Hyphomicrobiales bacterium | reverse complement strand
TCGGTCAGCCGCGGCAGATGCTCCGGCGCGATGCCCAAGCCCTCGTCGATCACCGCGATGGCGTAGCGGCCGGCCTGGCGACCCTGCGGCGGCAGGTGCTTGGCCTCGAGCCGCACGCGGCCGCCCTTCAAGCCATATTTCAGCGCGTTATGCACGAGGTTCTGCAGCACCTGGACGAGCTCGTCGCGGTCGCCGCGCACGATCGCCGGGCGGGCGAAGCGGGCCGCCTTTAGCGTGGCGCCGGTCTCCCGCGCCAGCGGCTCCAGCGTGTCGCGCACATGATCCAGCACCTCGTTCAGATCGACGAGCCCGCTCGGCGGCACATGGGCGTTCATCTCGACCCGGCTTAAGGAGAGCAACGCATCGATGAGGCGGGTCATGCGGAAGGCCTGCTCGGCCATGATGGTGAGGAAGCGCTCTCGGGCGCGCGGGTCGTCCTTGGCGGTGCCCTGCAGGGTCTCGATGAAGCCGCGAAGTGAGGCAAGCGGCGTACGCAGCTCGTGGCTCGCATTGGCGATGAAATCGGCGCGCATCTGGTTGATGCGCTCGACCTCGGTCAGGTCACGTAACAGCACGAGGATGTTGCCGCCGCGCTCACCACCTCTGCCCAAGGGCGCCACGGTGGCGGCCATGCGGCGGCCGACCGGCACCCGCTCGGCATAGCTGACGGTGATGGCGCGGCCGCGCTCCGGCGCCGTGCTCACCGCGTCGAGGAACTCAGGGGTGCGGATCACCGAGGCGATATGGCTGCCTTCGCGCAAAGCCGCAAACAGGCCGCGCGCCGGGGCGTTGCAGTACAGCACCTGGCCTGCGGCATTGAGCATAATGGCGGGATCGGGCAAGGCCTCGGCCATGATCTGCATTTGCGAAGCGGTGCGCGCTGAGCCGATGGCGAGCCCCCGCTCGATGGTGGTTGCCTGCTCCACCTCGTGGCGGGGCAAGAGCGCGACGGACGCGATGAAGCCCAGAAACGCGACGATGGCCAAGGGCAGGGAGAGATGGGCCACGAGCACGAGCGAGCCCATGATCACGCCGACCGCGACGATCAGCCAAAGCGAGCCATGGAGCCGCGCCCAGAGCTCCTGCAGGCCACGCATGATGGCGGAGCCGGTCCGCCCTAGGACGCCCGTTTGCAACGCCAGGCGTTCTGCCTGATCGCTCAAGGCTTTCTCCCCGCGATTTAAGCGAATCAATCAGTTACGTCGTACATGATTGCACGTGGATTACCACGCTTTTGCGACATTGTGGGGGAGCTTACGTGACGGTGGAGTGACGGTTGCCCCTGGCCCTTTCGGACCATTCTGCTGCATAGTTCCGGCGGTCGGCGGGGCCGCCTTTTGGAAGCGAGGGCTAAGGAAAACATGTCGGACGACCTCCTGCTTGAAGATGTGGGCCCGGGCGAGGAGCTGCCAGGCTTCGACATCGACGATCCCGTCCTGCCCAAGGAGATTGCCTACAAGGCGCTGATGAGCGGCGGGTTCCCCTACACCGAGATGATGAAGCGGAATGCCTACCGCGCCGAGCTGCAGCCGCTGCAGGTCGAGTTGCTCAAGGTGCAGCGCTGGGTCGAGACCAAGGGGCAGCGCATCGTCATCCTGTTCGAGGGGCGCGACGCCGCCGGTAAGGACGGCACCATCAACCGCTTCATGCAGCACCTGAACCCGCGCCATGCCCAGGCGGTCGCGCTCCCCAAGCCGTCGGACATCGAGCGCGGCCAATGGTACTTCCAGCGCTATGTGGCGCACCTACCCTCAGCCGGCGAGATGGTCCTCTTCGACAGGAGCTGGTACAACCGCGCCGGCNNGATTCATTCTGATCAAGCTGTGGCTGTCCGTCGGCCGCGAGATGCAGCTCAAGCGCTTTCACGCCCGCCGCCACCACCCGCTCAAGCGCTGGAAGCTCACCGACACCGACATCGCCGGGCTCATCAAATGGGAGGCTCATAACCGCGCGCTCGAGGACATCTTCGCCCGCACCCACACCGACGCGGCCCCCTGGATGGGTGGTGCGGGCCAACGACAAGCGGCGGACGCGGATCGATGCCTTGCGCGCGGTGCTGTCACGCATCGACTACACCGGCAAGAACGAGCGCGTCGCGAGCGCGCCGGACCCCAAGATCGTGGGGTCGAGCCCGGAGTTCTTCGCCACCGCCTAGAGCGTCATTCACCGCGTCAGGCGCTTGGCGGCGAGGTCGGAAAGATAGGACTGCCAGCGGGCGTCCTTGTGCTCGCCAAGCTCGCGCAGATAGTCCCAGGTATAAAGGCCGGTGTCGTGGCCGTCGTCGAAGACGATGCGGACGGCATAATTGCCGACCGGCTCGGCGCGCAGGATGNNATGCGCACATTCTTCTTGCCGGGAACGGTGACGCGCTGGTCGGGGCTGTGGCCCTGCACCTCGGCACTCGGGCTCAACACGCGCAACAGCTCGGCTGGAAGCTCGAAGCCGCGCTCGTCGTCGAAGCTTACGCCGAGCAGGCGCCGCTCCTTGTCGACCTTGATCTCGGTGGGCCAGGCAGCGCCCGCGCTAGCGGCCATGGTGCTCACTCAAGGTCGATCTCCCCTTCCACCACGTGGTTCAGCCCGGTGCCCGCGGCCGTCAGCACCGCCTTGACCTTGAGCTTGCCCTTGCCGCTAAGGTCCTCCTCGCGCACCACGCGCTCGATTTCCTGCTGCGAGGTCACGCCCACCTCTTTAAGGAATTTCCGCATCGACATGTTGAAGCGCTGCTCGTCCATCCCTGGGCTCCTTCGCGGTCCTCGTCCATGATATGAGAGACGTTGAGGACCCATATTAGAGGCGAAACCCAAGGGCGGTCACGTTGGTTGCTAAGGTCCGCAAAACGCTTCAGAAGACGCGGGGCGCCGGCAAGCCGAAGACGGCGGTCAAGCGCCGCAATGCCGCCGCGGCCGCGCTTCAAGACCCGCTTTACCGCAAGCGGGTGGTGAAGAGCGCCAAGACCTATAAGCGGAATGGCGTGGCAAGCGCCCAAGAGGACGAGAATGAGTGAGAGGCTGCCGAGAGCCCTGATCGACCCGTTCGGCCGGCGCATCACCTATTTGCGCGTCTCGGTCACCGACCGCTGCGACTTCCGCTGCGTCTATTGCATGTCCGAGGCGATGACCTTCCTGCCGCGCAAGGACCTGCTCACGCTGGAGGAGATCGACCGCCTGGCGAGCGCCTTCATCGCTCGCGGCGTGCGCAAGCTAAGGCTCACCGGCGGCGAGCCCTTGGTGCGCAAGAACATCCTCTGGCTGATCAAATCGCTGTCGCGGCATCTCGGAACCGGGCTGGACGAGCTGACGCTCACCACCAATGGCAGCCAGCTTGGCCATTACGCTGAGGAGCTTGCCTGCTCCGGCGTCAAGCGCATCAACGTTTCCCTGGACAGCCTCGATGCTGCACGCTTCAGGGCCATCACCCGCTGGGGCGATTTCGATCAGGTGATGGGAGGCATCGAGGCGGCCGACCGGGCAGGGCTCAAGATCAAGATCAATACGGTGGCGCTGCGAGGGGTGAACGAGGACGAGCTCGAGGACCTCATCTCCTGGGCCCATGGCCGCGGCTTCGACCTGACCCTGATCGAGACCATGCCCATGGGCGAGACCGGCGCCGACCGCACCGAGCAATATCTGCCCCTTTCCCTGGTGCGGGCGAGGCTTGCCAAGCGCTTCACCCTCGACGACATCGCCGATCGCACTGGGGGCCCCGCCCGCTACGTCCGGGTGCGCGAGACGGGCGGCAGGCTCGGCTTCATCACCCCCCTCACCCACAATTTCTGCGAATCCTGCAACCGGGTGCGCGTCACCTGCACCGGCACGCTCTATATGTGCCTCGGCCAGGAGGACGCCGCCGANNACTCGCGCACCATGAGCGTAACCGGAGGATGAGCTTCGGCCCAAGCTTACCGAACGCTTAGGGACCAACAAAAGCGCAAGAATTGGAGCTTTTGGACGCCGTGGCGGCGTGCCGCCCAGTTACGGCGCAGCGCCCTATCCCCTTGGCATTGCTTTATTAAGCAAGCTGCTTACGCCGTTCTTAACCGTTGAGCGCCTAAATTTTGCCGCACGTACACTGACGAACAGAGCGGCGCTGTCTCATGTTTGCGTTGAAGGCCCTCAAGCGGCACGGGCATTGGGTAGGACTACTCCTGCTCAGCGCATTGATTGCCGCGGCTGTTTTTGTCGCCCCGAGCCGGATCAGCATGATGGAGCTCGAGCGCGAGGCGCTCGTTGCGGCCGACCGCCTGCACACCCAGCTGATGCAGGAGCCCGGCGCGCTGCTCGATGCCCTGAACCAGCGCGCGCTTGCACCGCAACTTGGCAGCGTCCTCGAGCATTCCGGATATGGCGCCCGCGTGCTTCGCTACGAGCTTTACGACGAGCTCGGCCGCCTCGCCTTCACCAGCGGCAACGCCGGATTGGATCTCGGCCGCGAGCTTGCCGATGCCTCGGAAAGCTCCGTGCTCAACGCGCCCAAGGTCAGTCTGCACAAAACGGCCGGCGCTACCGCGTCCGGGCATTATGCTGTCATCAAGCTTCCGCTTGCGCTTGCCGGCCAACTGCGTGGGACGCTTGTCGTCTATCTCGACCAGAGCGAACAGGCGAGCGTGCTCTCCGACTATTTCGGCCTGATCGCCGCCATCACCCTGCTGCTGTTCGTCGCTGGCATCGCCACGCCGATCGGCTTTGCCTGGATGCGCAGCCGAGAGCGCCGCCAAGCGCAAGCGCAGGTGCACTATCTGGAAAATCACGACTCCCTCACCGGTCTCCCCAACCGCAACGCGTTCAGCGAGCGTCTGGCCGACGCGCTGGTCGCCATGCATCGGGACCGCACCCATATCGCCGTGCTCTGTCTCGACGTCGACAAGTTCAAGGAGATCAACGACTCGGCGGACCATGCCGGCGGCGATGCGGTGTTGCGCGAGATCGGCATCCGCATTCAAGGCACGCTGCGCGAGGGCGATCTCGTGGCACGCCGCGGCGCCGATGAGTTCGCCATCGCGCTGGTCGACATCACCAATCTCGGTGATGTCATGGCCTACATGAACCGACTGGTCGAGGCCCTGCGCCGTCCCTTCAGCGTCGCCGACAAGGACGTGGTATGCACGACGAGCGTCGGCATCGCGCTCGCCCCCGGCGACGGCGACACCGCCACCGAGGTGTTGCGCCATGCCGACATCGCGCTCGCCCAGGCCAAGAGCGACGGCGGCCAGCGCATGTGCTTCTTCGAGCCGGGCATGGACAAGGCCTTGCAGCGCCGGCGCATGGTCGAGCATGAGCTCAGGCTGGCGCTGAGCCGCGAGGAGTTCGAGGTCGTCTACCAGCCGCAATACGATCTCGCCACCGAGGCGCAATGCGGCGTCGAGGCTCTGATCCGCTGGCACCACCCGGTGCATGGCAAGATCGCGCCCGCCCATTTCATCTCCGTGGCCGAGGATACGGGTCTGATCGTGCCGCTGGGCGAATGGGTGCTCCGCCGCGCTTGCCGTGATGCCATGACCTGGTCCGAGCCGCTCACCGTGGCGGTCAATCTATCGCCGGCCCAGTTCCGCGACGGCGACGTCGCCGAGACGGTCGCCGACGTGCTGCACGAGACGGGGCTGCCGCCCGAGAGGCTCGAGCTCGAGATCACCGAGAGCCTGCTGATCAACGATACCGAAGAGGTGTTGAGCAAGCTGAACCGCCTGCGCCAGCTCGGCGTCGCCATCGCCATG
>PLBV01000116.1:217-451 GCA_003135455.1 Hyphomicrobiales bacterium | reverse complement strand
CACCGCCGAGGGCGTGGAGACGCCCGAGCAGGCGGCGATGCTGCGTGAGTTCGGCTGCCCGCAAGTGCAGGGCTTCCTCTATGGCTATCCCGCCGCGGTCGAGCCCGCGAGCAAGGGGCAGGCCAGGGTGGCGCCGATCGCAAAGCGAAGCAGCGCCGCCTGAGATCCCCGCTTTTGGATATTCCGCTTGCTCCGCGGAACGCTCAACGCTTGGCGGTCGTGGCCGGCGGCGCC
>PLBV01000116.1:0-179 GCA_003135455.1 Hyphomicrobiales bacterium | reverse complement strand
GCGGGCTTGGCAGGCTTCTTGACTTTGGGCGCGCCCTCCGACGCTGGCACTTTGGCGGCCTCTTCGCTGGTAGCGGGGTCGGCGGCGGGAGGCGTGGATGTGGGCGGTTCGGCGCGTGCGAGGAAAGGGGCGGCCTCAGGCGCCGCATCGGCAGGCTCAGTCGCAGCCGGGTCAGCCAC
>PLBV01000013.1 GCA_003135455.1 Hyphomicrobiales bacterium | reverse complement strand
GCGCCGACGACGACCGAAGCAAAGGCCATCGGCTTCTTCACCTAGGGGGAATCGGGTCGCCGGGGCTCCCGGTTTAGGCGGGGCTCACTTTCGTGAGGGCAGCGTGCGGAGGAAGCGCGTGACCGCGTTCCAGTTGTATTCGGACCCCGTGGGATCGCGGTCGACCCGCAACGTCGACGAGCCGTGCACGCCGGCGCGCGGAACGTACTGCTTCTTCACCTTAGCCGGGATCACGGCCAGAATCGACTTCGCCGCGGCGATCTCTTGCGGATCTGCGGCCGAGTCGATGAAAACGGGCACGCGAATCTTCGCGGCGGCGCGGTGCACCGCCGTCTTGTCGGCGAGGTATTCACTCGGCGAGAATGCCNNATCTCGCGCGGATGCTTGGCCGCAAAAACAAAGACGAGCGCCGCCGAGTAACTGCTTCCCCAAGCGTAGACGGGCGAACCGGGGTGCGTTTTCTGCGCCCAGTGCAGTGCGGTGTCCATGTCGGCGAGCGCGTCCTCGTAACGCGTACTGTGGCCGAGGTGCATCACCGTCTCGTTGGGCGCAAAGAGGTCGCCCCCCGAGCGCTGGTCGATCGCGAGCGCGTTGAAACCGAGTTCGACCAAACGAGGCGCGATTGGAGCGTACTCGCCCTTATCAGACCCGGCCTGATGAAACAACAGGATGACCGGCGCTCGCGGGTCGGCCGTGGGGTAGGCTTGTGCGTACACTTGGACGCCATCGGACGCGTTCAGNNGTACACCTGCACGCCGTCGGACGCACCGAGGACGATCGACGGCGACGGCGTGCCGAGGGGCGGGACGAGCCCGAGTCCGGCGATCAGCGCGGCGACATGCAGCATCGAGACGCGCTTCGCCCCAGGCGGACGCCGTCCTCGCCGGGAGGAATGCGAGCCGGATGAAGCTCCGGACCGTCGATGAAACGACCGTCGGTCGCCTCCTGACGCCGGCTGCGGCGCGGCGTTTGATGCGTGCGACCTTGCGCGCCTCGGCGCTTGGCGACGCGCACGGTCCGATGCGTGCGGTGCTCGCCGCCGCCGGCGGCGCGGTGGTCGATGAAGAGGGCCAGCCGCTCCGCTACGGCAAGACCGCACAAGGCTTGCGCAATCCGAGCTTCATTGCCTGGGGGCTTAGAGAGGCGAGCGCTTAAGCGGCGCCGCCGGATGGCTCCTCGAGCGCCGCGCTGGCAAGCGTCTTGGCGTGATCCCCAATGTCGGAGGGCCAAGGCTCGACGAAGCGGCTGAAACGCATTGAGCTTCCGGCGAACAGCGCGCGTGCCGCTTCCTCGAAGCCCGGTGCGTCCCCAGCCATGGTGGACATGAAGCGGTAAGCCGCCTCCTGGCTTTGCCTGACACGATCTCGGGCGACATTGGCGCGTCTTGCCTCGTCCACGAGCTTGCGAAGCGCAACCGACGCCCCGCCCGGCTGGCTGCCCAGCCACTGCCAATGGCGCGGCAAGAGCGTGACCTCGCGGGCGACGACGCCGAGCTTTGGACGGCCGGGACCGCGGCGCGATTCGCCAGTCTGAGGAGGCTGAGCCACCCCGTCGCCCCGCCCCGCCTGCTCGGCCAACCGCTGCAACATTTCCGCGGGAGCGCCGCGAAAGTCCACCTCGATCAATTCGCCGCTCACATCATCGAAGATCAGGACCGGCGCGCTGCCGCCTTCGTCCACGATCGCCTTCGCCTCGAGCGCAACCTCCACCAGATCGCCCGACGCAATGCGCCTGGCGCCCACAAAGGCCGTGCAACCCGGAGCCACCGCCGGTGCCGACATGGTGTCTCTCCCCCTGTTCAGGCTGGCGATTTTTACCCGGGTTGAACCTTCTCGTCAATATCATCCGGGTTAAATTAGGGTATAGCCCCGGGAAACCGCAGTCTTGTCGCCTCCGCGAGGCAGCCCAGCCACAGTTTGGTAACACTTTACGCAAATCATAGGCATCGAGCGGAGCCGGTTTTAAGTCGTTTCCCGTTTCGGCTCGGCTTGGGGGCCAAAATCATGCAGCTCGGATCAGCCACCGTTGCCGCCAGCGCGGCGCTTCTGCTCCTTATCGCTTCCGCCCCTGCTCCTGCCGAGGAGCTAAAAGGCGCTAAGCCACCCATGGTGCTCGCCCAGTCCGACGACGCGCCGATGGTGATCACGCCACATCCGGCTCCAGGCCAGGTGCCGCGCGCCGGAGGTCCTCCACCCTCGGCAGACAACGGCGGCCCCGGTAGGCCCTATGAGCCAGCGCCGCAAGGAGGCTATCCGAGCGAGCGGCCCTATGTACCGCCCGAGGCCGAGAACCATGGCAGCTTCTCCATGGACGAGATCAAGGAGACCGGCCATCGTTTCTTCGGTCGCGTATCCATGGGTTTCGCCAAGGCCGTCGAATTCACCTTCCAGCGCGCCGGCAAGCCGAACGGCTATATCCTGGGCGAGGAGGCGGGCGGCGCCTTCATTGCCGGGCTGCGCTATGGCGAAGGGACCCTCTACACCAAGGACGCGGGCGACCAAAAGGTCTATTGGCAGGGCCCGTCGCTCGGCTACGATTTCGGCGGGGATGGCTCCAAGACCATGGTGCTCGTCTACGATCTGCAGAGCCCGGGCGAGATCTTCTCCACCTTTGCCGGCGTGGACGGCTCGGCCTATCTCATCGGCGGCGTGGGCGTCACATTCCTGACCGGCAGCCATATCGTGCTCGCCCCCATCCGTTCAGGACTGGGGCTCAGGCTCGGCGCCAATATCGGCTACCTGAAATATACCCGCGAGCCCACCTGGAATCCGTTCTAGATTGGCGCTAAGGAAGCGCGGGGAGAAGAGACGCGGGGAGGAGCGGCGCACAAGCGCGCGTGCTCATGCTTTCCCGTGCAGCGTCTTTGGTGACGCGTAGGCGCGAATGGGAGCGCTGGTCCGATGATCGACATGGGTATGTTTGCGGCGCTCGGCTTCCTGGTCGCGAGCTTGCTTGCACTCATGCTGGCCCCGCCGCTGTGGCACCGCGCCGTGCGTCTCACCACGCGCAGGATCGAGGCGACGATGCCAATGTCGGTGGTCGATATTCAGGCCGACAAGGACCAGCTCAGGGCGGAGTTTGCCATCGCGCTGCGCCGGGTCGAGGTGGCGCTGGAAAAGGCCAAGGACAAGGCCGCGCGCGAGCTGGTCGAGAGCAATAAGCGCCGCGTCGAGATCGTTGTGCTCAAGGAAGAGCTCGCCACCGTCAAAGGGCGCGTGCAAGAGAACGAGAACGCCAATCGCGTGCTGGAGCAAACCATCAGGCGCCGCCTGCCGGACCTGGAGAGCCGTATCAAGGCTGCCAAGGGGGTGATCGCCGAGCTTGAAGCCGCCAATGGCGAGCTGCGCAACACTGTCGGCTCCCAATCGGCGGCGCTGAAGGAGGCTAGGGGCGCGCTGCAGAGCCAGCGGAGCGACATCGAGGGGTTGCGCGGGGCGCTGGAAGGCGGCGGGCGGGTGCTGAAGATCGGCAAGTCCGATGCCGAGCTCGCCAAGGAGAACCAGCAGCTCAACGCCGAGCTGTCCAGGCTCAAGGAAGCGGTTGAGCAGGAAAGGGTCATTGGCGAGGAGAACGAGCTGCTCCGCCAGGAGCTGAGCAAGCTCGCCCAGCAGATCCTCGGCGTGGCGCGAGCGCAAGCACACGCCGTGGTCGAGGATATCGCGGCGCCGCCAAGCATTGCCTCGCATCGCCACGAGCCACAGGGCGCGCAAGCGCACGAGACCGCGCAAGCGCACGAGGCCGCCCAAGCGCGCGAGCCCGCCTTCGATACCGGCAACGGCTCAGGCACATCGGAGCTCGCGGCGGCGGAGGAGAGTGNNCCGTCCCGGACCAGTCCGTACCCGACGAGTCGGTCCCCGGCGAGGCCACCCAGGACAAAGGCGAGCCGCGCGGGGGTCTGGCAAGACGGCTCGCCTACCGTCGGGCGAAGCGGCGCGCGCTCAAAGGCAGCGGCCAAAGCTTGACCGAGCGGCTGAAGGACATTCCGGCCGAAGCGTCGGAGCCCAGTTGACCGCATCCCCGGGCCTCAGAGCATGGTCCGAAAAAGTGGGAACCGGTTTTCCGGATTATGCTCAGGTGTGCAGGAACCGCCTGGAGCCGCCTTCAAGCCTCAGTGCCGTCAACCGGTTGGTGAAATAGGCGCCGGTATCGATGCCGATGCGGTTGGCGCGAAGTTCGGGCTCCGCCCCTGGCGTATGTCCATGCACCACGACCTTGCCGAACGGCGCATCGCTCGCGAGAAACGGGCCGCGGATCCAGATCAGGTCCTCCGGGTCTTGCGCCTCCAGGTGAACACCAGGCCGCACCCCGGCATGCACGAACAGATAGTCGCCGCACACAGCCACAAGCTCTAGGTTTTGATAGAAGCGGCGATGGGCATTGGGAAGCGCCGCAATGAACGCCTGCCGCCACGCATCGGCCGGTGCCCCACTGCGGTCGAGCCCCGCCACATCGACGCCATAGGACCGCAGCGTGGCGTCGGCGCCATTGGCACGCCATTGGGGCAGCTTCGACGCATCCTCCAGGAAATCGAGCAGGATGGCCTCGTGGTTGCCCTTCAGGAACCGGGCGTCGAAGCCTAGGGGAAGTCCGGAAATCAGCATGTCCACCACGCCCCGGCTATCCGACCCGCGGTCGACATAGTCGCCGAGGAACACGAGCGTCCGCTTCTCCGCAACCGGGCTCCTGCCCGCATCCTCTGCGATGCGGGCCAAGAGATCGGCAAGCAGATCAGCCCGGCCGTGGATGTCGCCGACGGCATAGACGAGCTCGCCTGCGGCCAAAGACGCCTCATCCATGGTGGTGCTCAATCGCGTTTCGCTGCCGCCCGTCGTCTGCCCGGCTTTACAGGCTCTCGGCCTTGCCGAGGATCTCACGATAGACCGCGGCGGAAAACCCGAACACGGTGGTCACGCATTTGGCCTTGAGCGCGATGAACAGGACCATCTCGCCGTTGCGGAGCTTGTCATCCTCGGTGACGACATAGAGCTCGTCGGCATTGAGCGGCGGCAGGCCCTTGAGGTCACGCGCCCGATCCTGAAAGGCCTTGAGACCATCGCCGGCGAGGTAATCGAATTTAGCGTGCACCTGCCCAATGGCGGCAAGGATCTCCTGTTCCGGCCTGCAGACTGCGGATGGCGCGGAAGGGCCGTCGCCATTGTAGTAGGTGATGCCGTATTTCTGCACGAGCGGCCCCAGCCGTTCGGAATAGGCCTTGACCCCCGCAATGGCGAGGAGCGAGACCGTCAGCGCCACGCCGGCGGCAAGTTTGAGCCAGTTCGGCATCATCGGGCGCTCCTGCAACAAAAAGATTCGCAAGGCCTAGGCGCAAACATGTCGCGGCCGTAGAACAGCTCGGCAACAGTCTAGAGACTTTTGGCCGGTTTGACAGCCATTGATACCCCCACGCGCAGAAGCATAGGTTCCGGGCAGCCCCGCGAGCATGCTCTGGCTTGTTTTTGCCCGAGTCGACTCTTAGGCCTCGTGCAGCTGGCGATTGCGGAAAGGCGGGACGGGGACTTAAGGTGCAGCGAGTGCCTGTTCCCTGAGCAAGATGCCGCCATCGGCGCGTGCCGCCAGCCTTCGTCACGGAAGAGTTGAGGGACTTGCAATGAAAGTTAGTGCTGCAGCAGTTTTGAACTCCGAGTTTTCCTCGCTGCTACCGCTGGCGCAGCACGAAAGGTGGTATGTCGCCCGAACCCGGGCACAGCGCGAGCCGGAAGCCGCCAGGCAGCTCACCAACCAGGGCTTCCGGGCCTTTCTCCCCCGGCATTTGAAGAATAGGCGACATGCTCGCAAGGTGGAGACGATCTCGGCCCCCCTGTTCCCGCGCTATATTTTCACGATTTTGGATCTGACGCGGGACCGGTGGCGCAGCGTCAATGGGACGCTCGGGGTCGAGCGCCTCCTCGTGAGCGCCGGAGAGCCGCAGCCGGTCCCTCACGGATTGGTGGAAAGGCTCATCCTCGCCGCCGACCCGGGGGGAAATGTCCAATTCGACTTTCACCTGAAGGAAGGCCAGGCCATCAAGGTCACGGCTGGGCCATTCGCCAATCTCGTCGGGCAAATGGAGCGGATGGACGACAATGGCAGAGTGAGAGTGCTGCTGGAGATCATGGGTGGAACCGTCCGCGTCGCGCTGCCGCAGACGCTGGTGGCGCCGAGGTCAGAGTGCGTCTGATTCCCTCTCCTGCTCGCCAGGGCCGAGGCAAGAGGGAAACCGCTTAGTGGCGTTCAGCTTGTGACGCTGCGTGGTGTATGGACCCATCCGAGAGCAATTATTCCAATCGCTTAGCGCGCTGATCGGCGTTGTGACCCTACGCCGATCCACAGGCCATGCGCGATACCTATCGAAACAGCACAGCGATATCCGCCATGGACCGAAACAGCTTCATTGGCTGATCCGGGAACGGCAAGAAGCTCTCGCGCTCGTAGAACCGCCGCGCATCATCATCCTTTGCATCGACAATGACGGCGAAGGATGCGATCTCGCTGCGGACGGATCGGAAGAGCGCGTCGGCGAGCAAGAAGCGACCGTAGCCTTGGCCGCGGTATCGGTGATCCACCGCGAGGCGGCCGAGAAGGGTTGCCGGGATCAACGGGTAACGCGGGAGCTTGCGGATGGTGTCAGCAGCCAGTTCGGGCGCTGGAACGGCGGTCGCCGACAGCGTGTAGTAGCCGGCAATGGTCCCGTCCGGTAGGACCAGGACGAACGTCGCCGCCATATTCTTGCGGGCGTCCTGGCCCGCCTGGGTCCGAAAATAGCGGTCGAGCGGCTCT
>PLBV01000014.1:19659-21389 GCA_003135455.1 Hyphomicrobiales bacterium | reverse complement strand
GGCTTAGTATGATGCCCTTTTGCTGAGGCGCACAATGCGAAGGGCAATCATCTGGATTGGCTGTACGGCGCTTTCTGCTTGCTCTTTGCAGGGAGCACACTTGATGCAAGAGGCCGACAGGCCTGGCCCTCCTTTGGATCACGCCAACTGCCAGGCCGCATGGAAAATAGCGTCTCCACATGGCGATGCCCTGACGAAGGAAAAGGCCGCGCCCTATGTGGTGAACTTCACCGTAATTGACGTGGACCAGGACGGAAAGATTTCGGAGGCCGAATTCAAGGACGCCTGCCAAGGCGGTTGGATCAAGGATCCGTCAATCGTCGCAACTGTGAAAAGTGCCAAGTAGGCGTAGCTGAGCGCTCTCAAGTCTCTTCGGGAAAATTGGCTTTCGATAATCGTCTGAGGTCCTTGGCGATGACGCTCTTAGTCGAGGCCAGGGTCGAAACTGCTCACCCGAATTGCGGTCTGCCGCAACTGACACGCTGCTCCAGGCGGGCGACCGCCGCTTGAGAAGGAGGATTGCGGGTCTCTCGCATGCGAATGTCCGTCGGCGCTTCCACGGCCCGCCTCCGCATGTTCAATTGGAGATCACACCGAATTCATAGCGAAGGATCGCCATCAGTGGTCGCGGTTGGGCAACCACATCCGCAGTTGCCAATAAATCGGCAAGACGCTTTGCCTGCTGCCTGTTTTAAGAAGCTGGGCGCCGTTAAGACAGCCAGTCCGTCGCTACTCCGATGAGGAGAATAACACCAAGCACACCACGATAGACCACGAACGGCCAGGCCGAGAATCGCTCCAGCACACGCATCAACCCCCATATCGCAATGAAGGCCGAGACCGAGGCGATCACCAGCCCCACGGCGAGGACCGACCACCCGTGCGCGTCGAGCTGCGCCTTATGAAGTTCCCACAATTCCTTGAACCCCGCCAAAGCGATGGCCGGCAGGCCGACGACGAAAGAAAAGCGAGCTGCCTCGTCCCTCTTGAAGCCGAGCGCGAGGGCCGCGGTCAATGTAGAACCTGACCGGGATACACCCGGAATCAATGCGCCGGCCTGAGCAATGCCAACGGTGATCGCGTCAGTGAGCGATGCATTGCCGATCGTGCGCTGATGGCGAGCGCAAAGCTCGGCTAGCGCGAGAAGGATTGCCATCACGATGCAGGCCCAACCGATCACGCTCAGACTTCGCAGCGGCGAATTGCATGTGTTCAACACACCCGCCAGCGCCCAACCTGCAATGACGATTGGGATGGTCGCGAGCACGATGCCAACTGACAATCGAAAATACTGGTTATCGAACTGACGATTCGTGACGGCATACAGGGAGCTACTGATAAGTTGTCTCACATCGTTCCAGAAATAGCTCATGACCGCCGCGAGCGCCGCGAGTTGCATTGCGGCGGAAAAGGCGGAGCCCGGATCCTGCCACCCCAGTAAAGCGGGCACCACGCGCATGTGGGCAGTCGAGGAGATCGGCAGCAGTTCGGTAATGCCCTGCACCACACCGAGGACTGCTACCTTGACGTAACCGAGCGTCACAAAACCGGTGTCAACGCCCTGAGTGCACACGTCGGCCATATCTACGCGGTTCCCCCTTCGGCAGAATCAGGCCAGCCCTGCAGAGCTGATGGTGTTTCCTCCCACGAATATCCATCGGATCATAGCCACCATTCGCCGTTGCGGCACCTTTTGGAGCGCCGCCGATGGCATTGACACGTTAACCCAC
>PLBV01000014.1:3102-19616 GCA_003135455.1 Hyphomicrobiales bacterium | reverse complement strand
GTGCCGGTGGAGGAGCCGTCCACAGCATCAAAAGCGAACGTCTTCAACCGCTTCAATTAGTCCGCTCCTACGCTGCCTTTCGGAAGTCCGCGCGAGTTTCCTCGATCCCCGTCCCCCGATGGCTGGGCTGGATGGATAACGGCACACGCAGCCGTCGAAGCGCGAATAAGCCGAGGCGAGCGATAAAACGTGCCCAGCGTCGGGCACTCCATAGCAAACCGGGTTCGATAGAAAGGGCGCGAAGCGAATAAGCCTTGGCGAAGGAATGTGTGTCGCAGGACCGCTTGATAGGGTCATCGTAGAAAGACGCTATCTTATCCCTATCCATGCCGACGGTTGTCAGCCAACGCGGGATATGCACATTGCAGAGGCGCTCCACATCCGTGAAAACCTTGCCGGTGCCGGTTCCGGCTGCGGGGCATGATGTTGCAAACGCATCACCAACCAGGACCACCCCGGCCTGTATGTGTCCCTTGGTGACGTACAAATCGGCCGGCCGTATCTTGATGGTGCCGGGCACTTTAAAGTCGCCCGTGATGCGCTTTAGACCCGGCATAATAGCGAACAGCGTCGCCTCGGGTGCCTCGCGGAATTTCCGCAGCCACGGGTCATCCATCTGCCGGTAGATACAAAGGTTGGCACGCATCGTGGAGCCGACAGGGAAGAGCGTCAAAAAAGCCGTCTGGGCGGTGGCTCGCTCGGAATAGTAGGTCAAGGCAGGAAAGTCGAAGGCGGGCCGATTAGCCGGTTTGAGATCAAACCCGAGCATGATCGAATGACATTTGCTCAAATCTTCGCGCGTCATGCCGAGCTTATCGCGCAAGCCGCTGTTCAGCCCGTTTGCCAACACGACCAAGTGCGCGGACCATTCGTCCCCATTTGACAGCGTGACTGTCTGCTGCTCCGCGTTTGTTGAAATGTCCGCGACCTTGCCTTGAATGAACGCGACGCTAGGCGGGATTTCGGCCCGAATGGTATTGACGAGCGAGTCGTAAAGGATGCCGTATTGATCGCCAGGTCTTTTGTCGATCAAACGGCCGAAGCGTGCGATCCACGAGTCACCATCCGGAGTTGCGCTGCCGAGAACCGCATCGGCGAGTCCCGTTTTACGGAGAACGGCGACCTGCGCTTCCTCAAGCTTTTCACAACGAAAATCTGGTGGATAGATCGTGTGTGGGTCGATCAGGACTGTATCTATCCCGGCGCGCCCAAGCATGGCAGCAGCGGTCGATCCCGCGAGGCCGCCGCCGACGATCACAACCTCAGTTTTGCGTGCGTTTCGCTCGATGTTGGACATGGCTAATCGGACTCCTGGCGCGCAAAAAAAACTTGGCCAAGCGCCTCTTCAACGGTCCAGCGACCTATGCGGCTCGGCTTCCAGGCGTGGAACTTAAGCATTTCTTGGAACACCTCACGGTCCACAGTTCGGAATCCGAGGCTGGCGAGGTGCGGACTCATGCATTTGGCGTCGTGGACGCCGAAGCCCCAATGGGCAAGGTGTTGGTGCAGGACGGCCACGCCGACCTCCGAGGCGCTGTCTACGCGAGCGAAGCGGGACTCCGCGAAGAACACGCCGCCGATGGCAAGTCCATAAAGACCACCGATGAGGTGGCAATCATCGTCCCAGACCTCGACCGAGTGCGCGTAGCCCGCCTCATGCAGCGCCCAGACAGCGTGCATCATCTTGGGCGTGATCCAAGTCAGAAACGTCTTTCCGGACCGCGGTTCGGCGCAGGCCTCAATGACGCCAACGAAGTCCTCGTCGAAGGTGACGAAGAACTTGCCCTGCCGCAGCAGCCGTCGCGTCTTTTGGTCGAGCCGTAGCTCGTGGGGGGCGATGACGGCGCGCTCTGCCGGGAACCACCACTTCATCCGCCCAACGTGGGAGATAGGGGTAAGCCCCTGGCGATATCTCTCGATCATGGTGCCCACGGCAAGGTCGTCGCTCACCCCGACGAAGCCACGACGCCCGTGGCAGGTGGGGCGCACGGGAAGCCGGTCGCGCGTGCATTTCGGGCGAAGGAAGTAAGCCGCCGTCGTTAGCCAGAGCCGGGGCAACACTCCGATGCGGCTTGGCCTCAGCGCGTAGGCCATTCCAAGAACCCAGCGCCGTAACCGTGCGAGTACGCTCTCTGTGAAGATGGGCTCTGCCGGGTTGGTGTATGAACGCCAGGCTTCATCGAGGGTTGTCGCGTCGAAGTCGGTCGCGCCGCGCTCCTGAAGCGCTAGGGGGACTAGGTTCAGCATGAGCAGCTCATTGCAGGAAGCGTGCCGACTTAAAAGAAGTCGGCGCGGACCGGGATTCCCTCGACAGGCATAGGAAATCTCATTGCTGGATCTGGCGGTGCCAGGCTCGAAATAGAGATCGGTCAGGAAAATCGGAAGCGGGTGCCCATGCCCAATCCCCTGGAAGGCTTGCAGCAAATTTGGAGCCGAAAGGCTCGTCGTGTGTCCGCCTTGGGTCGATGCTGTCGATAAAGTCGGCGACGAGCAGCGCGCGGGCAACAATCGAATCCAAGTGCCGAGTTTTTTGAATTGATATTGCGCCCGAAGGTCGCGCAAGTAACTTTCGAATACACGCTCCAAAAACGAATCCTCCCAAGCGTGATAGTGTCATTCGACGCGACCCTATCGCAACCAGCACGTGCAGGCCGACCGACATGCCTCGTCAACCCGCAAACGAGGTGGCCTGATCGGTGGTAGGTAATGCTCATCGGCAAGGCAAAAGGAGCAAACCTTTGGCTGACAACCAGTCACTACTTCGTTCGAAAATTGCAAGCCGCCTTCATGAGTTATTCGACGGGCGCATCAGCATGACCGAGTTTACCGGCAAATCCGAAGAGCATCAGGAACCATTCTTCCTATCGCGTGCTCTCGCTGCGCTCAGCTTGACTCAAGCGGCGGATCTCACCCCAGATCAAGCCGCTGCGTGTATCACTGATTGCGGTGCCGACGACGGTATCGATGCGGTATTTGTCGATGACAAAAGGAAGTTGATATTCTTTGTGCAAAGCAAATGGATCACGGGTTCCAAATCGAACACCGACGGACGCGCCGATTTGGTGAGAGTGTCCGCCAACCCGGATTTCGGTTTCCAACGTCGCTATAAATCGCAGTCCAATCGAGTAAGCGGTGTCGCGGTCAACGTTGTAGGAAAGCACGGCGAATTCATCGCCGCCGAGCCTCGCCAAGATATCACTTGGTCGCGCAGCCGTCCGAAAGCGTTGCGTGACTACTTGCAGGACGCGATCTCCGAGGGCGTGGCCGTGCAGATCATTGACCCGCTTGAAGTCGTTTAGGTCGATCAAAAAGAACGCGTGCTGCTGTCCGTCTACAGGAGGTGAAGCGGTCGCTGCCGTCAAAGCCGCAAGTAACGCACGACGGTTCGCGAGGCCCGTCAGGGCATCTTCCGAAGCCAACGCCCTAAGCTCTCGGACCTGAATTTTCGTAGCTACGTGGCGAGCGATATCGCGCCTTTCCTCGCGGAAGCGGCGAAGGACGAACGCGAGACTCATGGCCTATACTTGAGGGGCAAACGAACACCCGTTCGGCCGCTGCGCTCTCTGGCGTTGATATCGGCGCTCGAATGCGCGCCATGGGGCGGTAAGCGCAGCCGGTCCTTAGCGCAGCGTTAGGCCGGTACAATCATCTTGCCGATCGGCCAAAGCGCGAGTCCAGCAAGCTTCACATGCGCCCAGGCGAATGGGATGCCAACAATCGTTACGGCGAGCATGATCGCGGTCACTAAGTGCGCGAGCGCCAGCCACCAACCCGCGAGAACCAACCACAGGATGTTGCCGAGAACGCCCAGTGGTCCGGTTCCAATATCCTGATGGCCAAGATATTCGGCGCGCGACACTGCCTTCTGGCCGAAGGGTAGCAGTGTGTAGGCTGCAATGTTAAATGCCGCTCGAGTCCACGGCAATCCCACGATAGTGATCGCCATAATGATGCCAGCGAATATCCAACCGACCGCCATCCACAGGCCGCCAAATAGGATCCATAGCAAGTTAAGCAGGAACGAAAGGGGAGACATCATCGTCGACGACCAGCCCTGACTCTCGTTTGGATTGGTGATGGTGGAGAGGCCGTAGACGCTCCGCCGGGAAAGCGGAAAGTGTCGCGGAAGAATGTGAACCAATACCAAATAAGAACAATCGGAACCGTCACGTCGTAGAGAACGTCGAGTCCGGGAATCGGCTCAATGGGAACGGCGACTGCTCCTGCAGCGAGTGTCGCCGCAACGCGATAGCTAAAGGCTGTGAGTATGCGCTTCAGCGGGTTGTCGTCGGGCATCTTAGAAATGACCACGACGAGCACGATGCATAGAGCAAACATCACGGCGATCAAGATGAGCAGGTCTCGAATGATTTCCATGAGCGTCATCGCTATTAAATAGTGTGGAGGCGGACCAAAGAGAATGGCTCCGCCGAGAAAGGCTGCGGGCTGGTTGCTAGGTGGTTGCTACACATAATGCGGGTCGACCGCAGATGATTTCAAATGCTTGATTTTATTGGTAGCGGAGGAGGGACTCGAACCCCCGACACGCGGATTATGATTCCGCTGCTCTAACCAGCTGAGCTACTCCGCCATTTGGCTTGAGAGTCGGCGATATAAAGAGCGCCAATAACGGCTGTCAAGGAACCGGCGGCCAACCACCAGGGTGCGCGCCACCGACCATTTGATCCTCACCCGGACCGGCTCCGGCAGGCGTGCCCGGACCGGCAGGCGCGGTCTTGCCCGCGCGGCAGGCTGAGCGTCGGCAACGAGCTCGGCCCCGAACCCATAGCCAGGCTGCTTGACGAAGCGGACCATGGTGAAGAGACCGAAGGGCCAGAGCGCCCGGCGCTCGGCAAGGCGCAGATCCTCGCAGATCAGCACCCGGTCGAGCGCAAACACCGGTCGCCAGCCGATGAAATCGGCAAGCGGCACGAGCCTCCGCTCGAACCAGGCACGCAAGCCATGCTCCTGGCTGAAATGATTGACCAGGAACACCTCGCCGCCCGGCGCACAGACTCGCTCGAGCTCGCGCATCACCTTCTCGGCATCGGGCACCACCGTCATCACATGCATGGCCACCACGGTCTCGAAGCTCTCATCGGCAAAGCCGAGAGCGCCCGCATCCATCTCATGCAAGGCCACGATATTGCGCAGGCCCAGGCGCTCCACTCGCGCCCTCGCCTTCGCCAGCATCTCGGGAGAGAGGTCGATGCCGGTAATGCTGAGATGGCCGCCATAGCCGGGCAGCGCCAGGCCCGTGCCCACGCCCACTTCGAGCACGCGGCCCTTGCGGCGGTTGAGGATCTGCACCGCGTGTTTGCGCCCGGCTTCGGCCACCTGGCCGAAGGTGTAATCATAAAACGGCGCCCAGCGGCGATAAGCGTGGCGCACCGATGCGGCGTCCACGAGCGGAGCTTTTGAGGCCAACGCGATCTCCCCGACCTGTTCTCGGCGCTTGCGTCGCCCCTCATTAGCGGGGGGCGGCTCGCAACCGGACTAACGCGACCCGGCCACCAAAGGCTGCCGCTCCACACGTGGCGTGGATGCACGCATCCCTTGCTCGGCCAACCACTCACTTAAGCCGGCGGATTTGATCCATCCCCCGCCGAGAAGTCGCTCCCCTCCGCCAGGTCCCGCGTAGAACACGCAAGCCTGCCCGGGCGCCACCCCGTCCTCGCCTCGGGCGAGCTCGACCTTGATCTCTTGCCCATCCCGATAGAGCCGCGCCGGCTGCAAGGGTCCGCTCGAGCGGATCCTGGCAAGAATATCCATACCCCCCGCATCGAGCACTTCCAAGGGCTCATCACCCAACCAATTCACATCGCGTAGCAGGATGTGGCGCGTGCGCAACCCTTCGCGCGGGCCAACCACCACTTGCCGGCGCAGGGCATCGAGCTTCAGCACATAGAGAGGCTCGGCGGCGGCGATGCCGATCCCCCGCCGCTGGCCGATGGTGTAGTTGATGATGCCGCCATGGCGCCCGAGCACGCGGCCGTCCACATGCACGATATCGCCCGCCTCGGCGGCGCCTGGCCGGAGGCGCTCGATCACTTGGGTGTAGCGGCCGGTGGGCACGAAGCAGATGTCCTGGCTGTCGGACTTCTCCGCCACGGCGAGCCCGAACTCCCGAGCGAGCCTCCGCGTCTCGTCCTTGGGCAGGCCGCCCAGCGGAAAGCGCAAAACCTTGAGCTGCGCCGGCGTGGTGGCGAACAGGAAATAGCTCTGGTCGCGCTCGCGGTCGCAGGCCCGGTAAAGCTCGAAGCCGTGGCGGCCGGGCTTGCTCCTGACGTAATGGCCAGTGGCCAGCACCGAGGCGCCAAGCTCCTCCGCCGTCTGCAACAGGTCATGGAATTTGATCTTCTGGTTGCAGACCACGCACGGCACCGGGGTCTCGCCGCTCAGATAGCTGTCGGCGAATTCGCTCATCACCGCCTTAACGAAGCGCGCCTCATAGTCGAGGACGTAATGGGGAATCTGCAAGGCCTCGGCGACGCGGCGGGCATCCTGGATGTCCTGCCCGGCGCAACAGGCCCCTTTGCGGCCGACCGCCTCGCCATGGTCGTAGAGCTGCAGCGTGATGCCGACCACGTCATAGCCGTCGGCCTTCAGAAGAGCTGCGACCACCGAGGAATCGACGCCGCCCGACATGGCAACGACCACGCGGGTGGACGCTGGCGAGCCTGGAAGATCGAGGCTGTTGAGCTTGGTGGGCTTGCTGGTGGCCACGGGGTCTCTAGCTCGGGTTTGCGAAAAAGCTCAGGCAGCGAGGCGACGCTCGCAGCCGGCAAGGGTGAACGGCTTTGCCGCCATACGGACGGCGGTGCCTAAGACCTGGGCAAAGATAGGGGTGAGCCACTCCTTAAGCAAGCGCGAGGGTCTTAGGAGCTGCCCCTCCCCGCCCCGGCGAGCCCCGCAAACCCCCAGACGAGACCCGGGAAACCCCCAAGAAAACCAGCAAGTTTTGCCAATTTCCTTGGGGTTTCCTTTACCTCGGGGCTTAGGCAAATCTTAAATGCGGCTTGCTAGTGTCCAGTCAAGTTGGCTCATCGAATAGATATAGATGGTGTTGTGTGAGTACGATGACCGAACATTACAGGCCGCGTGTAAGATATGTGATCGGACCGGACGGCAGTCCCTTGACTGTCGCCGATCTGCCGCCGAAGGATACCAAGCGGTGGGTGATCCGCCGCAAGGCGGAGGTCGTGGCGGCCGTGCGTGGCGGCCTGATCAGCCTCGAAGAGGCTTGCGAGCGCTACACGCTGACCGTTGACGAGTTCCTGAGCTGGCAGCGGTCGATCGACAAGCACGGCCTGCCGGGCCTGCGCGCCACCCGCATCCAGGAATATCGCGGCTAGCCTCGCTTCCGGCTTCAAACCAAACATCATCCTTTAGGTGGCCGCGCGGGAACGCGCGGCCCTCGAAGGATGGCTGCTTGTGTCGAGCCTTTGACGCCCCGGGCCCGCTTGTCGAGCGCGCGCCGAAGCGTCGCTTCGAAGACCTTCTCTGCTAGACTGGCTCAACGAAAGTCCAAGCTCGACCGAGGAGACCATGTGCAGGGTTCGAGTCGCTGTTGTCCCTAGATCCTTCCGTCTAACGTTTGCCCTTCTTGGCTTCGTTCCCGCATTTGCTTTCGCCCAGATCACGGCCGAGGCTGCGTCGGCACAAACAGCTCCCGAAGAGCGCACCGCGCAGGAGCTGGAGCGAGTGCGTGAGGAGCCTCCCGCTCTGCGTGAATTCCTGCTGCGCATGCCCAAGGGCGCCGACCTGCACTATCATTTGGACGGCGCCGTGTACGCCGAGACTTTCATCCGCGCCGGTGCCGAAGACGGTCTCTGCGTGGACCAAACGGCAAAAGCGTTTACCAAATCGCAGCCGGTCGACGCCGGGGCGGAGCCTCAGCCGGTGTGCGAAGCGGGCGACGTTCCCGCCGCCGACGTCCCCAAGAACCAGCACCTCTACGACGCCCTGGTCGACTCCTTTTCCATGCGCGGCTTCGTCCCCTCCGAGGGCGTGATCGGGCATGACCATTTCTTCGCAACCTTCGCGAAATTCGGCGGCACCGATCCTCGTCATACCGGCGATTTTCTCGACGAGGTCGCCACCCGCGCCGCCGCTCAGAACGAGCAATATCTGGAACTGATGGAGACGCCCACCTGGAACCGCCTCAACACCATCACCAAGGACGTGGCTTGGCGCGAGGACTTGAGTGCGCTTCGCGAGGAGCTGCTAGCCAAGGGATTGGCCGGCGATGTCCCGGCGGCCCGCGCCTTTTGGGATGAGGCAGAATCCGTGCGCCGGCAGCGCGAGCGTTGCGGCAAGGCGGCCGAAGCTCCCGCGTGCAAGGTTGCGGCTCGGTACATCTATCAGGTTTTCCGAAACAATCCGAAGCAACTGGTTTTCGCCCAGGCCCTGCTCGGCTTCGAGCTAGCGGCGGCCGATCCGCGCGTGGTGGCCATCAATTTTGTGGGGGCGGAAGACGATTACATTTCCATGGCGGATTATGCGGCGCAGATGCGCATGGTGGGCTTCTTGCGCGGGCTTTATCCGAAGGTCCATGTCAGCCTGCATGCGGGTGAGCTTGCGCCGGGGCTCGTGCCACCGGAGGGTCTGTGCTGCCATATCCGGCTGGCCGTGGAGGACGCCCGATCAGAGCGCATCGGCCACGGCGTAGACGTCATGTACGAAGACCGACCCTACGAGCTTTTGAAGGAAATGGCGGCCAAGCATGTGCTGGTCGAGATCAACCTCACCAGCAACGACGATATCTTAGGCATAAGCGGCAAGGACCACCCCTTTCCCCTCTATCAGAAATTCGGCGTCCCCGTGGCGCTGTCGACGGACGACGAGGGGGTCTCGCGCATCGACCTCACGCATGAATATGTCCGCGCCGTCCAGACCTATGATCTCATTTACGCGGACCTCAAACAGATGGTGCGCAACAGCCTCGAATATAGCTTCCTGGCCGGCGCTAGCCTTTGGCAGGAGCCGGACGTCTTTGCTCGCGTCGTCTCCGAGTGTCGGAGCGATGTCCCAGGAGCGGACAAGCCTTCCTCGCCTTGCATGGCTTTCCTCAACTCGAACCAAAAGGCGGAGCAACAATGGGAGCTCGAACGGCGCTTTCATGTGTTCGAAGCCAACCATTGACCCGTCCAAACCGAGACACTGTTCGGCGCGGATAGCTCCCCCAGGATCACCGCTCCGCAGCCGGCGGAGCGGCAGCCGTGGCGCCTACCCCGGCGGCCGCGTCTTGTTGCAATCGGACTCCCCGCGCTTCCAGCGGTCGATGTCGTATTGCATCTTGGCGGCAAGGTCGGGGGGCATCGTGCGGTTCTCGGTGGTGATCACCGTCGATGGCCCCTCCTGCTTGAAATCGATAGCGTAGGTGGACATCCCGGCGCGGCCCAAGGCCTCCCGCGCATGGATGGTGATCTTCACATTGGCGCCGTCAGGGCTGACATCGGCCCGATAGACATAGGTGGGAAGCAGCGGCGCGTCGGCGTTGAACCAGCAGCTCTTGATGTGGCCACCCATCACCACATAGGCGTCGAAAGGCTTGGAAGATCCGACCGACCCTCCCGGCCGGCCCCCACAACCCGCCAGTGCGCCCACGAGCAAAAGCAGCACCGCTCTTCTCAGCAACCCTTGCACCAAGGCACTCCCCCCGCGTCCGCCAAGCTCAATCGCGGAAGTTCACATATTGCAGGGGCAGCTCGATCTGCAGGCCCTTGATGTACTGGATCACCTCCTGCAGATCGTCGCGCTTCTTGCCCGAGACCCTGAGCTCGTCGCCCTGCACCGTGACCTGCACCTTGAGCTTTCCGTCCTTGATCTCCTTGACCAGGCGCTTGGCCAGCTCCCGATCGATACCTTGGCGGATGACGACCTTCTGCCGCACCGCCTGTCCCGCCGCCTTCTCGATCGTCTTATAGTCGATGACACCGGCGTCGATCTTGCGGCGGGCAAGATGCCCCTGCAGCAGCTCGTGCATCTGCTTGAGCTTGAGCTCATCGTCGGCGTGAAGGGTGATCTCGCCCTCCTTCCGCTCGATACGCGAGCTCGAGCCTTTGAAATCGTAGCGCTGGCTCATCTCGCGGCTCATATTGGCGAGCGCGTTGTCGACCTCGGCGAGATCGGTCGTGGACACGATGTCGAAGGACGGCATGGGCCTCTCTCCACTCACCCCGAAAAGCGCCATCATAGCATCGAAGCGCCGCCGATAGCCGAATTCGACGCGCCTTGCGGCCACGCCCGCACCTCTTCGCAAAGGCAAGAAGCAGCGCCGTGAGGCAGCCCAAGGCTCCAGCCCCTCTCCCCTTGCGGGAAAGGGGAGGGGCCCGCCGCCGTCAGGCGGTAGGAGGATGAGGGGTGAAGCGAATAGTTTTGAAGTCGCCCCTCAGCTCGCCACGCGCTGCTGCACGCCGCTTGCGGCCTCGGCGAGGTCGGCCTGCGCGTTGCGGACCTGCTCCAGCTTCATTGCGTCGCGCTCTTCCAAGAGCTCGATCTTGCCAAGCTCCTCCAAGGCCTCGGCGAGCTGCTCGCGGGCGGAAGCAAGCTTGATCTGCAAATCCGCAGCCGAGGCCAGCAAATTGTTGCGCCGCTGGATCGCCGCCTTAGCGAAGGTGGGATAGGCGTAATGATTGGTGTCGGAGACGCCGGAACGCTCCTGCTCGATGGCGATCTGCCGATCGAGGTCCACCGCCATATGGTTGAAATCGCCGATCATGGTCTCGATCTCGGCGGCCTTGCGGCGCTTCTCGTCAACCTCGAAGCGCTTCAGGCGGATCAACGCGTCCCGTGATTTCATGGTTCGATACCCTCAACATGCTCGGACCCCAGGACGGAAATTCAATATCCGTGCCACTTGCGGAAAGCTTGCAGCTGAGCCCCACCCCTCAGCCTCCGATCTTGGCCATTAGGCCTTAAGGCCCGGTAAACCATATGCGTGGCATTCGACGGATGGGTGAAGCCTGATGAGTGAAGGCTTCGTTAGCCCTCGCCACGGGCTCAGCTTTTGTTAACTATTGGCTATTAATTTGTTGATTCGAATTAACCAATCAGCGTTGCGCATGGGTTGACTGGGCCGGGAGAACCAGACTGGACTAGACGGGGGACTAAAAATGCGGGTGCTTCTCATCGAGGACGACAGCGCCACCGCGCAAAGCATCGAGCTGATGCTGCAGTCGGAAGGCTTTAACGTCTATACGACTGACCTGGGCGAAGAGGGTGTCGATCTCGGTAAGCTTTACGACTACGACATTATCTTGCTCGACCTGAATCTCCCCGACATGAGCGGCTACGAGGTGCTGAAGACCTTGCGCGTAAGCAAGGTTCAGACCCCGATCCTGATCCTGTCGGGCCTCGCCGGCATCGAGGACAAGGTCAGAGGCCTTGGCTTCGGCGCCGACGACTATATGACCAAGCCCTTCCACAAGGACGAGCTGGTCGCCCGCATCCACGCCATCGTACGGAGGTCCAAGGGCCACGCCCAGTCGGTCATCCAGACCGGCGGGCTCAAGGTCAACCTCGACACCAAGACGGTGGACGTCAACGGCCAGCGCGTGCATCTGACTGGCAAGGAATATCAGATGCTGGAGCTGCTCTCGCTGCGCAAGGGCACGACGCTCACCAAGGAGATGTTCCTCAACCACCTCTATGGCGGCATGGACGAGCCGGAGCTGAAGATCATCGACGTCTTCATCTGCAAGCTGCGCAAGAAGCTCGCGGCGGCGACCGGCGGCAAGCACTATATCGAGACGGTCTGGGGCCGCGGCTATGTCTTACGGAACCCCGAGGACGAATCCGAAGCCGCCTAGCCCTCAGAACTCCGAACGCGCTCAGCCTACACTTGACCCCGCTCCGGGCCATATCGGCGACGTGACAAATCGCGCACCTCGCGGGCGTGCCACACGCGGACGATAATAAGCCTATTTGCTTCGAGCTGATGGGTGTAACGCAGCAAATACGCTGAGTTACCGAAGGGCACGACGAGCTCCCGCAATCCCGGCACGCCCGACGGCCGTCCACGACCAGGGAACACTTCCAGCGATCGTATGGCGTTATTGAGAGTGGCGACGGCACGCTGAGCCGTCCCAATGTCCTTGTCTGCGAGGAAGCCGGCTCAAGTCGGCGAGCGCCTCCTTGGAGACAATCAGCCTCACAGCTTGCGAGGCTTAGGCGGGGGCAGCTCCTCCGCCGTGCCCCAACTCTGCATCCAAGCCTCGACTTCTTCCCAAGGAACACCTTCGCCGTTAGGCTCCAACGCAGCAAGCCTGCGTGCGTCGTCGGCGAGGATTTCCGGCGCCCATGGACCCCGGCCGGCCTTGCCCATCGATTCCCAATCACGCGGAAGCGAATCGTCGGCGCCCACAAGATCGGCGAGTAGCTTGGCAACGCTAACGCCGCGCGCTTCCGCCTAACCCTCCAGCCGGTCGGCCGTCTGTTGATCGAGCTCGATCTTACGTCGCTTCGCTGTCATGACGCGAAACTAGAGCATAATCCGGAAAAGTGGGAACCGGTTTTCCCAAAAGATCATGCGCAAACAAAAACCTAGAGCGCTGTCGCGATTCTATCTCACGCGATAGCGCGCTAGCGCATCACGTCTACCGGCAGGAATAGGCGAAGGCGGGCGCGGTATCGGGTGCCACCTTAAAGGCCGGTCTCGCCGGTCCCGCATCGGTGCCCCCATTGCCCTTCGGCACTCTTGCCGCGAGCGCCGCCGGGCTCAAGCCAAAGACCCCGTGCTGGGCCTCCGGTACTGCGGTGAAGGCATCGCTCAGCCCGGTGGTCGTCTCGGCGGCGCCGAGCACCAGATAGCCGTCTTTTGCGAGGTGCAAGGCGAGCCGCGCCAGCACCTGCCGCTTGGTCGCGTCGTCGAAATAGATCAGCACGTTGCGGCAGAAAATCACGTCGAAGACGCCGAGCTCACCGTCATCCCGAAGCAGATTGTGCTCCCGGAATTGCACCATGGCGCGGATGTCGGGGTTGATCTCCCAGCCGGTGCCGGCTTTTTGGAAATATTTGATCAGCAGCGAGACCGGCAGGCCGCGTTGCACCTCGAACTGGCTGTAGAGACCCTTGCGCGCCTTGCGCAAGGCATCCTCGGCGAAGTCGGTGGCCAGGAGGTCAAGGCTCCAACCGTCAAGCTTCGGCACCCACTCGGCAATGAGCATGGCAAGCGAGTATGGCTCCTGTCCGGTCGCGGTGGCCGCGCACCAGAGCCTAATCGCGTGGGAGGCCTCGCGCGCCTCCATGAGCCTTGGCAGGATGGTCTCGCCAAAATAATTGAATGGAGTCTTGTCGCGGAAAAAATAGGACTCCTGCACGGTCACGGCCTGGGCCATGCGGCCCCGCAAATACTCCCCATCCGGCCGCATCATCGCCCGGGTCAGCTCCGAAACCGAGGCAAAGCCAAACGTCTTGAGCATGGGCCGGAGCCGGCCCTCCAAAATCTCGCGGCGTTCCTCGTTGAGCGCAATGCCGGAACGCTCATGCAAGACCTCGCGCAGATAGTTGAACTCGCGCGGCGTCATGGCCTCTCCCCCCGCATGAGCTTGGCCGTGGCCAGCGCAATAGCGGTAGGAGGCAGGAGCGCCGCGCAGGCGCCGGTCGCGGCGGCCGCGCCGGGCATGCCCCAGACCACGCTCGAGCTTTCATCCTGGGCGATGACGCTGCCACCCGCCTCGGCGATGGCGCGCGCGCCGGCCGCCCCGTCCGTACCCATGCCGGTTAGCACGATACCGAGTGCCGCCGGGCCATAGGCGGCTGCCACGCTCCTGAAGAGGGGATCGACCGCCGGCCGACAGAAATTTACCGGCGGCCCATCGCTCAACCGCAAGCTTGTCCCATCGTGGTCGGCGACCACGGTCATATGCCGATCGCCGGGCGCGACGTAGATGGTCCCGGGCTTAAGCGGCTCTCGGTCGGTCGCTTCCTTCGCCTCGCGCCCCGTGGAGCGCGCCAGGCGCTCGGCGAGAATGGCGGTGAACATCGGCGGCATGTGCTGGGCCACCACCACCGACGCCCTGGCGAGCGAGGGTGCGAGCGGCCCGAGCATGGCGGCGAGCGCCTGCGGACCACCTGTCGAGCTGCCGACGGCAACGATGCGCGGCGGCACTAGGGAGAATGGGCGGAGCTTGATGGCGGGCTCCCCGGGAGCCGCCGCATTGCCTGCGCCAAAAGCGCCCTCGGCCCGGAGCTTGCGAAGCAGCGCGGCCTTGCGGGCGCCGCCAAGCGCCTTGATTTTGCGGATCAGCTCGGAGCGGAAATCCGGCAAGAGCGTGATGTCGCGATTGGTCTCGGGCTTCGGCACGTAGTCGAGCGCGCCAAGCGACAGAGCCCTGAAGCTGATGTCGGCGTTGCGTTGGGTGAGCGTCGAGATCACCACCACCTTAAGCCCGGGGCGCATCTTCAGCAGAATCGGCAAGGCGGTCAGCCCGTCCATCACCGGCATGTCGATGTCCATGACGACGACGTCGGGGGCGCTCCTCATCATGTCGTCGATCGCGAGCCGGCCGTTGGCGTGGCGCGCCACGGCCTCAAGCCCGGGCTCCTCGTCGATCCAGCGCGAGACCAACCCGCGCACCACGGCCGAATCGTCGACCACCATGACCTTGATCGGCCTATCGACGAACGCATCGTCGCCAAGCGCGGTCATCACAGAATGCATCGTCGCGCCCTGGCCAAGCAAGGTCATCAACCTTCAGATCAGCCCGACCTCATGAAACTTGGCTTCGATGATGTCGCGGTCGAAGGGCTTCATGATGTACTCGTTGGCGCCGGCAGTGATGGCGCGGGTGATATGCTCGACGTCGTTCTCGGTGGTGCAGAAGATCACCTTGGGCGCCTCCCCGCCCCGCTCCTTGCGCAGCGCGACGAGAAAAGCGATGCCGTCCATCACCGGCATGTTCCAGTCGAGCAGCACGACGTCGGGCATCGAGACGCGGCACTGATCGAGCGCCTCGCGCCCGTTCTCGGCCTCCGATGCCGTGAAGCGCAAATCCTCCAGAATGCGTCTCGCCACCTTGCGGATGACGGCGCTGTCGTCGACCACTAAGCAATGTGTCATGCCTTCCATCCTCCGCAGGGCACTTTCGGTGACGGCTGCTAGGCAGCGGCGCCGAAGTGAGTGAGATCAAGTACCTTGTTGACATCGAGCACCACCATGAGGTCGTGGTCGAGTCGGTGCACGCCGGCGCAGAGCCGTGCCCAACGCGCATCGAGATTGACGGGATTGGGCTCATAGGTGTCGCGCGAGAGCCTGAGCACGTCGCCGACCTTGTCGACGATGAGGCCGTAGAGCTCGCCGCGTTCCTCGATGCCAACGGCCACCGGCGCCATGCCATCGGCGCGCGGGTCGAGGCCCAGCCGCAGGCGGAGGTCGATGGCGGTGACGATGCGGCCCCTGAGATTGAGCAAACCTGCGACCTCGCGAGGCGCGAGCGGCACGCTGGACAGGCCGCGCGGCACGAATACGTCGCGCACGCGGTTGAGCTTCAGCCCAAACAGCTGGCCCGCGGCCACCACGGTGACGAAGCCTTCGGTCGCCTGCTGGGCGCCGTCCTTCTTCCGGTCGGCGGTCATGCCGCGAGCCCCCATTGCTTGCAACAATCCTCAAGCGCATCCATCAGCTTCTGCCGATCGAACTTGCCCACATGCGTGACGAAGCCCGCCGCCCGGCTGCGTTCCACCAGCCGCGGCGAGCCATGGGAGGAGAGCGCGATCAGCGGGGTCTTGCCCCAGCGCCGGTCGCCCTTGATGCGCTCGGCCAGCGCGATGCCGTCCATCCCGGGCATCTCAAGATCGCTGACGATGAGGTCGAAGGTGGCCCCCTTGTCCTTGAGGCTCAGCGCCTCGTCGGCTGAGGCGGCCAGCGTGACATCATAGCCGCTCGCGGTAAGCAGCGGCGCCAGCATGTTACGGAAGAACTGGCTGTCATCGACGAGCAGGAGCTTCACCCCGCGCGAGAAACGATCCGGCTTGCCGATCAGCCGGTGGCCGAGCCCTCGGCCCAGATAGTGGGAGACATCGACAATCTCCACCGCGTGGCCCCTGAGGATGGCGGCGCCGATGGTCCCGGGCTCCTCCGACCTGATCTCGATGGTCAGGCGCTCCTCGACGATGTCTACGATCTCGTCGATGGCGAGCCCCACGGGGCGGCCGCCTTCGGTGAACACCAGCACCGGCTGCACGCTCGCGTCGCGCCTCAAATGCTCCTCGTCGACATAGACGAGTGGCATCAAGGCGCCCCGATATTGCACCACGTCGTCGCCGTTACAGCGCTCGATCTGCGACGTCTCGATCTCCTCTAGCCGCGTGATCAGCGAGAGCGGCACCGCCTTGAGGACCGGAGAGCCGGCGCGGAACAGGAGCACCGCGGTGGGCGCCTCCCGCTCGTCGGCCTCGGCGTGCTCCTCTTCGATGATCTCGCTTTGCGTCGCCTCGGAGCCGACGACGGAGCCGAGCGCATTAGGATCGATGATCATGATGACGCTGCCGTCGCCGAGAATGGTGTTGCC
>PLBV01000014.1:0-3037 GCA_003135455.1 Hyphomicrobiales bacterium | reverse complement strand
CAGCGGCAGCAGCTTGTCGCGCAAGCGAACCACCGCCGTCTCGTTGATCAGCTCGACGTGATGCTCCGACGAGCGGCCGGCGCGGATCAGCTCGACGACGCTGAATTGCGGGATGGCGAAGCGCTGGCCTGCCGCCTCCACGATCAGCGCCGCCATGATGGCAAGGGTGAGCGGGATCTTGATGACGAAGGTGGCGCCCAAGGCCGAGGTCGATTTCAGCTCGACCGTGCCGCCGATGACCTCGATATTGGTGCGCACCACGTCCATGCCCACGCCGCGGCCGGAGACCCCGGTGACGGCGCTCGCCGTCGAGAAGCCGGCGCGGAAGATGAACTTGTAGGTGTCGGCGTCGCTCAAGCGATCGAGCTCGGCTTGGGTGGCGAGCCCGTTCTCCAGCGCCTTGCTGCGGATCTTCTGGGCGTTCAGCCCGCACCCGTCATCGGCGACCTCGATGACGATATAGCCGCCCTGCTGAAACGCGCTGAGCTTGATCCGGCCGGTCTCCGGCTTGCCGGCGCGGGCGCGCTCCGCCCTTGACTCCAAGCCATGGTCGGCGGAGTTGCGGATCATGTGGGTGAGCGGGTCTTTGATCTGCTCAAGGACCTGGCGGTCGAGCTCGGTATCGCTGCCCATCATGTCGAGCTCGATCTTCTTATCGAGCTCGAGCGACAGCTCGCGCACCAGCCGCGGCAGCTTCTGCCAGGCGTTGGCAATCGGTTGCATGCGGGCCCTCATGATGCCTTCCTGCAGCTCGGCGGTGACATGGGACAGGCGCTGCAGCGGCGTCTTGAACTCGCTTTCGCCGGTGCGCCGCACGAGCTCGAGCAGCTGGTTGCGGGTGAGCACCAGCTCGCTCACCGCGGTCATCAGATGCTCGAGCGTATCGACGCTGACCCTGACGGTCTGGTTTCGCGCCTGCGCATCCATGAAGTGGCCATCGCCATTGCGCGTGCCGTCCGGCTCGGGCGCGGCAGCGGTTTCCGGCCCCGGTGCCGCACGCCAGGCCCGATCGAGCTCATCGAGCGAGACCTCCCCCGCTTGCAGCAAGCGGTCGCCGTCGCCGTTGGCCGGGCGACGCTCAAGGGCCACCGATCGGCGACCTGCATGGGCGATGCGGTCCAGCGCGTCGATCAGGTCGGCGTCGGAGCCGGCAGGCTCCGTTCCACTCCGCTCGATGCCAGATAGGATCTGCTTGATTCGGTCGATGCTGGCGAGAATGAGGGTGACGCCCTCCTCCGTGACCGGCGCCCCGTCACGGTACTGGCCCATCAGCGTCTCGCCGGCATGGGCGAGCTTGGCGAGGCGCTGCAGGCCGAGAAAGCCGCAAGTCCCCTTGATAGTGTGGACCAGCCGGAAGATGGCGTTGAGCATCTCGGCATTTTCGGGCTCCTGCTCGAAACGCACGAGCTCGAGGTCGATGACGTCAAGGCTCTCTCCGGTCTCGGAGAGGAATTCGCCTAGCAGCTCGTCCATTGCCCACCCTCAGGCCGCGGCCCATCGAGGCGGTCCCGGCCGCCTGCGCCCTAGAACGGATAGTGGTGAACTCTGGTTTACGTTTGGTTGAGCAAAAGCGCTATTTCGTCTTTGGAGCGCCCGCTGCCGGCGATTTACGCCGCTTTCAGCTCGATTTCCGCCTGGCCCGGCACGACCGTCACTGCCATGCCGGCCGCGGCGGCCACCCGGCTTGCGTAATAGGGCTGGATCGAATGGGCGTCGATCACGACACCATTGCCGCCGGCCAAAAGGCTCGTGACCTGCTCGTTGAGCTTCGCCACCTCGCCGCTGGCCCGGACGATGAAGCCAACATTGGGGGGCTCGCCTGAGATCTCCACCCTCACCGTGCCGCCGCGGGGCAGCGCCACCACCCCAAGCGCCACCAGGTTGAGCAGGAGCTTGACCTTGTTCTTCGGCAGCGTGACCGCAGGCCCTTGCCATTCAAGCTTGTGCTTGCCTTGCACGAAGTCGCGGGCGACCTTCTCGGCGTCGCGGAGATCGATCTCGGCGCCGGCAGAGCCCGCCGCGCCAAAGGCAAGCCTTGCGAATTGCAGTTTGGCGGTGGCCTGAGAAGCGCTTTTGCGGATCAGATCCATGGCCTGCTCACGCATCGCCTCATCCGGCTCCTCGCCCAGCATCTCCAGCCCGTTGGCGATGGCGCCGACGGGATTGATCACATCGTGGCAGATACGGCTCGAAATAAGCGCAGCAAGCTCCAGCTCGCCGATCGACTCTGGCTCCGTCATGGCCTCCTCCTTGGCTCCGGCCCTTGCCGGAAATGACTCAAAGGCCCGCCAAATCTGCTACATGGGGGGCCGCCCGACCTGTGCAGACCGCATCTTAAGCCGCAAAACACCGAATCAAGCGCTAACGAGCATACTGCCTTGTCAGCCCCAACACATACAACAGCGGCGCGCCCCTTCGATTTTGCCACCGCGTCGGAAGCGCTCGTCGATGCCGCCGCCCGCGCCGGCGCCTGCATCATGCAGCACTACGCCCAAGGCGTGGTCGTTGAGCGCAAGCGCGACGCGAGCCCGGTGACTGAAGCCGACCGGGACGCCGAGGCGATCATCCTCGAAGCGCTGCACCGGCTCGCCCCCAGCGTGTCCGTCGTCTCGGAGGAGGCGGCGGCCGATCGCACCCTGCCCCTCCCCGACCGCTTCTTCCTGGTCGATCCCCTCGACGGCACCAAGGAGTTTCTCNNCTTCGGCCTCGTCTACGCGCCGGCCAAGCGGCTGCTCGCCTTGACCCCCAAGGAAGGCCTTGCCGTCGAGGCGGAGCTCGAACCAAGCAAAGCCGGCGCCCGGCTTGCCGAACTCTCCTGCCGCCCGTTGCAGGCGCGACTGCCGGGCGGCGAAGGCCTGGTGGCGGTGGTCAGCCATTCCCATCTCGACCCCGGCACGGAAGCCTTCCTGGCCAAGCTCAAGATCGCCGCGCGGTCGAGCGCAGGCTCATCCCTGAAATTGCTGATGCTCGCCCGTGGCGACGCAGACGTCTATCCGCGGCTGGCGCCCACCATGGAGTGGGACATTGCCGCCGGCCA
>PLBV01000127.1 GCA_003135455.1 Hyphomicrobiales bacterium | reverse complement strand
GCAACTATCTCGACTGGCTGCTCACGATCCCGTGGGGGGTCAAGGGCAAGATCAAGCGCGACCTGGACGAGGCGCAAGTGATCCTGGACGAGGACCATTACGGCCTGGAGAAGGTCAAGGANNCCGGGCGTCGGCAAGACCTCGCTCGGCAAGTCGATCGCGCGCGCCACGGGGCGCGAATTCGTGCGCATGAGCCTTGGCGGCGTCAGGGACGAGGCCGAGATCAGGGGCCACCGGCGGACCTATATCGGTTCCATGCCGGGCAAGGTCATCCAGTCCATGCGCAAGGCCAAGAAGATCAACCCGCTCTTCCTGTTGGACGAGATCGACAAGATGGGCGCCGATTTTCGCGGCGATCCGGCCTCGGCGCTGCTCGAGGTGCTCGATCCCGAGCAGAACCACACATTCAACGACCACTATCTGGAAGTGGATTACGACCTCTCCAACGTCATGTTCGTGACCACGGCCAATACCTTGAACATCCCGCCGGCGCTCATGGACCGCATGGAGATCATCCGCATCGCGGGTTACACCGAGCTTGAGAAGATCCAGATTGCTCGCCGGCATCTGATCCTGGCCCAGACCAAGGCCCATGGGCTCGAGCCCGAGGAATGGAGCCTCGACGACGACGCGCTGAAGGAGATCATCCGCCGCTATACCCGCGAGGCGGGCGTGCGGAATCTAGAGCGCGAGATCGCCAAGCTGTCGCGGAAATCGGTGAAGGAGCTGCTCACGACCAAGAAGAAGTCGATCCGCATCACCACCAAGAATCTCGAGGACTATCTCGGCGTGCCCAAGTACCGCTATGGCGAGGCCGAGCTCGAGGACCAGGTGGGCGTGGTCACGGGCCTGGCATGGACCGAGGTCGGCGGCGAGCTGCTGACGGTCGAAGGCGTGATGATGCCGGGCAAGGGCAAGATGACCGTGACTGGCAATTTGCGCGACGTCATGAAAGAATCGATCCAGGCCGCCAACGCCTATGTCCGCTCGCGGGCCGTCGAATTCGGCATCGAGCCGCCTTTGTTCGAGCGACGGGACATCCACGTCCACGTGCCGGAAGGGGCCACGCCCAAGGACGGGCCTTCCGCCGGCGTCGCCATGGTTACCGCCATCGTGTCGCTGATGACCGGAATTCCGGTCAAGCGGGACGTCGCCATGACCGGCGAGATTACGCTTCGCGGCCGCGTGCTGCCCATTGGTGGCCTGAAGGAAAAGCTCCTCGCCGCACTGCGCGCCGGCATCAAGACGGTCGTCATCCCGGACGAAAATGCCAAGGATCTCACGGAGATACCGGACGAACTCAAGAACGTCCTCGATATCCGGACGGTGTCGCGCATGGACGAGGTGCTGAAAATCGCCTTTGTCCGGCAGCCCGAGCCGATCACTTGGGAGGAGGAGAGACCGCCCGCCCGGTCCGTCGTTCCAGCGAAGGAGGAGACCCCCGCAGGCGTCACCGCGCATTAACGCTGCGACGCATCTGCGATTGCCCTGGATTTGCCCCAATCGCATGGTCCGGCTCGGGCCCCCGAGTCGGACCATTTTTGTTGATTTTCCGGGTTTTTTGGGCCAGTCATACACCACTTGTTGTGAATCGGAGAGTACCCAAGCGGCCCCGGAGGTTTTTTGAACCCTCTCGTCGGAGCCGAGCGAAAGGATGAGGACCCGTGAACAAAGCTGAGCTGGTCGCCCAAGTGGCGAAAGAATCTGACCTGTCGAAGGATGCGGCCGAGAAGGCCGTGGACGCGACGTTCCACAATATCGAGAAGGCCTTGCGCGGTGGCGACACCGTGCGCATCGTCGGCTTTGGCAATTTCCAAGTCGCGCAGCGCAAAGCCTCCACCGGCCGTAACCCGCGCACCGGAGCGTCGGTCGACATTCCCGCCTCGCGTGTGCCGAAGTTCCGTGCCGGCAAGGCCCTCAAAGAGGCCTGCAACACCTAAAGGCTGGGCTTGGCGATCCTTCGGGCGGAGCCTCGCTTTGGGGGGCTTCGCCTTTATTGTTGTCAGGATCGACATTGATGTCAGGATCGACTCCGCATTCCGCCTTGGCCAAGCCGCACGGAAGGCGGGCGCTGGCTTAAGGAGGGCGGTTAGCTCAGCTGGTAGAGCGCCTGGTTTACACCCAGGAGGTCGGCAGTTCGAGCCTGTCACCGCCCACCAGCGCCGGCCCCGCCCATTCGGCCAACCGGTGCGGGCGCCTCGTCTTGACTTGGCGAATCCGAAGCCGTACATGCGGACCATGATCGCCTCTGGCCGCTGGACGGCCCGCACGGGGGTGTAGCTCAGTTGGTTAGAGCGTCGGCCTGTCACGCCGAAGGTCGCGGGTTCGAGCCCCGTCACTCCCGCCATTTTCCGCCCCGTCTTGGACTTTGACGCAGGCGACCTCACCTGGTCATCAGGCGGGTCGATAAGTTTGCGACCCCCCGCAAGCTTGCCATCGGTAGCACCCTGCGCTAAGCCACCTTTGGGGTCCGACAGAGGCAAACGCGTGCGAAAGACCGCTCGCCCCCAAACACAAGAGCCATGGGCCAGTTGCTGCAAGCCTATCTGCCCCTCGCGATCTTTATCGGCATCGCTTTCGTGATCAGCGCCGGCCTTCTGGTCGCGCCCTTCATCATCACCGTCCAGAAGCCGGATCCCGAAAAGGTGTCGACCTATGAATGCGGCTTCGACCCGTTCGACGATGCGCGCATGCGCTTCGACGTGCGTTTCTACCTCGTGTCACTTTTGTTCATTATCTTCGACCTCGAGGTGGCCTTCCTGTTTCCCTGGGCGGTCGCCTTCAAGGACATCGGCCCCTTCGGCTTCTGGTCGATGATGGTGTTCCTCGCCATCCTCACCGTCGGCTTCATCTATGAGTGGCGGAAAGGCGCGCTGGAATGGGATTGATCCCTGGAGCGGCGTTCGAGCAGCCGAAGGAGGGGCGGGGCGGGACCCTGCTCACGCCCGAAGCCGCGTTGCTGAAGCCGCCCTTTTCCGCCGAGCTTGCCGATAAAGGCTTTCTGCTCACCACCACCGACGACCTCATCAACTGGGCCCGCACCGGCTCGCTCATGTGGATGACCTTCGGGCTCGCCTGCTGCGCAGTCGAGATGATGCAGGCCTCGATGCCACGTTATGATCTGGAGCGCTTCGGCTTTGCGCCGCGCGCCTCGCCTCGCCAGTCCGACGTGATGATCGTTGCGGGCACGCTCACCAACAAGATGGCTCCGGCGCTGCGCAAGGTCTATGACCAGATGCCCGAGCCCCGCTACGTCATCTCCATGGGATCCTGCGCCAATGGCGGCGGCTATTATCACTATTCCTATTCTGTGGTGCGGGGTTGCGACCGCATCGTGCCTGTGGACATCTATGTCCCGGGCTGCCCGCCCAGCGCCGAAGCGCTGGTCTATGGCGTCCTTCTCTTGCAGAAGAAGATCCGGCGGACCGGCAACATCGAACGCTGACCGGCCCTGATCAGTCCTGGATGCTTGATGGATGCAAGGTTGAACGAGCTTGGGGCCTATCTTGCCGATCGCTTGGGCGGGGCGGTAACCGGGCGGCAGGTGGTGCTTGGCGAGCTCACCATCGAGGTCGAGCGCGAGCGGCTCGTCGAGACGATCCAACTTCTGCGCGATGATCCAAGCTGCCGCTTCGGCTGCCTGATCGATATTTGCGGCGTCGACTACCCCGACCGCGAGCAGCGCTTCGACGTCGTCTACCATCTGCTCAGCCCGTGGCTGAACCAGCGCATCCGCGTGCGCACCAGGACCGATGCATCAACCCCGGTGCCGAGCGTGATCGAACTGTTCCCCGCCGCCAACTGGTTCGAGCGCGAGGCCTACGACCTCTACGGCATCCTCTTCGCAGGCCACCCCGATCTCCGCCGCATCCTCACCGATTACGGCTTTCAGGGTCACCCCTTGCGCAAGGACTTTCCGCTCACGGGCTTCGTTGAGGTCCGTTATGACGATGAGCTGAAGCGGGTGGTCTATGAGCCGGTGAAGCTGATGCAGGACTTCCGCAGCTTCGACTTTCTCAGCCCCTGGGAGGCCATGGACACCGCCGTCCCCGGCGACGAGAAGGCGGGACTGGCCAAGGAGCGGGAGCCCAAGCCATGAAGCCCTCGCTTCAAGCGGGTCTCAAGCACCGCTTCGCCTACACGGTGCCGGCGAGCAAGACCGTGGCGCATCTTTATGCCGAGGCGCCCGAGCTTGCCGACATGCCCGAGGTGTTCGCCACCGGCTTCATGGTCGGGCTGATGGAATGGACCTGCGTGCAGCTGCTCGCACCCCATCTCGACGCGGGCGAGGGGAGCCTCGGCACCCATATCGACGTCTCCCACAAGTCCGCAACGCCGCCGGGCATGACCGTGACCGTGGAGGCCGAATGCATCGAGGTGAGGGGCCCGCGCGCCCGCTTCAGGCTCAGCGCCCATGACGGGGTGGACGAGATCGGCGCCGGGACCCATGAGCGCTTCATCGTGAGCTGGGATCGCTTCAACCGCGGTGTGGCCGCCAAGACCGCGAAGGCAGCGGCTAGGGTGGATGTGTGATGGCTGAAACCGATACCGCCAAGCCCGAGCCCGAGAACCGCAAGTTCACCATCAATTTCGGGCCGCAGCACCCGGCCGCCCATGGCGTCCTGCGGCTCGTGCTCGAGCTCGACGGCGAGGTGGTGGAGCGCGTCGATCCCCATATCGGACTGCTCCATCGCGGCACCGAGAAGCTGATCGAGTACAAGACCTATCTCCAGGCGCTGCCCTATTTCGATCGCCTCGATTACGTGGCGCCGATGAACCAGGAGCACGCATATTGCCTCGCCGTGGAGAAGCTGCTCGGCGTGACGGTGCCCAAACGCGCCCAACTCATCCGCGTGCTCTATTCCGAGATCGGCCGGCTGTTATCCCACATGCTCAACGTGACCACTCAGGCCATGGATGTGGGCGCGCTTACCCCGCCGCTGTGGGGCTTCGAGGAGCGCGAGAAGCTCATGGTGTTCTATGAGCGGGCGAGCGGCAGCCGCATGCATGCTGCCTATTTCCGCCCCGGCGGCGTGCATCAGGACCTGCCGCCCAAGCTGATTGCCGACATCTACGCCTTCTGCAACCCGTTCCTCAAAGTCTGCGACGATATCGACGGCCTGCTCACCGATAACCGTATCTTCAAGCAGCGCAACGTCGATATCGGCGTGGTCAAGATCGAGGACGCCTGGGCGCATGGGTTCTCCGGCGTCATGGTGCGGGGCTCGGGCGCCGCCTGGGACTTGCGCAAGAGCCAGCCCTACGAGTGCTATGCCGAGCTCGACTTCGACATCCCGATCGGCAAGAACGGCGACTGCTACGACCGCTATCTCGTGCGCATGGAGGAGATGCGTCAATCGGTGCATATCATGAAGCAATGTTGCGAGCGCCTGACCACCGAGCTTGGGCCGGTCACCGTCGAGAACCACAAGATGGTGCCGCCGCGGCGCGCTCAGATGAAGCGCTCCATGGAGGCGCTGATCCACCACTTCAAGCTCTATACCGAGGGCTATCATGTGCCCGCCGGTGAAGTGTACGCCGCGGTCGAGGCGCCGAAGGGCGAGTTCGGCGTGTATCTGGTGGCAGACGGCACCAACCGCCCTTATCGCTGCAAGATCAGGGCGCCGGGCTTTGCCCATTTGCAGGCCATGGACTTCATCAGCCGGGGCCATATGCTGGCCGACGTGTCGGCGATCTTGGGCTCGATCGACATCGTGTTTGGCGAGGTGGACCGCTGACCATGGCCTCGAATCATCAAGAGAAGCGCGCGGGCGGTATATTCTCGCCTGAGCAAGAGCAAGACAAGGAGGGCGTGATGAGGACGACGATGAGGATCTCTCTGGCAGTGTTGTTGTGCGCCGGAGCACTCCTGTTTGCGGCAGAGGCAGCAAAGGCCGCCGACGAGAAGGCCGGCGGGGCCGCCTCGGAAGCCAAGCCCGATACGCCCAAGCCCGAGGAGGGCAAGGCGGAAAACCCCGAGGACGGCAAAGGCGCCAAGCCGGACGAGGAGAAGGCTGAAAAGCCGGACGAAGGAAAAGCCGAGAAGCCCGAGGACGGCAAAGCCGAGAAGCCCGAGGAAGGTGCCGGCGCTGCGAGCGAGATCAAAGGCACCGCCAGGCTGAAGGACTTGGCCAGCGACGGCTTCGTGATCCGCACCACCATCTTCATCCCGGCTGACGCCGTGACCCGTCAATTGGGCAAGGTCTCCCCCGACGCCGTCGTGCTGACTTTGCAGAAGTCTAGCTCGACCGCGATTTGCTATTACACCTTCAAGGCCTATGTCGCCGACGGGCTGAACAGCATCCCGTCCTGCATCGTCCACCGCTAGGAGCGATTGGACGCGGCGATTCCAACAAGACCAGAAGATAGAGACGAGCCAATGAGCGTCCGCCGCCTCGCTGCCGAGCAGCCCGAAGGTTTCGCCTTCAGCCCCGAGAACCTCGCCTGGGCGGAGGCGCAGCTTAAGAAATATCCGGAAGGGCGGCAGGCCTCCGCCGTGATCCCGATACTGTGGCGGGCGCAGGAGCAGTGCGGCGGCTGGCTGCCGGAGCCTGCGCTGCGCACCGTCGCCGACATGCTGGGGCTCGCTCATATCCGCATCTACGAGATCGCGACTTTCTACACCATGTTCAATCTCGCCCCCGTCGGCCGCTACTATGTGCAGGTCTGCGGCACGACGCCTTGCTGGCTGCGCGGCGCCGACGAGATCAAAGCCGCCTGCCGCACGCTGATCGGCGAGCCAGGCCACGTCACGCCCGACGGGCTCTTCTCCTGGACCGAGGTCGAGTGCTTGGGCGCCTGCGTCAACGCCCCCATGGTGCAGATCAACAAGGACTATTACGAGGATCTGACGCCTGACCGCCTGGAATGGATCCTCGCCAATCTGAAAGCCGGGCGCGAGGTCATGCCCGGCCCGCAAAATGGGCGGCAAGCCTCCGCTCCGTTGAGCGGACCGAGAACGCTCCAGGCCCCGGAGAGCAATTAATGCTTGCCGACAAGGACCGCATCTTCAAGAACCTCTACGGTCAGCATGACTGGCGGCTCGAGGCGGCGCGCGCGCGCGGCGCCTGGGACGGCACCAAGGCGCTGATCGAGCGCGGCCACGACGCCATCATCGAGGAGGTGAAGGCGTCAGGCTTGCGCGGCCGCGGCGGCGCGGGCTTCCCCACCGGGCTGAAATGGTCGTTCATGCCGACCAAGTCCGATGGCCGCCCAAACTATCTGGTCATCAACGCCGACGAGTCCGAGCCCGGCACCTGCAAGGACCGGGACATCATGCGCCACGACCCGCATCTCTTGGTCGAGGGCGCGCTGCTTGCCGCCTTCGCCATGCGCGCGCACACCTCCTACATCTATATTCGCGGCGAGTTCATCCGCGAGCGCGAGATCCTGCAATCCGCCATCGACGAGGCCTATGAGGACAAGCTGATCGGCAAGAACAACGTCAATGGCTGGGACTTCGAGCTTTATCTGCATCACGGCGCCGGCGCCTATATTTGCGGCGAGGAGACGGCACTGCTGGAAAGCCTCGAGGGCAAGAAGGGCATGCCGCGGCTGAAGCCGCCATTCCCCGCCAATGTTGGTCTCTATGGCGCCCCCACCACCGTCAACAATGTCGAGTCGATCGCCGTCGTCCCCGATATCTTGCGCCGGGGCGCCACCTGGTTCGCTTCCCTTGGCAAGCCGAACAATACCGGCACCAAGCTGTTCTGCATCTCCGGCCATGTGAACGAGCCCTGCACGGTCGAGGAGGAGATGGGCATCGAGCTGCGCGAGCTGATCGACCGCCATGCGGGCGGGGTGCGCGGCGGCTGGGACAATCTCTACGCCGTCATCCCTGGCGGCTCGTCGGTTCCTTGCCTGCCGGCCAGCCTCTGTAACGATCTGACCATGGATTTCGATGCCTTGCGCGACCTGAAGACCGGGCTCGGCACGGCGGCTGTCATCGTCATGGACAAGTCGACCGACATCATCCGCGCCATCGCCCGGCTCTCTTATTTCTACAAGCATGAGAGTTGCGGCCAATGCACCCCCTGCCGCGAAGGCACGGGATGGATGTGGCGGGTGCTGGAGCGCATGGCAAAAGGGCAAGCCGAGAAGGGCGAGATCGACATGCTGCTCGACGTGAGCTACCAGGTCGAGGGCCATACCATCTGCGCGCTGGGCGATGCGGCGGCCTGGCCGGTGCAAGGCTTGATCCGCCATTTCCGCCACGTCATCGAGGAGCGCATCGACGCTGAGGCCACGCGTCCCTTGGCGCCCTCGGTGCCGGTCGCAGCAGAGTAGCAGGGACTGGTTCATGTGCTGGCTCTGGGAGAATGCCGAGAAACTTGGTGCTCTCGCCACTGTTCTGGCAGCGCTGGTTGGCATACTCGCCTTGGCCTACGCAGATTACCAAATCAAAGAAGCTCGAAAGATCGCACGCGAGACGAATGCATACGAACTATGGAGAGAGTACCAGAGGCACGCGTTCGAGAACCCAAAGCTTGCTGATCCAAGCCTGCGCCTCGCAGACTTCGACTACGAAGCTCTGACGATCGACGGATCCCCTGAGCTGTTCCAACAATACGAGCGGTTCATCGACTTCGTACTTAATGCATGCGAGGAGATCTTTACGCGGAGCGAAGAGTGGAAGTTATCAGTGCGCGACCAGATCAAATTGCATCGTGGGTATCTGGAGTCCGCGCACTTCCTAAAATCAGGGTATTTCGAGCATTACAATCCCAAATTTCGCGCGTTCATTAAGCAATCCCTAGAAGAGACGCGGGGGTCAGCATCACCAGTCGTTGCCCGGAAGAAAGGGCCAGCCCCGAGGTCAAAAAAGCGTGCCTAAGCTCATCATTGATAACCGCGAGATCGAGGTGCCCGCCGGCATTACCCTGATCCAGGCCTGCGGGCTGGCCGGCGTCGAGATCCCGCGCTTCTGCTATCACGAGCGCCTGTCCATCGCCGGCAATTGCCGCATGTGCCTGGTGGAGGTGGCGGGCATGCCCAAGCCCGTGGCCTCCTGCGCCATGGGCGTCAGCGATCTTAGGCCCGGCCGCGACGGCACCCCTCCCACCATCATCACCAATTCGGAGAGAGTGAAGAAGGCGCGCGAGGGCGTGCTCGAGTTCCTGCTCGTCAACCACCCGCTCGACTGCCCCATTTGCGATCAGGGCGGGGAGTGCGATTTGCAGGACCAGACCATGGCCTATGGCTTCGACGCCGGGCGCTTCCAGGACAACAAGCGGGCGGTGGAGGACAAATATCTCGGGCCTCTGATCGACACCTTCATGAACCGCTGCATCCATTGCACCCGCTGCATCCGCTTCATGACCGAGGTGGCTGGCGTTGAGGAGCTTGGCGCCATCGGCCGCGGCGAGGACATGGAAATCACCACTTACCTCGAGCACGGCATGATGTCGGAGCTGTCCGGCAACGTGGTCGATCTTTGCCCCGTAGGCGCGCTCACCTCCAAACCTTACGCCTTCGTCGCGCGCCCCTGGGAGCTCACCAAAACACCCTCCATCGATGTGATGGATGCGCTGGGCTCCAACATCCGCGTCGATGCGCGCGGCCGCGAGGTCTTGCGCATCCTGCCGCGCGAGAACGACGCCATCAACGAGGAGTGGATCTCCGACAAGACCCGCCATGTCTGGGACGGCCTGAGGTTGCAGCGGCTCGACCAGCCTTATGTGCGGCGGCATGGGCGGCTCGAGCCCACGAGCTGGGGCGACGCCCTTGCCATCGTGGCGGAGGGACTGCGCGGGCTGGACGGCGGCAAATTCGCGGCAATAGCCGGCGATCTGCAAGCCGCCGAGGAGATGTTCGCGCTGAAGTGCCTCGCCGAGCAGCTTGGCTCGCCTCATATCGATTGCCGCCAGGACGGCGCCAAGCTCGACCCCGCACTTGGCCGTGCCACCTATCTGTTCAACGCCACCATCAAAGGCATCGAGCAGGCCGACGCCATCCTCATCATCGGCACCAATCCGCGCCTTGAAGCCGCCGTGCTGAACGCCCGCATCCGCGAGCGCTGGCGCCAGATGCAAGGCCGCATCCCCATCGGCCTGATCGGCGAGAAGGCGGACCTCACTTATGCCTATGACTATCTCGGCGCCGGCCCCGAGACGCTCGCCAAGATCGCCGCCGGATCGCACCCCTTCCTCGAGCGCGCGGCAGGCGCCGAGCGGCCGCTGGTCATCATCGGCCAGGCCGCACTCGCCCGTCCCGACGGCGCGGGCGTACTGGCGCTTGCCGCCAAGGCGGCTGTTGCCTTGGCGGCAGTGAAGCCAGGCTGGAACGGCTTCAGCGTGCTCCACACCGCCGCCTCCCGCGTCGCCGGCCTCGACCTGGGCCTTGTGCCGGGGGAGGGCGGCCGCGACGTGGACTCCATCCTGGACGGCGCGTCGAACGGCGAGATCGAAATCGTCTACCTTCTGGGCGCCGACGAGATTGAGATGGAGAGGCTGGGCCAGGCCTTCGTCATCTACCAGGGGAACCACGGCGACCGAGGGGCCCATCGCGCCGATGTGATCCTGCCTGGCGCCGCCTACACCGAGAAGGACGCCCTATACGTCAACACCGAAGGCCGGCCGCAAATGACCGCCCGTGCCGTCTTCCCGCCCGGCGAGGCACGCGAGGACTGGAAGATTCTTCGCGCGCTTTCCGCAAAGCTGGGCCGGCCGCTTCCCTTCGACAGCACCGCCGAACTCCGCGCCAAGATGTTTGAAGCGTGCCCAGAGCTCGCTTTGCTCGACACCATCGTCCCTGCCGACGCTGGCGCCATCGAGCGGCTGGCCGCATCTGGTGGCAAGACCGGGAAGGACCGCTTCGGCACCGGCATCGCCGACTTCTACCTCACCAACGCCATCGCGCGCTCCTCGCCGCTGATGGCGGCCTTAAGCGCGTTGCATGCGGGCGCGAAAGCGCAAGCGACCGGCACCCATGGCTAATCTCTGATGGCTAATCTCTGGTCGAGCTACGGATTACCGCTCGCGCTGATCGTGGCGGAGAGCCTGGCGCTCCTCGTCACGCTGCTCATCATCGTGGCCTTCCTGCTCTATGCCGACCGCAAGGTCTGGGCGGCGGTGCAGCTTAGGCGTGGGCCGAATGTCGTCGGCCCCTGGGGCCTGCTGCAATCCTTCGCCGACCTGCTCAAATTCGTGCTCAAGGAGCCGGTGATCCCGGCCGGTGCCAATAAGGGCATCTTCCTGCTGGCACCTCTGGTGACCGCGGGGCTTGCGCTCTCCGCCTGGGCGGTGGTGCCCCTCGCCAAGAATTGGGCCGTCGCCGACATCAATGTCGGCGTCCTCTATATCTTCGCCGTCTCCTCGCTGCAGGTCTACGGCGTGATCATGGCGGGCTGGGCGTCCAACTCCAAATACGCCTTTCTCGCCGCGCTCAGATCCGCCGCCCAGATGGTGTCCTACGAGGTCTCCATCGGCTTCGTCATCATCACCGTACTGCTTTGCGCAGGCTCGCTCAATTTGAACGACATCGTCGAGGCGCAGGACGGGCGCTTCGGCCTGTTCGGCTGGTACTGGCTGCCGCTCTTTCCGATGTTCGTGGTGTTCTTCGTCTCGGCGCTGGCCGAGACGAACCGCCCGCCCTTCGACCTGCTGGAGGCGGAATCCGAGCTCGTGGCGGGCTTCATGGTCGAATATTCCTCCGCGCCCTATATGCTCTTCATGTTGGGGGAATATGTCGCGGCCGTGCTGATGTGCGGACTCGGCACCGTGCTGTTCTTGGGCGGCTGGCTGCCGCCTTTTCCGGTGCCGCCCTTCACCTGGATACCAGGCGTGCTATGGTTCGTCTTGAAGGCATGTTTTCTGTTCTTCCTGTTCGCTATGGTCAAGGCCATGGTGCCCCGCTATCGCTACGACCAGCTGATGCGGCTCGGCTGGAAGGTGTTCCTGCCGCTGTCGCTCACCATGGTCGTGATCGTGGCGGCCGTCCTTCAGCTCTGGCAGCAGGGGCTTTGAGAGGAGAATGAGCGTGAGGCGCTTTGGCCAAGCCGCAAAGTCGCTGTTGCTGATAGAATTCCTGTCGGCCTTCTGGCTCGCGCTCAAATATTTCGTGGCGCCCAAGGCAACGCTCAACTACCCCTTCGAGAAGGGCGCGCTCTCGCCACGCTTCCGGGGCGAGCATGCGCTTAGGCGCTACCCGAATGGCGAGGAGCGCTGCATCGCCTGCAAGCTCTGCGAGGCCATTTGCCCCGCGCAAGCCATCACCATCGAGGCCGGACCCAGCCGTAATGACGGCACGCGGCGCGCCACCCGCTACGACATCGACATGGTGAAATGCATCTATTGCGGTTTCTGCCAGGAGGCCTGTCCGGTCGACGCCATTGTGGAAGGACCGAATTTCGAGTTCGCCACCGAGACGCGCGAGGAGCTTTACTACGACAAGGACAAGCTGCTCGCCAATGGCGACCGCTGGGAGCGCGAGATCGCCAAGAACCTGGCGCTCGATGCGCCTTACCGGTGAGGAAAATGTTTGATAGCTTTTCGACGATTTTCCATCGTCATGCCCGGCCTTGTGCCGGGCATCCACGTTTTGGCTCGACTTGGAAGACGTGGATGGCCGAGACAAGCCCGGCCATGACGGAACGCATGCTCAGTTCGACGAGAACCGCATGACGTTGCCGGCGCTGTTCTTCTATCTCTTCGCCGGGCTTTGCGTGGCCTCCGGTTTCATGGTCATCGCTGTGAAGAACCCGGTGCATGCCGTGCTCTTCCTCATCCTCGCCTTTTTCAATGCTGCGGGCCTGTTCGTGCTGCTTGGCGCCGAGTTCCTCGCCATGATCCTCATCGTCGTCTATGTCGGCGCGATCCTGGTGCTGTTCCTGTTCGTGGTGATGATGCTCGATGTCGACTTTGCCGAGCTCAAGGCAGGCTTCCTGAAATTTCTGCCCGTCGGCGCCACCATCGGCATCCTCTTCCTCGTCGAGCTGCTTTTCGTCCTCGGTGCCTGGGTGACGGCGCCCGCCATCGCACCGCAGGCACCCACGGCGCAGGGCGTCAGCAATACCGCAGCCCTCGGCCGCATCCTCTACACGAACTACGTCTATCTGTTCGAGCCAGCCGGGCTCATCCTGCTGGTCGCCATGGTCGGTGCCATCGTGCTCACCCTGCGGCACCGCGAGGGGGTGAAGCGCCAGTCGGTCGCGGCACAAATTGCGCGCACGCGGCAGACCGGCATGGAGGTGGTGAAGATCGAATCGGGGAGGGGACTGTCATGACTGTCGGACTCTCCCATTACCTCACGGTCGCCGCCATTCTGTTCACGCTCGGCATTTTCGGCATTTTCCTCAACCGCAAGAACGTCATCGTCATTCTCATGAGCATCGAGTTGATGCTGCTTGCGGTGAACATCAACCTTGTCGCCTTCTCCTCCTTCCAGGGCGACCTTGTAGGCCAGGTCTTCGCGCTGATCGTGCTCACCGTCGCCGCCGCCGAAGCGGCGATAGGGCTCGCCATCGTNNCGCATGTATCAGGCGATCGTCTTCCTGCCGCTCTTGGGCGCGATCTTAGCGGGCTTCTTCGGCCGCCTCATGGGCGCGCGCAGCTCGGAGGTCATCACCACCGGGCTCGTGCTCATCGCGGCCCTTCTGTCCTGCTTGGCCTTCTACCAGATCGCCATCCAGGGCCATGAGGAGCGCATCGAGCTTCTCCGCTTCATCGACTCGGGCGACCTGCATGCCGCCTGGGCGCTCCGCATCGACACGCTCACCGCCGTGATGCTGGTGGTGGTCACCCTCGTCTCAGGCCTCGTGCATCTCTATTCCATCGGCTACATGGAGGAGGACCCGCACCGGCCGCGCTTCTTCGCCTATCTCTCGCTCTTCACCTTCGCCATGCTCGCGCTGGTGACCGCCGACAATCTGGTGCAGCTCTTCTTCGGCTGGGAGGGTGTCGGACTGATGAGCTACCTGCTCATCGGCTTCTGGTATCACCGCCCCTCAGCCAACGCGGCAGCGATCAAAGCCTTCGTCGTCAACCGCGTCGGCGATTTCGGCTTCGCGCTGGGCATCTTCGCCATCTTCACCCTGTTTAATTCGGTCCAATACGACACGATCTTCGCCTCTGCGCCCGACCAGGTCGGCAAGACCATGGAGTTCTTGGGCGCCCACGTCGACGCGCTGACGCTCATCTGCCTGCTCTTGTTCATGGGCGCCATGGGCAAGTCGGCGCAATTCCTGCTGCACACCTGGCTGCCCGACGCCATGGAGGGACCGACGCCGGTCTCGGCGCTGATCCATGCCGCCACCATGGTCACGGCCGGCGTATTCATGGTGGCGAGGCTCTCGCCGCTGTTCGACCTCGCCCCCATCGCGCTGGGCGTCGTCGCCTTCATCGGCGCCACCACCGCCTTCTTCGCCGCCACCGTGGGGCTGGTGCAGACCGACATCAAGCGCGTGATCGCCTATTCGACTTGCTCCCAGCTCAGCTACATGTTCGTGGCCGAGGGCGTCGGCGCCTATGGCACCGGCATCTTCCACCTCTTCACCCATGCCTTCTTCAAGGCGCTTCTGTTCCTGGGAGCGGGCGCGGTGATCCACGCGCTGCATCACGAGCAGGATCTGCGCCGCATGGGAGCCTTGCGTAAGGTGCTGCCCTTCACCTGGGCGATGATGCTGATCGGCACCCTGTCACTGACCGGCTTTCCCTTCACCTCGGGCTTCGTCTCCAAGGACGCCGTCATCGAGGCGGCCTATGCCGCAGGCTCCGTCGTGGGCAATTACGCCTTCGTGCTGACCGTGCTCTCGGCGCTGCTGACGTCGTTCTATTCCTGGCGGCTGATGTTCCTCGCCTTCGAGGGCAAGCCGCGCGAGAAGCCCGAAATGCTAGCCCACGCCCATGAGCCGCCTTTAGTGATGGGCGTGCCGCTTCTCATCCTGGCGCTTGGCTCGCTGCTCGCCGGCGCGATCTTCATGCATCTCTTCATCGGCGCGGACCAGGCCGAGTTCTGGCGCGGCTCTCTCGTCGCCCATACGGGCCAAGCCGAGCATGAGGTGCCGGTGCTGGTGATGCTAGCGCCGACGCTCATGATGGCGCTCGGCTTCGCGGTCGCCTGGTACTTTTACTTACGCAACCCGCTCGTTCCCTTCGGCCTCGCCAAGCGCTTCCGAGGGGTCCACCTCTTCCTGCTCAACGCCTGGTATTTCGACGCGCTTTACGACCGGCTGTTCGTGCGTCCCGCGTTCTGGCTTGGGCGCAAATTGTGGAAGGTTGGCGATGGCAAAATCATCGACGGCATCGGCCCTGACGGGGTGGCCGCCCGCGTCATCGACATTACCAACCGCGTCGTGCGGCTACAGAGCGGCTACATCTATCACTACGCCTTCGTCATGCTGATCGGCGTCGCAGCCCTCATCACCTATTTCATCTTCTCCGGGAGCGGGTTGCCGCGATGAGCTATAGCTGGCCGATCCTCTCCGCAATCACCTTCCTGCCGCTGTTCGGCGCGCTTCTGATCGGGCTCCGCCGCGCCGAGGACGAAAGCGCCTTCAACAACGCCCGCTTCATTGCGCTGTGGACGACGCTCGTCACCTTCGCGATCTCGCTGCTGCTCTGGCGCGATTTCGACCCGACCACGGCGCAATTCCAGTTTGTCGAGCGCCGCGCTTGGCTGGGATCCATCACCTTCCATATGGGGGTGGACGGCATCTCCATGCCCTTCGTGCTGCTCACGACCTTCCTCATGCCGATATGCATTCTGGCGAGCTGGACCTCGATCACCGAGCGGGTGAAGGAGTACATGATCGCCTTCCTCGTGCTCGAGACGCTGATGCTCGGCGTGTTCACGAGCCTCGACCTCGTGCTGTTCTATCTCTTCTTCGAGGGCGGGCTGATCCCGATGTTCCTGATCATCGGCGTTTGGGGAGGCCCGCGCCGGGTCTATGCGAGCTTCAAGTTCTTCCTCTATACGCTGGCGGGCTCGCTGCTGATGCTGCTCGCCATCATGGCCATCTATTGGCAGGCGGGAACCACCGACATCCCGGCGCTGCTCAATTACGGTTTCCCGGCCTCGATGCAGACCTGGCTGTGGTTCGGCTTCCTCGCCTCCTTTGCCGTCAAGCTGCCGATGTGGCCGGTGCATACCTGGCTGCCCGACGCCCATGTGGAAGCGCCGACTGCGGGGTCCGTCATCCTCGCGGGCATCCTTCTGAAGATGGGCGGCTACGGTTTCTTGCGCTTCTCCATCCCCATGTTCCCGCTCGCCTCGGCGGAGTTCGCGCCCCTGATCTTCGCGCTGTCGGTGATCGCCATCATCTACACTTCGCTCGTGGCGTTGGCGCAGGAGGACGTAAAAAAGCTAATCGCCTATTCCTCCGTCGCCCAAATGGGCTTCGTCACCATCGGCGTGTTCACCCTCACCATGCAGGGCCTGCAAGGGGGCATCTTCCAGATGCTGTCCCACGGCATCGTGTCGGCCGCGCTGTTCCTCTGCGTAGGCGTGATCTACGACCGCATGCACACGCGCGAGATCAAAGCCTATGGCGGGCTCGCCGACCGCATGCCGCTCTATGCCTTCTGCTTCATGGTGTTCACGCTTGCCAATATCGGGCTGCCGGGGACAAGCGGCTTCGTCGGCGAGTTCCTGAGCCTCTTGGGCGCCTTCCGCATCAATACCTCTGTGGCGTCCCTCGCCACCACCGGCATCATTCTGTCGGCCGCTTACGCGCTGTACCTCTATGGCCGCATCATCTTCGGCAGACTGGAAAAGCCAAGCCTCCGTCTCATCCAGGATATTAGCTGGCGCGAGGTGGTGGTAATGACGCCGCTGGTGGCGCTCACCCTCCTGTTCGGTTTTTACCCGGCACCCATCCTCGATGCGAGCGCGGTCTCGGTCGACGCACTGATCAAGAACTACCACGCAGCCCTCGTCGCCGCCGAGCAGGCGCGGCTCGCGCTTCTGCCTTAGAGGACTTTCGCCCTGATGCTCCAATCCCTGCAGCTCGCCGTCATGGCGCCGGAGCTTACGCTCGCGATCGGAGCCATGGTGCTGCTCATGCTTGGCGTCGCCACGCGCAAGGAGCATGGCGAGCTCCTGCTTTGGCTCGGCGTCCTCATTCTCGTCGCTGCCGGCGTGTTGGTCGCGACCGGCCACGGCACCACACCCCTGTTCGGCGGGAGCTTCATCGTCGATCCCTTCGCACGGGCCATGAAACTCTTGACGCTGACCGGCGCCGCCGTGGCGCTCTTGATGTCCTACGATTATTGGCGCGAGCAAGGCCGCATCAAGTTCGAGTTTCCGGTGCTGGTGCTGCTCGCCACCACCGGCATGCTGATGATGATCTCCGCCCACGATCTCATCGCGCTCTATGTTGGTCTCGAGCTGCAGAGCCTCGCCCTCTACGTGGTGGCGGCCTTCGACCGCGATTCCGCCCGCTCAAGCGAGGCAGGGCTCAAATATTTCGTGCTCGGCGCACTCTCCTCAGGAATGCTCCTCTATGGAGCCTCGCTCGTTTACGGCTTCACCGGCGCGACCGAGTTTGGCCACATCGCCGCAATCGTGCACGACTCAGGCGCTACGCTCGGCCTGATCTTCGGGCTGGTGTTCCTGATGGCGGGTTTCGCCTTCAAGATCTCGGCGGTGCCCTTCCATATGTGGACGCCCGACGTCTATGAGGGGGCGCCCACCCCCGTCACTGCCTTCTTTGCCGCCGCACCCAAGCTCGCCGCCATGGCGCTCACCGTGCGGACCCTGTTCGCGGCCTTCCCGGCCATAGCGCCCGAATGGCAGCAGATCGTCACCTTCCTCGCTATCGCCTCCATGGCGCTCGGTGCGTTTGCCGCCATCGGCCAGAAGAACATCAAGCGGCTGATGGCCTACAGCTCCATCAGTCATATGGGCTATGCGCTGGTCGGGCTTGCCGCCGGCAGCGCCGAGGGCGTGCAGGGCGTCATCATCTATCTCGCCATCTATCTCGCCATGACCCTCGGCACCTTCGCCTGCATCCTCGCCATGCGCCGCTCTGGCCGCATGGTCGAGGACATCGACCAGCTCGCCGGGCTCTCGCGCACCAGCCCGCTGATGGCTTTCATGCTCGCCATGCTGCTCTTCTCGCTGGCGGGCATTCCGCCTCTTGCAGGTTTCTTCGCCAAGTTCTACGTGTTCCTCGCCGCCATCCATGCCGGACTCTATGGCCTAGCCGTCACCGGCGTGCTGTTGAGCGTCGTGGGCGCCTACTATTATCTCCGCATCGTCAAGCTCATGTATTTCGATGCCCCTGCCGAACGCTTCGAGCCGATGCCCGGCACCCTTGCCGCCGTGCTCGGGGTAACCGGTGCGTTCACTCTGTTGTTCTTCGTTGCCCCGGCGCCGCTCGTGACCATCGCCGACACCGCCGCCAGGTCCTTGTTCTGAAAGTCTTGATGCCGTCTTTCCCTTCCTCATCGCCGAAGCTGCCCAGCGGCTACCGTTTGCTTAGGCTGGAAGCGGTGGATTCGACCAATGCCGAGGCACGCCGCCGCGCCGCCGCCGGAGAGCCGGGGCCGCTTTGGGTCTGGTCCGCCCGCCAATCGGCAGGTCGCGGCCGGGCAGGGCGCGAATGGCGCTCCGAGCACGGCAATCTGTTTGCCAGCCTCCTGATCGGGCTGTCCTGCCCCTTGAGCGTGGCCGGGCAGCTCGCGCTGCTGGCAGGGCTTGTCGCCTATGACACCATCGCCAAGCTCGTGGACGAGGAGACGCGCGGGCAGCTTCTGCTCAAATGGCCGAACGACGTTTTGCTCGGAGGCGCCAAAGTCGCGGGCATGCTGCTCGAAAGCGCCAATGGCGAGGGCGACAAACGGTCGGTCGTGGTGATCGGCACCGGCATCAACCTCGCCCATCATCCGGAAGGACTCCCGCAGCCGGCCACAAGCCTCGCCGCCCATGGCGCCACCCCCAGCCCCGTTGCCGTGCTGGAGACTCTCGCCGCCACCACCGATGTGTGGCTGAGGCGCTGGCAGGAGGGGGCCGCGTTCCAGTCCATCCGCCGGGCCTGGCTCGACCGCGCCGGCCCCACGGGACGGCTGCTGCGCGTACGGCTCCACAATGAGGAAGCCGAGGGCCTGTTCGCGGGCCTCGATTCGGGCGGCGCGCTGCGGCTCTTGATGAGCGACGGCGCCGAGCGCCGCGTGGCGGCCGGCGACGTGTTCTTCGGCAGCCGCTAAAAGCCCGGGCAAGACCAACCCCATGTCACGCCGCTCCGAACGCCAGAGCCCGGATTTCGTCTTCGTGCCCCTTGGCGGCGTGGGCGAGATCGGCATGAACCTCTACGTTTACGGCTATGGGCCGCCCGGCGACCGCGAATGGCTGATCGTCGACCTGGGCATCACCTTCGGCAGCGAGACCGAGCCAGGCATCGACGTCATCCTCCCCGACATCCGCTTCCTCGAAGCGGAGCGGCCGAACCTCAAAGGCCTGCTCCTGACCCATGCCCATGAGGACCATTTCGGCGCCGTGGTCGACCTTTGGCCACGGCTTGGCGGCGTGCCGGTCTTTGCCACCCCCTTTACCGCCTCCATGCTCAAATCGAAGCTCGGCGAGAGAGGCCTTGCGCGCGATTTCCCCCTCGAGATCATGCCCTTAGGCAGCCGAAGGAGGATCGGCCCGTTCGACGTCGAGCTGATCAGCATGTCGCATTCCATCCCCGAGCCGTCGGCGGTCGCCATCCGCACCCCGCTCGGCACCGTGATCCACACCGGCGACTGGAAGCTCGACGCGACCCCCTTGACCAGCGCGCCCACCGACGAGGCGCGTCTGAGGGCGCTAGGGGAAGAAGGCATCACCGCGCTCATCTGCGACTCCACTAACGCGGTACGGGACGGCGTCTCGGCGTCGGAGGCCGATGTGGCCCTGACCTTGGAGCGGCTCGTCCGCGAGGCGCCGAAGCGCGTGGCCGTGACCACCTTCGCCTCCAACGTGGCGCGCACCCGCTCCGTCGCCAATGCCGCCCGCGCCGCCGGCCGTGAGCTCGTCGTCGTCGGCCGCGCCATGTATCGCGTCATGGAGGCGGCGCAGGCGACCGGCTATCTCGACCCCGATCTTCCCTTCCACGCCGAGACCGAGTTCGAAGGGCTCGCGGCGCGGAACGTGGTGGCGCTCTGCACCGGCAGCCAGGGCGAGTCCCGCGCCGCCATGGCGCGCATCGCGTCCGGCGAGCACCCGAATGTGGCGCTGGAGGCGGGCGACCGGGTGATTTTCTCCTCGCGCACCATCCCAGGCAACGAGAAGGCGGTGGGACGGGTGCAGAACGCGCTTGCCGACGAAGGGATCGAGGTCATCACCGATCAGGATGCTCCCGTCCATGTCTCGGGCCACCCGCGCCGCGGCGAGCTCGAACAGCTTTATCGCTGGGTGAAGCCCAAGATCGCCATCCCCATGCATGGCGAGGGCAGGCATCTGGAGGCCCATGCGCGGCTCGCCGAGAAGCTCGGCGTGAGCGAGGTGATCCGTGCGCGGAACGGGACTATGGTTCGCCTCGCCCCGGGTCCGGCCAAGATCATCGACGACGTGCCGGTCGGCCGCCTCTACCGCGACGGCGCCATCATCACCCGCGCCGATGACGGCCAGGTGCGCGAGCGGCGCAAACTGAGCTTTGCCGGCTCTGTCGCCGTCTCGCTCGTCCTGTCGGAGAAAGGCGTCCTGCTCGCCGACCCGGAGGTGGCGCTCACCGGCCTGCCCGCGACCGACACCCACGGCACCTCTTTCGAGACCATTGCCCGCGACGCCGCCATCGGCACCATCGAGAGCATCCCCAAGCCCCGGCGCAAGGATCAGGCGCTCGTGAGCGAGGCGGTGAGGCGGAGCGTGCGCGCCGCCGTCAACCAGGCCTGGGGCAAGAAGCCCATGTGCCAGGTGCTGTTGACGGTGCTATAGGCTAGCTCGCAATGCTTCTCTTGAGGAGACCTGTCCCGTGATTGGACGCCTCAACCATGTCGCCATCGTCGTGCCGGATCTTGCGGCCGCGGCCGAAATCTACCGCAAGACGCTCGGCGCCAAGGTCTCCGACATGGTCGACCAGCCGGAGCATGGCGTGACGACGGTGTTCATCGAGCTGCCCAACACCAAGATCGAGCTGCTTGGCGTGCTTGGCGAGGACTCTCCCATCGCAGGCTTCCTCAAGCGCAACCCTGCTGGCGGCATCCATCACCTCTGCTATGAGGTTCCCGACATCGGCCAAGCGCGCGACCGGCTCGTGGCCGCCGGTGCCCGCGTGCTGGGGAAGGGCGAGCCCAAGATCGGCGCCCATGGCAAGCCAGTGCTGTTTCTCCACCCCAAGGACTTCTGCGGCACGCTGGTCGAGCTCGAGCAAGCGTGATGCAGCCATGACGCTCGCCTTTGGCATCGCCCTCTATTTCCTCATCTGGTGGATCGTGCTCTTCGCCATGCTGCCGATCGGCGTACGCACTCAGGAAGAGGAGGGAGAGGTGGCGCCCGGCACGGCGGAGAGCGCCCCGCATACGCCAAAGCTCCTGCCGAAGATGCTGGCCACGACACTGGTGGCGAGCATCGTCTTCGCCGCCCTCTACGCGATCATCGTGCATCGCGTGATCACGCTCGATCAGATCCCGTTCCTGCCGCGTTACGACACCATTCGTTGACGGGGCGAGGGGGCTGGCGAGTAGGCGAAAAAAAAGCAAGGTCGGATTGACCTTGCTCTTATAGTACGCGACTCCTTGGCTCCTCAGCCGGCGTGACCTCGCCGCCATTCTTGACTGTCGAGAATGCTGGCTAAGGGCGGCAGCGCTTGTGCAATTGCACTATCAGCGCGCCTGGAGCTACTTCCTCCCAAGACTTGGACCTGGTCCAATCTCAACGCGCAACTCCGAGATCATTACCACTCCCGACCGCTTTCACGTTGTGTGGGGACGCTAGCAAGCCCGCGCCAAATTGTCACCATCATTGTGACGGGCGAAGACATCTTTTTCTGATTAGAGCCATGATAAGGAGGTATTTGTGGGCGTTCTCTATGGTCAAGGTCGCGGCCGGGTTGGTCTAGCGCTCTGGTGCAACCCTGACTATTGCCACTATAATAGGCAATGCACGCGCGGCACGAGCCGAATCGGTTGCTGGGGCGCCGCAGTCCCGTCTACGACCAGCCCCTACTTCCCGGTGTCTCTCTGGCGGCTCTGTGGGGCACATCCCATGCGCCGCCCATTTGCGTCGGCACAGACGCTTTGCGAGCGCCGTCAGACGAGAGGCGGAAGCGGGCGCCTTTGAGGATTTTCCGGTTGCCGGGCTCATTCAAGGGCGTGCAAGAGCGCGCGCGGCAGACGCCAGGCAGGCTGGAGGTTTTGCCCCAGCATTGCTTCCCCTCAATAAAGTAAGCTATTAGCCGCGACACGCCGCCCGCGAGGCGGATGCCTCCGGCCGAGGCGTGGCTTCATCGTGGGCAGTGCGTTCGCCCGCCCTAAAAGACCAGCACCGCTTCCCATGCGCCTCAGCCACTACTTCCTGCCCCTCTTGCGCGACGATCCGAAGGAAGCCGAGATCGTCTCCCACAGACTGATGCTGCGCGCCGGCCTCGTCCGCCAATCGAGCGCCGGCATTTATTCCTGGCTGCCGCTTGGGCTTCGGGTCTTGAGCAAGATCGAGAGAATAGTGCGCGAGGAGCAGGACCGCGCCGGCGCCTTGGAGCTGCTGATGCCCACCATCCAGCCGGCGGAGATCTGGCGCGAAAGCGGCCGCTACGAGGTCTATGGCAAGGAGATGCTCCGCATCAGCGACCGCCATGAGCGCGAGATGCTGTACGGCCCCACCAATGAGGAGCTGATCACCGAGATCTTCCGCGACGCGGTGAAATCCTACAAGGAGCTGCCGCGCATCCTCTACCACATCCAATGGAAGTTCCGCGACGAGATCAGGCCCCGTTTCGGCGTGATGCGCGGGCGCGAATTCCTGATGAAGGACTCCTATTCCTTCGACCTGACCGTCGACGATGCGCGCAGGTCCTACAACAAGATGTTCCTGGCCTATTTGCGCACCTTCGGCCGCATGGGGCTGAAATCAATTCCCATGGCTGCGGAGTCCGGCCCTATCGGCGGCGACCTCTGCCATGAATTCATCATCCCCACCGAGACTGGCGAGAGCGAGGTTTACTTCCACAAGGATCTGGTCGAGCAGGAGCCTCCCGGACCCGAGCTCGATTACGAGGACGATCTCGCGCCTCTGGTCCGCACCTGGACTGGCAAATACGCCGCCACCAGCGAGAAGCACGACGCCGGCCGCTTTGCCGAGGAGGTGCCTGAAGACAGGCGCGTGACCGCGCGGGGCATCGAGGTCGGCCATATTTTCTTCTTCGGCACCAAGTACTCCGAGCCCATGGGCTGCAAGGTCCAGGGTCCCGACGGAGGATTGGTGACGGTGCAGATGGGCTCTTACGGCATCGGGGTATCGCGGCTGGTGGGCGCCATTATCGAGGCCTCCCACGATGAAGCCGGCATCATCTGGCCGAAATCCGTGGCGCCCTTCGATGTCGGCCTGATCAATCTGAAGGTGGGCGAGGCCGAGGTCGACCGCGCCTGCGAGGACCTTTACCGGCGCCTCGAAAACGCGAGTATCAGCGTGCTCTATGACGACCGCGACGATAGGGCAGGGGCCAAGTTCACCGCCATGGATCTGATCGGGCTCCCCTGGCAGATCATCGTGGGCCCCAAGGGCATCAAAGCGGGCGAGATCGAGCTGAAGGAGCGCGCCACCGGGATGCGCCACACGCTCTCCATCGAGGCCGCGCTGAACCGGGTGATAAGCTCGGCGAGCGAAGCGAGGAGGGAAGCGGCATGAGCGGACCCCCGGACGGCACGCGGGCCTTTGCGCCCTTCGAATGGCTGGTGGCGCTCCGCTATCTGCGCGCCCGCCGGAAAGAGGGCTTCATCTCGGTGATCGCCGGCTTCTCCTTCATCGGTATCATGCTCGGCGTGGCGACGCTGATCATCGTCATGGCGGTGATGAACGGCTTCCGCCAGGAGCTGTTCAGCAAGATGCTGGGGCTGAACGGCCACGTCGTGGTGCACAGCATCGACGGCAACTTCACCGGCTTCGACGACGTGGCCGCGCGGGTGAGGGGCGTGCCCGGCGTCAAATACGCCCTGCCGCTGATCGAGGGGCAGGTGATGATCTCCACGCCCTCGACCTCGAGTGGAGCGCTGGTGCGCGGGCTTCGCGAGGCGGACCTGAAGCAACTCAAGGCCGTGGCCGGCAACATCCGCTTCGGCACCCTTGACGGCTTCGACAGCCAGGCGGGGGTGGCGCTCGGCTCGCGGCTTGCCAACGAGCTCAATGTGAAGCTCGGCGACCAGGTGACCCTGCTCTCCCCACGCGGGGCCTCGACCGCGCTCGGCACCGCGCCCCGGGTAAAGCGCTATCCCATCGTCGCCATCTTCGAGATCGGCATGTCGGAGTACGATTCGAGCATCCTGTTCATGCCGCTCAACGAGGCGCAGCGCTATTTCAACCAGCAGGACAATGTCAGCGTGCTGGAAGTGGTGCTCGACTCTCCCGACGAGGTGGGCAAGCTCGGGCCAGAGATCATCGAGGCGGGCGGCCCCACCATCTACATCAGCGACTGGCGCCAGCGTAACGCCACCTTCTTCACCGCGCTTCAGGTCGAGCGTAACGTCATGTTCCTCATCCTGGCGCTGATTGTGCTCGTCGCCTCCCTCAACATCATCTCCGGCCTGACCATGCTGGTGAAGGATAAGGGCCACGACATCGCCATCCTGCGCACCATGGGCGCCACCCGCGCCGCGGTGATGCGCATCTTCTTCATCACCGGGGCCTCGATCGGCATCGTCGGGACGCTGGCGGGGTTAGGACTCGGGCTGCTCGTCTGCCTCAATATCGAGCACTTGCGCGAGTTCATCGGCTGGCTCACCGACACCGAGCTGTTCTCGCCCGAGCTCTATTACCTGTCGCAAATGCCGGCGGAGATGGATACCGGCGAGACGGTGTCCGTGGTGGTCATGGCGCTCGTCTTGTCGATCCTCGCCACCCTTTATCCCTCCTGGAGGGCCTCTCGCCTCGATCCGGTAGAAGCGTTGCGCTACGAATAAAGGCGGGACCGTGAGAAGCCCTGAGCGACAAATGCCGGTGCTGCATCTCGACCGGCTCGAACGCGCCTACACGCAAGGGCCGCGGCGGATCGAGGTGTTGAAGGGCGCCTCGGCCGCATTCTACGAGGGCGAGACCGTGGCACTGCTTGGCCCTTCCGGCGCCGGCAAGTCGACGCTCCTCCATATTGCGGGCCTCTTGGAGCGCCCCGATCGGGGCCAAGTGCTCATCGACGGGGTCGACTGCGTACGGCTCTCCGATGCCGAGCGCACGCGCATGCGCCGCGCCGAGATCGGCTTCGTGTACCAATTCCATCATTTATTGCCTGAGTTCTCCGCGCTCGAGAACGTGATGCTACCGCAGCTCATCTTGGGCCGTAGCCGCGCTGAGGCCGAAGAGCGGTCGAAGCAACTGCTCGAATCACTTGGACTTGGGGAGAGATGGGACCACAGGCCGTCGCAGCTTTCCGGCGGCGAGCAGCAGCGCGTGGCCATCGCGCGCGCCGTGGCCAACGGACCCAAGGTCCTGCTCGCCGATGAGCCCACCGGCAATCTCGATCCGCCCACCGCCGCGCGCGTCTTCGACAAGCTCTTGTCGCTGGTGCGGCAGTCGGGTGTGGCGGCGGTGATCGCCACCCATAACCTCGAGCTTGCGGCCCGCATGGACCGCACCTTGCGGCTCGCCGACGGCCTCCTCGTCGAGGAGGAGGTCGTCGTCGCCACCGTCGGGTCTTCAGGCCCGGCGCGAAAGTCTAGGCCAAAGCCTATTTGAGCGGCGGGTGGCCCAAGGGCGGCGGCGGCAAGGGCTCCGCCATATAGGTCTGCCCGTGGTGAAAGCACCCGCCAAGGCCAAGCGACGCGGCCATGAGCAGGGCGGCAACAAGAACGCTTCGTGTGTACATATGACAATCCCCCTATTGATGGTCCGGTCCTACGCCTTGGCGCTTTAGCAAAGGGTTACCGGACGCCTTAACCGTGACGGGCTATTCCTAGAACCGCGCATCCTGCTGAATCGTTCCTTGCCGCTCGGGTCTTGCACTTGGAACAAAAAGAGAACATGCTTGGGGTTGGAGCCGTGGAAAGCTTGGAGAGGTGGAAAGCTTGGATATGTCGGTCATGCGGCCCCTGGCGCATTGCACGACGGAGCGAATCCGTGAGGCTAGAGCCAAGCGTCCACCCCACGACCGCATGGAGCTCTTGCCCACGTGACTGAGCCGGTCCATCCCTTCGTGCACTTACGCGTGCATTCCGCCTATTCGCTGCTGGAGGGGGCGCTCATTATCCCGCGCCTCGTGGCGCTTGCCCGCGCCGATGGCATGCCGGCGCTCGCGCTCACCGACTCCAACAATCTCTTTGGCGCGCTGGAGTTCTCCGAGACCCTTGCCGAGGCCGGCATCCAGCCGATCGTTGGCTGCACCCTGTCCTTGAGCTTCGCGGCTGCCGGCGACACGCCGCCGCAAGGCGAGGCGAGGGCACCTCGACCCGACGGCCGCATCGCGCTGCTCGCCAAGGACGCGAGCGGTTATGCCAACCTCATGCGGCTGTCGAGCGCCGCCTATCTCGCCGCCGCCGAGACAGGCGAGGTGGTGACATCGATCGGCGCACTCGCGTCACAGGCCGACGGCCTGATCGCGCTCACCGGCGGGCCCGACGGCGTGATCGACCTGGCACTCGCCGCCGGCAACCAGGATCTCGCCCGTACGCGCCTCGACGCGCTTCAGACGATCTTCGGCGACCGCCTCTATGTGGAGCTGCAGCGCCACGGCCTGCAGCAGGAGCGGGCGGTCGAGCCGCTCCTGCTCGATCTTGCCTATGGCGCGCGCCTGCCGATCGTTGCCACCAACGAACCTTACTTCGCCTCGCCCGACGATTTCGAGGCGCATGACGCGCTTATCTGCATCGCCGAGGGGAGCTATGTCGGGGTCGACCAGCGCCGACGCCTGAGCCCCGAGCACTATTTCAAGAGCGTCGCCGAGATGCAGCAGGTGTTCGCCGATCTGCCCGAGGCGCTCCACAACACCATCGAGATCGCGCGCCGCTCATCTTACCGGCCGACCGAGCGCGCGCCGATCCTGCCGCAATTCCTCCCCGGCAACGCCTCCTCCGACGCCCAAGGGGCGACCGAGGCAGCCGAGCTCCGCCGCCAGTCCGAGGCGGGGCTTTCGCGGCGGCTGGCGCAAGAAGGCCCGGCGCTGGGCTATGACGCACAGGCTTACGCCGAGCGACTCGCCTTCGAGCTCGACGTGATTACCGGCATGAATTATCAGGGCTATTTCCTCATCGTCGCCGATTTTATCCAATGGGCGAAGGCGCGAAACATCCCTGTCGGGCCGGGGCGCGGCTCGGGCGCGGGCTCGCTCGTCGCCTGGGCGCTCACCATCACCGACCTCGACCCAATCCGCTTTGGGCTGCTGTTTGAGCGCTTCCTGAACCCCGAGCGCGTCTCGATGCCCGACTTCGACATCGACTTCTGCCAGGACCGGCGCGACGAGGTGATCGCCTATGTGCGCGAGCGCTACGGTGCCGACCGCGTGGCCCACATCATCACGTTCGGCAAGCTGCAGGCCCGCGCGGTGCTGCGGGACGTAGGCCGCGTGCTGCAGATGCCCTATGGCCAAGTCGACCGCCTGTGCAAGCTCGTCCCCCACAACCCCGCCAACCCCATCACCTTGCCGCAGGCCATCGCCGCCGAGACGCGGCTGCAGGAGGCGCGCGACAGTGAGCCAATCGTGGCCAAGCTGCTCGATATCGGGCAGAGACTGGAAGGGCTCTACCGCCACGCCTCGACCCATGCCGCGGGCGTGGTCATCGCCGACCGGCCGCTGATCGAGCTCGTGCCGCTCTACCGCGACGCCCGCGCCCAGCTCCCGGCGACGCAGTTCAACATGAAATGGGCGGAAGCCGCGGGGCTGGTGAAGTTCGACTTTCTCGGGCTGAAGACGCTCACCGTGATTGAGACCGCGCGCACGCTGCTTGCCCGCCACGGCATCGCGCTCGATCCGGCGCGGCTTCCGCTGGACGACGCGCGCACCTACGAGCTCTTGCAGCGCGGCGATACCTACGGGGTGTTCCAGCTCGAAGGTCAGGGCATGCGCGACGTCTTGCGCAAGCTGAAGCCCGACCGCTTCGAGGACATCATCGCCATCGTGGCGCTCTACCGGCCGGGCCCCATGGACAACATCGACAGCTATGTGAGCCGCAAGCATGGCCGCGAGGCGCCGGACTATCTTCATCCCCTGATCCAGCCGATCCTGGAGGAGACCTACGGCGTCATCATCTACCAGGAGCAGGTGATGCAGATCGCGCAAACCCTGTCGGGCTTCTCGCTCGGCGAGGCCGACCTGCTCCGCCGCGCCATGGGCAAGAAGATCAAGAAGGAGATGGCGCAGCAACGCTCGCGCTTCGTCGAAGGCGCGGTCGCCAAGGGCGTCGAGCGGGGACGCGCCGAATTGATCTTCGAGCTCGTGGCTAAGTTCGCGGGCTACGGCTTCAACAAGTCCCACGCCGCCGCCTATGCGCTGATCGCCTACCAGACCGCCTACCTCAAGGCGAACCATGCCATCGAGTTTCTGGCCGCCTCCATGACGCTCGACATCGGCAATGCCGACAAGCTCAACGGCTTCGCCCAGGAGGCAAAGCGGCTTAGCATCCGCATCGAGCCGCCTTCGGTGAACCGCTCCGAGACGGGCTTCCTCCCGAGCGACAGCGCCATCCGCTATTCGCTCGCGGCGCTGAAGAATGTCGGCCGCCAGGCGGTCGAGCACATCACAGCCGAGCGCGACGCCAACGGCGCTTTCCGCGACCTCTCCGACTTCGCCCGCCGCATCAATCCGCGCCTCGTCAACAAGCGCGCGCTGGAGACCCTCGCCGCTGCGGGCGCGCTGGATGAGCTCGGCCCCGACCGCGCCACGGCCTTTGCCAATGTCGACCGCATCATCGCGGCGGGCTCCAGGTCGATCGAGGCAAGCACGGACGGCCAGAACGATCTTTTCGCCGGCGGCTCGCATGAGCCGGCGCCCATCGACTTTCGGCCTGCCAAGCCGTGGGTCCCCACCGACCGGCTTGGGCGCGAGTTCGAGGCCATCGGCTTCTTCCTCACCGGCCACCCGCTGGACGACTATCAGGACGTGCTTGCCGCGCTCGGCGCCGAGACCTGGGTAGAGTTCGCGGCCAAGGCCCGCGCCCGCCGCGTGGTGGGCACGCTCGCCGGCACCGTGCTCTACAAGCGCGAGCGGAAGGGTCGGAGCGGCAACGCCTACGCCTTCGTCGCCTTCTCCGATCCCACTGGCCAGTTCGAGGCGGTGGTGTTCTCCGAGGCGCTCGCGGCCTCGCGCGAGCTGCTCGAGCCGGGCACCGCGGTCCTGCTCGAAGTCGAGGCGGAGGCCGAGGGGGAGACCGTCAAGGCGCGGGTGCAGAGCCTTGTCTCGCTCGAAGCGGCCGCGGAAGCGCGCCATTCGGGCATGAAGATCATTCTCGAAGGCACGAAGGCCTTGCGCCCTCTCGCCGAGCAGGTGGGCAATAATGGAGGCCAGGGGCAGTTGAGGCTTGTGCTCCGCCTCGACGACCTCTCCCGCGAGGTGGAGTTCCTGCTCCCGCAAGGCATCGACGCCACACCGAAGCAGCGAAGCGCGCTCAAGCTCGTGGACGGCGTGGCCGCGGTCAGCGTGCTTTAGCAAGGAAAGGGGCCAGCCGCCGCCCTTGCCAAGCCAAACCCCCCTCCCTATAAACCCCTCATCTCACACGCGGGACCAAAGCGTCGTAAGGCCCTTTCGCCTTTGCGCTCGCTCCGGTGGTCGGCTCATTCGACCGATCCTCACTCCCGCGGCGGCAGAACCGGAAAAAGGAGGAGCAGTCCCATGGCACTGCCCAATGTTACTATGCGCCAGTTGCTCGAAGCTGGCGTGCATTTCGGTCATCAGACCCACCGCTGGAACCCCAAGATGGCGCCCTACATCTATGGGTCCCGCAACAACATCCACATCATCGATTTGACCCAGACGGTGCCGCTGCTGCACCAGGCGCTCTTGACCATAGCCGACACCGTGGCCAAAGGGGGCCGCGTTCTTTTCGTCGGCACCAAGCGGCAGGCGTCCGAGGCGATCGCCGAAGCGGCGCGGTCTTGCGCGCAATACTACGTCAATCACCGCTGGCTCGGCGGCACGCTGACCAATTGGCGCACCATCTCCAACTCGATCAGGCGCCTCAAATCGCTTGAGGAGCTGCTCGCGGGCGAGGCCCACGGCCTCACCAAGAAGGAGCTGCTGCAGCTCACCCGTGAGAAGGACAAGCTCGAGCGTGCCCTCGGCGGCATCAAGGACATGGGGGCGCTGCCCGACCTGATGTTCGTGATCGACACCAACAAGGAAGCGATCGCCATCGCCGAGGCGCGCAAGCTGAACATGCCCGTTGTCGCCATCGTCGACTCGAACTGCAATCCGGAAGGCATCAGCCATCCCATTCCGGGCAATGACGACGCGGGCCGCGCCATCACGCTTTACTGCGACCTGATCTCGCGCGCGGCGATTGACGGCATCGAGCGGGCGCAAGGGGCCGGCGGCGTCGATCTTGGCGCCGCCGAAGAGGCGTTGAGCGAGCCCGGACTCGATGAAGGCGAGGGCGAGCAGAGGCCACGGCGTCCCGGACCAGGCGCGCCCAGCGGCGAGCGCAAAGGCCCACGGCGGAAGCCGATGCGGAGCGACCAGCGGGCACCTGGCAACGCCAGGGCGCGGCCGCAAGGTGGAAGGCCCCAGAAGAAGCCCAAGGCTGAGGCGCCAGCCGAGACGCCGGCTGCCGAGGAGACCAGCTAGGGTCTTGCGCAGCTAAAGAGAGCGCGCGGCAATCACGCTAGAGGCAAGACATGGCGACGATCACGGCAAATATGGTGAAGGACCTGCGCGAGAAGACCGGCGCAGGCATGATGGACTGCAAGGCGGCGCTCAACGAGACTTTGGGGGACACAGAGGCCGCGGTCGATTGGTTGAGGACCAAGGGTCTTGCCAAAGCAGCCAAGAAGGCCGGCCGCATCGCGGCCGAAGGCCTGATCGGGCTCGCGGCAGACGCCAAGGAGGCGGCGCTGGTCGAGGTCAACTCCGAGACCGACTTCGTCGCGCGCAATCAGAAGTTCCAGGAGATGGTGAGCAAGGTGGCGGAGGTCGCACTCAAGGTCAAAGGCGATCTCGACAAGCTCGGTGAGGACAAATATCCGGGCGGCAAGGGCAGCGTCGCCGACACCATCAAGGAGATGATCGGCGCCATCGGCGAGAACATGACGCTGAGGCGCACGGTCTATCTCGCCGCCAAGAACGGGGCGGTCGCGAGCTATATCCACAACGTGATCGCACCCGGCCTCGGCAAGATCGGCGTCATTGTCGCGCTGGAGTCGACCGGCGACGCCGAGACGCTCAAAGGCTTCGGCCGCCAGGTCGCAATGCATATCGCCCACGCCAACCCGCAGGCCATCGATGTGGCGAGCCTCGACAAGGCGCTGATCGAGCGCGAGCGCGCGGTGCTGACCGAGCAGGCGAAGGAGTCCGGAAAGCCCGCCCTGGTCATCGAGAAGATGGTCGAGGGCCGCTTGCGCAAATTCTACGAGGAGGTGGTGCTGCTGGCCCAGGTCTTCGTCTTCGACTCCGACTTGACCGTGGCCAAGGCACTCGCCACGGCGGAGAAGGACGCCGGCTCGCCCATCAAGATCACGGGCTTCCACCGCTTGGCGCTCGGCGAGGGCATCGACCGGCCCGACAGCGACTTCGCCGGCGAAGTTGCCGCTGCGGCGTCCGGCTCCTAAGGATCGCGGGAAGAAGCCAATGGCGATGCATGAGGCGCCCGCACGTGTGCCCGCGGCCGCCGCAACCCCGGCCCCCGGAGCCTAGAGGTTCATGGCACAAGCCCGCTCAAGCCAACCGCTCCGCTACGCCCGCGTGCTCGTGAAGCTTTCCGGCGAAGCGCTGATGGGCGACACGCCATACGGCATCGACACGAGCGAGCTCGACCGTATTGCTGCGGATCTCGGTGAGGCCATCGAGCTTGGCGCCAAGCTTTGCCTGGTGGTCGGCGGCGGCAACATCTATCGCGGCCTTGCCGGCGCCGCCCATGGCATGGACCGGGTGGCGGGCGACTATATGGGCATGCTCGCCACCGTCATGAACGGCCTGGCGCTCGGAGCAGCGCTTCAGGCGAAGGGCAGGGAGGCCCGCGTGATGTCAGCGATCCCGATGCCGACCGTCTGCGAGCCCTTCGCCAGGGCCCGCGCGCTCCGCCATCTGGACAAAGGCCGGGTGGTGATTTTCGTAGGCGGCACCGGCAATCCTTACTTTACCACCGACACGGCGGCAGCGATCCGGGCGGCAGAGATGGGATGCGACGCCATGTTGAAGGCAACCCAGGTCGACGGCGTCTACAGCGCCGATCCCGAGAAACACAAGGACGCCCGCCGCTACGACGCGCTCACCTATGACGACGTGCTCAAGCAGGATTTGCGCATCATGGACGGGGCCGCGATCGCCCTTGCCCGGGATAATCGGATTCCGATAATTGTTTTTTCGATCAAGCGCCAAGGAGGCTTGGCTCAGCTGTTGCAAGGCAAGGGCCTCTCCACCACGATCAACGGTGGGTAAGGGGCGTAAGGCCGGTAAGGCGCGGGCCTAACAGCAAGGACCAGCCGACCGCTTGGAAGGGGGAGGCGACATGGCGAGCTTCGACCTTAAGGAGATCGAACGCCGGATGCGTGGTGCGCTCGGCGTGCTGAAGCAGGAGTTCGGAGGCTTGCGCACGGGCCGTGCCAGCGCCGGCTTGCTCGATCCGATCATGGTCAATGCCTATGGGAGCCCCATGCCGCTCAATCAGCTCGCCACCGTCAACGTGCCGGAGCCCAGGCTGATCACGGTGCAGGTCTGGGACAGGAGCCAAGTCGGCGCCGTGGACCGTGCCATCAGGGAGTCGGATCTGGGGCTCAATCCCGTGGTCGAGGGCCAGCTCCTGCGCCTTCCCATCCCCGAGCTCAACGAGGAGCGGCGCCACGAGATCGCCAAGGTCGCGAACAAATACGCCGAGCACGCGCGGGTGGCGGTGCGCAATGTGCGCCGGGACGGTATGGAGCATTTGAAGCGGGCGGAGAAGGACGGCGAGATGGGCAAGGACGAGCACCACTCGCTTGCAACCAAGGTGCAAGAGTTGACCGATAAGATCATCAAGGAAATCGACGAGGGCCTGGCGAGCAAGGAAGCCGAGATCATGCAGGTCTAGAGCATGATCTTCGAAAAGTGGGAACCGGTTTTCCGATAGGATCATGCGTCAAAAAGAGCATGATCGGCGAAAAGTGCGAACCGGTCTTCGCAAAAAGATCATGCTCAAACAAAAGGTTAGAGCGCTGTCGCGATTCAACCTGACGCGAAAGCGCTCTAGAAGACCGGCACCCAAGGGAACCGCCCTTGCCGGGAGAGGAGCGCGTTAGGACGTGACGCTTGCCATGGATAAGCTCGACTGGTCGCCGGCCGATGCGCCGTCAGCGCGCCATATCGCCATCATCATGGACGGCAATGGCCGCTGGGCCGCGGAGCGCGGATTGCCGCGCGCCGAAGGTCACCGTCAGGGCGTGGAGGCGGTGCGGCGAACGGTCCGGGCCTCGATCGAGCTCGGCATCACCCATCTCACCCTGTTCAGCTTCTCCTCGGAGAACTGGTCTCGGCCTGAGCAGGAGATCCATGACCTGTTCGGCCTGCTCCGGCGCTTCATCCGCCGCGACCTCGCCGACCTGCATAAGAATGGCGTGAGGATCAGGGTCATCGGCACCCGCGCCGGGCTTCAAGCGGACGTGCTGCGGCTGATGGACGACGCCGTCGCGCTGACCAAGGACAACACCGCCCTGAACCTCACCATCGCCTTCAACTACGGCGCCCGGGACGAGATCGCCCGCGCCGCCCGCCGCATTGCCGAGGACGTGGCGAGCGGGGCGCTGGTGCCCGACCAAGTGACTATTGAGTGCGTGAGCGAGCATCTCGACACCGCTAGCCTCCCCGATCCTGACCTGCTCATCCGCACCAGCGGGGAACTGCGCCTCTCGAACTTTCTCCTCTGGCAGCTCGCTTATGCGGAGTTCGTGTTCGTCGATACCTATTGGCCCGACTTCTCGCGCGAAACGCTCGAAGCGGCCCTCGCCGAATATCAGCGGCGGAGTCGGCGCTTTGGCGGCCTCTCGGCGAGATCGACCGCGTGACTCCCTTCGACGCGGCGCCGGGCAGCGGCGCGCCCAGAGCTGCACCCAATAAAGAGGCTGCGCCCAACAAACCTGAGATGGCGAAGCGGATTGGCTCGGCGGTCGTGCTTGCTGCCATTGCGGTTGCCGCCGTCGTGGCGAGCCCATGGAGTTTCGCGCTGCTCATAGCCGGAGGCGGCGTCGCGGTAGCTTGGGAGTGGGGGCGGCTCGTGCGCGGCACTCGCTTCGATCGCATCGCCGTTCTGCAAGCGCTGGCCGTCGCCACCGTGGTGATCCTCGTCACGCTCGCCCGTCCCGAGCTCGCGCTCATCGCTCTTGCTTGTGCCGCCGTCTTGATCGGCCTGGCGAGCGCGCCCTCCGGCACCCTTGGCTGGTCGCTCGCCGGGCTCGCTTATGCGGCGCTGCCGGCCTGGGCGCTCACTTGGCTGCGCAGCGACGAGACCTTCGGCGCCACAGCGCTGCTTTATCTCTTTGCCGTGGCCTGGACGACGGACACGGCGTCCTATGTGGCCGGCACCCTGATCGGCGGGCCCAAGCTCGCCCCCAGCATTTCGCCGCGCAAAACCTGGAGCGGGCTCATCATCGGCGCTATGACACCCGCCCTTGTGGGCTATGCTTTCGCCCTCGCGCTTGGAGGCACCTCCGGCCTCAGGCTTGCGCTGGTGAGCGTCGCGATCGCGGTCGCCTGCCAGTTGGGCGACCTTAGCGAGAGCGCCGTGAAGCGGAGATTTGGCGCCAAGGACATGAGCCATCTCATCCCGGGCCATGGGGGGCTGCTCGACCGCATCGACGGTGTCTTAATCGCGAGCCTTGCCGCCGCACTTATCGCGCTGCGCGATCCGGCCGGTCCCGGCCGCGCGCTGCTCATCTGGTGAGGCGAGGATGACCGTGCTGACGAAGCTCCGATCGCTCAATGCCAGCGCCAGCGTGCCCGCGAAGCGGCCGCGCCGCATCTCGGTGCTGGGCGCCACTGGCTCGATCGGCGAGAGCACGCTCGACCTCATTGGCCGCGACCCGGCCTCCTTCGAGGTGGTGGCGTTGACCGGGGGACGCAACGTCGCCCGGCTCGTCGAGCTGGCGGTCCGGCATCGCGCCGAGCTCGCCGTCATCGCCGACGAAGCCCATTACGCGGAGCTGCGCGAGGCACTTGCGGGCACCGGCATCGAAGTGGCGGCCGGGCGAGGGGCGCTGGTCGAGGCGGCCGGCCGGCCGGCCGACTGGGTGATGGCGGCCATCGTCGGCGCCGCCGGGCTTGAGCCAACGCTGGCCGCAGTGCGGCAGGGAACCGTGACGGCACTTGCCAACAAGGAGTGTCTGGTCTCGGCGGGAACGATCTTCATGGCCGAGGTGGCTCGCCACAAGACTACGCTGCTCCCCGTCGATTCGGAGCATTGCGCGGCACTGCAGGTGATGGCCGGCACGCCTTCAGAGGGCATCGAGAGGGTCTGCCTCACCGCCTCGGGCGGGCCCTTCCGCTCATGGAGCCTGGCCGAGATGGCGGATGTGCAGCCCGAGCAGGCCCTCAAACATCCCAACTGGTCCATGGGACCCAAGGTCACCCTTGATTCGGCGACGCTCATGAACAAGGGGCTCGAGCTCATCGAAGCGCATCATCTCTTCTCCCTTAGCGCCGACCAGCTCGACGTCCTCATCCACCCCCAGTCGATCGTGCATTGCCTGGTCTCCTACCGCGACGGGTCGGTGCTTGCCCAGCTGAGCTGCCCCGACATGCGCACCCCCATCGCCTACAGCCTCGCTTGGCCCGAGCGCATGCATGTGCCCAACGAGCGGCTTGATCTTGCCAAACTCGGCGCGCTTACTTTTGCCGCCCCCGACGAGGTTCGCTTTCCGGCCCTGCGCGTCGCCAAGGCCGCTCTTGCCGCGGGCGGGAGCGCAACAACGGTGCTGAATGCCGCCAACGAGGTGGCGGTCGAAGCTTTTTTTGCCAGGATTATCAAGTTCCTCGAGATCGCGAGCCTGGTCGAGGCGACGCTCGATGCCGCTTCCGACTTGGTCTCGCTTAAAGCGGCAAGCGTTGAGGACGTGCTTGCCATCGACGCCGCCGCCAGGGCCCGCGCCAAATCGCTGCTGGGGCGGTTTGCATCGGCCCGGCCGGCGGGCTAATAAGGTCAAGGTCTCTGGGATAACCTCCACCATGGAAACGATAATTAAGCTCACGGCAGGCTTCGGCGATACCCTGCTCTCTTATCTGCTGCCCTTCCTGTTCGTCCTCACCATCGTGGTGTTCTTCCACGAGCTCGGCCATTTTCTCGTCGCCCGGTGGTGCGGTGTCGCCGTCAAGGTATTCTCCATCGGCTTTGGCCCGGAGATCGTAGGCTTCAACGACCGGCACGGGACGCGCTGGCGGCTCTCCTGGGTTCCCCTTGGGGGCTATGTGAAATTCATCGACGACGAGAATGCCGCAAGCGCCCAAGGCCGCAAGGCATTCGAGGCGCTGTCGGAAGAAGACCGCAAGCGCAGCTTCCAGGGCAAGTCCTTGCCCGCCCGCGCGGCGGTGGTGGCGGCAGGCCCGATTGCCAACTTCATCCTGGCCATCGTCATTTTCACGGCGATTTTCAGCGTTTTCGGCGAGCGCATCACCGCCGCCAAGGTCGATATCGTCAACCCAGGCAGTGCCGCGGAAAGGGCGGGCTTCAAGCCCGGCGACCGCGTGCTCAGCGTCGACGGCCAAACCATCGAGAGCTTCGGCGAGATGCAGCGAATCGTGGGCATGAGCGCCGACCAGAAGCTGACCTTCGCCGTCGAGCGCGACGGCAAGCCGTTAGAGATCGTGGCCACGCCCGAGCGCAAGGAAATCACCGACCATTTCGGCAACACCATGCGCATTGGCTTGTTGGGCATCCAGCGCAACGCCTCGCCCGACGATTGGACGCTGAAGCGCCATGACCCGATCACCGCCTTCATCATGGCGGTCAAGGAATGCTACTTCGTTATTTCCCGTTCTCTCGGCTATCTTTACGATGTGGCCACGGGGCGAGAGTCGGCCGACCAGTTGGGCGGCCCGATTCGCATTGCGCAAGTCTCCGGCCAAGTGGCGACGGCAGGCTTTGTTGCGCTGCTCAATCTCGCTGCTGTGCTGTCGGTCAGTATTGGGCTGTTGAACCTGTTCCCCATCCCCATGCTCGATGGCGGTCATCTTCTATTTTACGGCATCGAGGGGTTGAGGGGCCGGCCCTTGAGCGAGAGCACGCAGGAGATCGGTTTCCGCATTGGCCTGGCTTTCGTTCTTATGCTAATGATCTTCGCGACCTGGAATGACCTGATTCATTTGAAGTTTTTATAAACACCGGGGCATTTGCGGCGACGCGGGATAGGTGCAGCGCGGCGTAAGTTCCCGTAGCGAGGTGGGAATCAAAAATCGGCCACAAACCGCGGCCAGTTTCGATCCCGGGGTATCGCGTCTGAAGGGGGATCGGCGTGAGGGGACAACACCACTAATGGTGCGGCGGTGGTTGGAAAGAGGGCTGCTTGCCGCTCTGCTGGCGATGAGCGCTGTCCCGCTCTCGCTCGGCCTGAGCCTTGGCTTGGGCGATCTGTCTGTGCACGCGCAGTCCGCCGGAGCGATTCGGGCTATCCGTGTCGAAGGCAGCAAGCGCGTCGAGCCTGAGACGGTCCGCTCCTATCTCACCTTCTCCTCCGGCGACCCTTACGACCCCGCGCGGATCGACGAATCTCTAAAAGCCTTGTTTGCCACCGGCCTGTTCCAAGACGTTCGCATCCGGCGCGAGGGCACGACGGTGGTCATCACCATAGTCGAGAACCCGATCGTCAACCGCGTGGCCTTTGAGGGCAACAAAGAGGTCGAGGACGCCTCGCTCACCGCCGAGGTGCAGCTCAAGCCGCGCGCCGTCTACACCCGCTCCCGTGTGCAGGCGGACGTGCAGCGCATTCTCGATATTTATCGCCGCCAGGGCATGTACGCCGCGCAGGTGAATCCCAAGATTATCAATGTCGAAAGCAACCGCATTGACGTTGTGTTCGAGATCAATGAGGGCCCGAGCACCAAGGTTCGCTCCATCAACTTCATCGGCAACTATGCCTTCAGCGATTCGCAGCTCCGCTTCGTGATTTCCACGACGCAGACCAACATCCTGAGCTTCCTCAAGGGCACCAACATCTACGATCCCGACCGCTTGAGCCTCGATCGCGAGCTGCTGCACCAGTTCTACACCAAGAACGGCTATGCCGACGCGCGCATCCTGGGGGCCACTGCCGATCTCGATCGCGATGGGCGCGGCTTCTTCATCACCTTCACCATTGACGAGGGCGAGCGCTACCGGTTCGGCAGTGTCGACGTCGAAAGCGTGCTTCCATCCCTCAATATCGATGCGTTGCGGGGCGATATCTTGTCGAGGTCCGGGCGCGTCTACAATGCGGAGAAGATCGAGAAGTCGGCCGAGGCCCTGACCATCGCGGCGTCCCAGCAGGGTTACGCCTTTGCGCAAGTCAAGCCGCGGCTCGATCATGATGCAGCCACGCACGTCGTAAACGTCACCTACGTCATCGACGAGGGCCCCCGTATCTATATCGAGCGCATCAACATCGTTGGCAATTTCCGTACCCATGACGACGTGATCCGCCGCGAGTTCCGGATGGCCGAGGGCGATGCCTTCAACCGCCTGCTGGTGGAGGCGGCCAGGCGGCGTTTACGCGCGCTCGGTTTCTTCAAGACCGTCGATATCGACACCGAGCCCGGCAGTGCTCCAGATCGCGTGGTCGTCATCGTCAAGGTCCTTGAGACACCAACCGGCGAGCTGTCCTTCGGAGCCGGCTATTCAACGAGTGAGGGCGTCATCGGCGACATCAGCATCACCGAGCGCAACCTGATGGGCAAAGGCCAATATGTACGCCTCGGCTTCTCCGGCAGCTTCACGCGCGCCCAGGCCGACTTCTCATTCACCGAGCCGCATTTCCTCGATCGCAATCTTGCGGCGGGATTCGACCTCTTCTTCAAGGACGTCGACCTGACCCAACAGGCGTCATTCAAGGAGCGTGACGCTGGTGGCGACATCCGCATGGGCTTTCCCATTGCCGACAATGTCCAGCTCGGCCTGCGCTACAAGTTCGAGCGCGAGGATATTTATGGCGTGCTCACCAACGCTTCGTTGGCGGTGAAGCAGGCCGCAGGCGTCTCGAACGTGTCGAGCGTCGGCTACAGCATCGCCTATGATACCCGCAACCTGCCCGCCTCGCCCACAAGCGGCGTCTTTGCCTCTTTCTCGCAGGACTTTGCCGGCGTCGGCGGCGACGTGAACTATTTCAGGTCGGGGGCGGATGCACGCGGTTATTATCCGATCACCAACAAGATCACTCTGGTTGGCCGCGTCCAAGGCGGTGCCATCGAGGGCTGGGGCGGCCAAGATATCCGCCTCACCGATCTCTTTTTCAAGGGCGGCGAGACGATCAGAGGCTTCCAGCTTGCCGGCATCGGCCCACGCGACGCCTGCGCAAACCCGACCAGCGGTGAGCGGGTGAAGAATTGCAGGCAGGATGCGCTCGGAGGCGAGATCTATTGGGCATCCACCGCCGAAGTTCGTTTTCCCTTACCCTACATTCCCGATAACCTTGGCATGCAAGGCGCCTTCTTCGTCGATGCGGGCTCGCTGTTCAGCCCGAGCGGTCTCGCCTCCTCGGCGGTCAGCCAAGAAGGAAGCTACATTTCTAACAGCGCCGGTGTTCGCCTGTCGACGGGCTTCAGCATCATCTGGCAGTCGCCGCTTGGTCCCTTGCGCGCCGATATCGCTCAGGCCCTGCTCAAGGAAGCCTTCGACAAGACGGAAGTCTTCCGCTTCGGCGCATCCACGGCCTTCTAAGTTTATTGCGTCCGCGTCCTCTTGGCGCCATGGCTTGATGCGGCGGCGCCTGTCGGTAGGTCTTCATGCAACATCCCGGCTTCTTCGAGCGTGCTGGCCCATTTTCCTTGCGCGCCGTCAGCGAGGCTGCGGGCGCCAGCCTGCCTAGCGCCAGCGATGGCGAAAGCAAGCTCGTCGATGTGCGCCCGCTCGATGCGGCGGGGCAGGGCGACGTCTCCTTCCTCGACAATCCGAAATATTTGCCCCTCTTCGCCAGCACCAAAGCAAGCGCCTGCCTCGTCGCGGCGAAATTTGCGAGCCATGCGCCCCCTGGAACCGTTTGCCTCATCACGCCCGAGCCCTATCGCAGCTTCGCCAAGGTGCTTGCCCTGTTCTATCCAGAGGCCCGTGCGCCGAAGACAGCGGGAGAGCGCGCGTCGGCACAGGACTCCGGCATCCACGCAAGTGCCAAGCTCGAGGCAGACGTGACGGTCGAGCCGGGTGCCGTGATCGGCAAAGAGGCCGAGATTGGGCAAGGCACCACCATTGCCGCGGGCAGCGTGATCGGCTACCGAGTGCATATCGGCCGGGACTGCTATATCGGACCCAATACGGTGCTGACCCATGCGCTGATCGGCAACCGGGTCACCATCCATGCCGGCGCCGCCATCGGCCAGGACGGCTTCGGCTTCGCCATGGGCAGAACCGCTCACCTGAAAGTGCCCCAGATCGGGCGAGTGATCATCCAGGACGACGTGGAGATCGGCGCCAATACCACGATCGATCGGGGGGCCTTGCGTGACACCATCATCGGCGAAGGCACGAAAATTGATAATCTCGTCCAAATCGGGCACAACGTGGTGATTGGAAGGCATTGCATTATCGTGGCCCAAACCGGTATTTCAGGGAGCACGGAGCTTGGCGATTTCGTGGCGCTTGGCGGACAGGTCGGCGTGGTCGGCCACGTCAAGATCGGCGCTGGCGCCCAGATCGCTGGCTCGAGCAATGTGCGGGGCAATGTGCCGCCGGGTGTAAGGTGGGGCGGCACGCCCGCCAAGCCCACGCGGCTGTGGTTCAGGGAGATCACGCTGCTGCGCCGGCTCGCCGAGCGCAAGGACGTGAAGATCGGTGATGACGAGAAGGACGGCGAGGAGGGCTAGAGCATGATCCGGAAAAGTGGGAACCGGTTTTCCGAAAAGATCATGCTCCAACAAGAAGTTAGAGCGCTGTCGCGATTCAACCTGACGCGAAAGCGCTCTAGCCTCTTTGCCCAAGCTGCGACGGGAGCCTGTCAGAGATGAATGAGAGTGGCGCCAAAAGAAAGCTGGGGAGCGTGGATGCCGCCGCGATCCTCAAGCTTTTGCCGCACCGCTATCCCTTTCTTCTGATCGACCGCGTCATCGACATGGATGGCGACCGCTCCGCCACCGGCATCAAGAACGTGACGGCGAACGAGCCCTATTTCCAAGGCCATTTCCCCGGCAATCCCGTCATGCCGGGCGTGCTCCTGATCGAGGGCATGGCGCAGACCGCCGGCGCGCTCTGCATGAGCCATCTGGATGAGTTCGAGGAGCCGCCGCTCGTCTATTTCATGGCCATCGACAAGGTGCGCTTCCGCCGGCCGGTGGTGCCCGGGGACACGATCCATTATCACGTCCAGAAGATGCGCCACCGGGGGCGCGTCTGGCGCTTCAAGGCCCGGGCGCTGGTCGACGGTGCGCTTGTGGCGGAAGCCGAAGTGAGCGCCGTTATTGTCGAACCCTAGGCTCACGCTCTCGCATGGCTACTCTTCACGCGACCGCATTAGTCGATCCCGCCGCCAAGCTCGGTGCCGCCATAGAGGTCGGCCCTTTTTGCGTGGTCGGCCCCAACGTCGAGCTCGGCGATCGTGTACGCCTACACTCTCATGTCGTGATCGCCGGACGCACGACGATCGGTGCTGATTGCGAGATCTTCCCCTTCGCGTCGCTAGGACAACCCCCGCAAGATAAGAAATTTGCTGGAGAAAATAGCTGCCTTGTTATCGGCGAGCGGAACATCATCCGTGAATATGCGACGATGAACCCCGGGACGGAAGGTGGCGGCCTGATCACCGAGGTGGGTTCAGACGGATTGTTCATGATCGGTTGTCACATCGCCCATGATTGTCGCATCGGGAATCACGTGATCCTCGCCAACAACGCGTCTTTGGCTGGCCATTGCGTGGTCGGTGACCATGTGACGCTCGGAGGTCTTGCCGGCGTGCACCAGTTCGTGCGCATCGGATCCCATGCCTTCGTTGGCGGTCTTTCTGCCGTGGTTGACGACATCATCCCTTATGGAATGGTAGTCGGCGATCGAGCCTGTCTCGCCGGGCTCAATGTCATTGGACTGAAACGGCGTGGCTTCAGCCGAGAGCAGATCCAGGACCTGCGCAAGGCGTATCGCCTCTTATTCTCCACCGAGGGTACCTTCGCCGAGCGCCTCGAAGGCGTCCACGAGATGTTCGGTGAGAATGACGGCGTCAGGCAGATTCTCGATTTCGTGAAAGCGGGCTCCGACCGCCCTATATGTGTGCCGCGCAATGCCGCCGCGTCAGTCTAAGCAATCGGCATTGGAGACGGAGGTCCAGGCTCCTGACAGCGCGCGAGGCACGCTTGCGATCCTGGCCGGCAGCGGACCGTTTCCAGGCTATCTCGCTCAATCGGCACTTGCCGCTGGCCGCCGGGTCCACGTGATCGGGTTCATGGGCGAGGCCGACCCGGGAATCGCCGAATACCCGCATAGCTGGGTCAAGCTGGGCGAGGTGGGAAAGCTTTTCAGCATTCTAAAGACAAATGATTGCCGCGAGCTCGTGATCATCGGGGGCGTCTCAAGGCCCGATCTCGCCAATGTCCGTTTCGACCTCGGCGCTATCAAGATCCTCCCATTCTTGCTGAGCTTGACGATCGGCGGCGACGATAAGGTGCTGGCGCGCATCGTCCGCTACTTCGAGGATAAGGGATATCGCGTACGGGGCGCAGGCGACGTCGCCCCCAATCTATTGGTGGGCGCCGGAAAGCTTGGCGCCAAGGCGCCGAGCCGCGAGGACGCTATCGACATCGCGCTTGGCTTCGAGGTCATCGCCGCGCTCGGCCGATTTGATATCGGCCAAGCTGCCGTGGTCGTTCGCGGTCACGTTCTGGCGGTGGAGGCCGTGGAAGGAACCGACGCCATGCTCGCCCGGACGGCCGCGCTTCGGCAATGGGGCAGTCGCGGCCGCGGTGAGCGTAGCGGAGTGCTCGTCAAAGCGCCGAAGCCTCAGCAGGACAAACGTGTCGATCTACCGACGATCGGGCCCGCTACAGTAACGGAAGCCGCCGCGGCCGGCCTTGCCGGAATCGCGGTCGCCGCGGGAGAGGTCCTGATCGCCGAGCGCGAAGCAACCATTGAAGCTGCCGACGCGGCCGGCATCTTCCTCTTCGGCCGAGTGATGCCGTCTGGCAGCGATGCCTGAGACGAGCGCAGCTTCTGCCTCGCCGACCAAGCCTTTGCGGCTGTTCCTGATCGCGGGCGAGCATTCCGGCGATGCGCTGGGCGCTCACCTGATCGAGGCTTTGCGCACGCTCTCGCCGCGGCCCCTGGAGCTTGCGGGCGTCGGAGGCGAGCTCATGGCGGAGCAAGGCTTGGTCTCGCTCTTCCCCCTGGCCGAGCTCGCGGTGATGAGCCCGCTTGCAATTCTTGCCCGCTTGCCAAGTCTTTGGCGCCGGCTGCGGGAGACGGTGCGAGCGACGCTCGCCTTCCAGCCGGAGGTCCTCGTGATTCTCGACAGCCCTGAATTCACCCATCAGGTCGCCAAGCGCGTCCGCCGCCGCGCCCCCACCATCCCGATCGTCGACTACGTCTCACCGAGCGTCTGGGCTTGGCGGCCCTGGCGGGCACGCAAGATGCGCCGTTATATCGACCAGATCCTTGCGATCCTGCCCTTCGAGCCCGACGTCCACACGCGCCTGGGCGGACCGGCTTGCAACTATGTCGGCCATCCGATGGTCGAGAAGCTCGACTGGATCGGGGCGCTCGATGTGGAGCCGCTGCGCAAACGCCTCGGCATCCCACAGGATCGCTCGGTGCTGTTGGTATTGCCGGGGAGCCGCGCAAGCGAAGTCCAACGCCTCATGGCACCGTTTGGGGAAGCCGTGCGCGCGCTTGCTTCACAATGCGAGCCGTTTGAGGTCATCATGCCTGTCGTGGAGAGCGTCCGCGCTCCCGTGGAGGAGGGGCTCCGCTCTTGGCCTGTCACCCCACACGTCGTAACCAATGAAGCTGACAAGTTTTGCGCTTTCAAGCTCGCAACGGTGGCCCTTGCGGCCTCAGGCACCGTGACTCTAGAGCTTGCTCTTGCCGGCACGCCGATGGTGGTTGCGTATAAGGTCGATGCGCTGGCATACAGCCTACGCTTCTTGTTTCTCGCCCATTCCGTCGCGCTTCCCAACCTCATTTTGGGTAAGAGGATTTTCCCCGAATTCCTGCATCAGGATTGCAACGGTGAGAAGCTCGCAGGCGCGCTCGCGCCGCTCATGCACGAAGGCCTAGAGCGCGATGCGCAGCTAAAGGGGCTCGCAAAGGTGATTGAGCTCGTACGCGAAACCGGCGACAGCCCAAGTGAAAGAGCGGCAAGGCTCGTGCTGTCTTATGCAAACCAGGCGGGCATATCCGCCCCGCGGCCTCAGCGCGCCTCGATCGGCATGTAAGAGCGCTCGGTCGCGCCGGTATAGAGCTGGCGCGGCCGGCCGATGCGCTGCAAGGGATCCTCGATCATCTCCTTCCACTGGGCGATCCAGCCCACGGTGCGCGCGATGGCGAACAGCACGGTGAACATGTCCGTCGGGAAGCCGAGCGCCTTCAGCGTGATCCCCGAATAGAAGTCGATATTGGGGTAAAGCTTCTTCTCGATGAAATAGTCGTCGTTCAGCGCGATGCGCTCAAGTTCGAGCGCGACCTGCAGGATCGGGTCGTTGCCGTGACCCACGGCGTCCAGCACCTCATGGCAGGTCTTCTGCATGATGCGCGCCCGCGGGTCGTAGTTCTTGTAGACGCGGTGGCCGAAGCCCATCAGCCGGAACGGGTCGTTCCGATCCTTGGCGCGCTTGATGTATTCGGGGATGCGGTCGACCGAGCCGATCTCCTGCAGCATCGTCAGCGCGGCCTCGTTGGCGCCACCATGAGCGGGCCCCCACAGGCAGGCGATGCCGGCCGAGATACAGGCAAAGGGGTTGGCACCCGACGAGCCTGCAAGCCTCACCGTGGAGGTGGAGGCGTTCTGTTCGTGGTCCGCGTGCAGGATGAAGATACGGTCCATGGCGCGGGCAAGCACCGGATCGACCTTGTATTCCTCGCATGGCACGGCGAAGCACATATTGAGGAAGTTCGCCGAGTAGCCGAGGTCGTTCTTCGGATAGATGAAGGGCTGGCCGATCGAATATTTGTAGGCCATGGCAGCGATGGTCGGCATCTTGGCGATCATGCGCACGCTCGCCATCTTGCGCTGCTCGGGGTCGTGGATGTCGAGCGAGTCGTGATAGAAGGCCGACAGCGCGCCGACGACTCCCACCATGACCGCCATGGGATGCGCATCGCGCCGGAAGCTCGTGTAGAACCGGGCCATCTGCTCATGCACCATGGTGTGCATCACGATGAGCTTGCGGAAGTCCTGATACTGCTCCCTGCTCGGCAGCTCGCCATAGAGCAGGAGGTAGCAGGTCTCCATGAATTCGCCGCGCTCGGCGAGCTGGTCGATGGGATAGCCGCGATAGAGCAGCACGCCCTTGTCGCCGTCGATGAAGGTGATCTTCGACTCGCAGCTCGCCGTCGAGGTGAACCCGGGATCGTAGGTGAAATGCCCCGTGTCCTGATAAAGCGTGGCAATGTCGATCACGTCGGGACCAAGGGTGCCGCGCCGGATCGGCAAATCGTGGGATGCACCGCCGAGAAGGACCGATGCCTCGGCAGCCTCAGGCCTGTAGCTCTCTGCGACGCTCATCTAAACCCTCCTATGACCCATGCGCTGGGCAAGCCAGGGATGCCTGACCGGATAGCGACGGGCAGCGAGACGGAACGCCAACGGAAGCATAGTTTGGCAGGAAGTCTGGCTCTGGCGTAGTGTTTTTTTGCACTGCCGCATAATTGAAGCAACTGTGACGCAGTGCAACAAGTATATGATGCTCAAATCTTAAGCAGATTCTATTGACAAAGCCTGATCGCGGATGCGGGCGAGCGACTCTTCCCGGCCGAGCACGTCCAGGACATCGAAGATGCCGGGCGACGCCGACCGGCCAGTGAGCGCGGCGCGGAGCGGCTGGGCGACCTTGCCGAGCTTACGGCCGGTCGCCTCGGCAAAGTCCCGCACGCAGGCCTCGAGCGCCTCCGGCGACCAGGGCTCGACCGCCTCCAATCCCGGCAGCAGCTCAGCCAGCGTCTGGCGCGCGGCTGGATCGAGCAGCTTGGCGGCTTGCTCGTCGAGCTCAAGCGGCCGCTTGGCGAAGAGGAAGGCGGCATTGTCGAGGAGCTCGACCAAGGTCTTGGCGCGCTCCTTCAAGCCGGGCATAGCGCGCTCCAATTGGCGCCAGCCTTCGGCATCGATGCGCCGGCCAAGCTCGGCGCCGTCTGGAAGCTCCGGCACCAGCGCTTGCAGGCTGCGCACGAGCTCGGCGTCAGCGGTCCCACGAAGATAGTGGCCATTCAAATTTTCGAGCTTGGCGAAATCAAACCGCGCGGCCGAGCGGCCGATGGCGTCAAGATCGAACCAGCGGACCACGTCGTCCATCGACATGATCTCGTCGTCGCCATGGCTCCAGCCGAGCCGCACGAGATAGTTGCGCAAGGCCGCCGGCAGATATCCCATGGCACGATAGGCCTCCACGCCCAACGCCCCGTGACGCTTGGAGAGCTTGGCACCGTCGGGCCCATGGATCAGCGGCACATGGGCGAAGATGGGCGTGTCCCAGCCGAGCGCGCGATAGATCTGCGCCTGGCGCGCCGCATTGGTGAGGTGATCGTCGCCGCGGATGACATGGGTGATGCCCATGTCGTGGTCGTCGACCACGACGGAGAGGTTGTAGGTGGGGGAGCCGTCGCTGCGCAGGATGACGAGATCGTCGATGTCCTTGTTGGCGACGACGACGCGGCCCTGCACCTGATCCTCGATCACCGTCTCGCCCTCGCGCGGCGCCTTGAAGCGGATTGCCGGGTGGGTGCCGGCTGGCGCGTCGGAGGCCTCGCGATCGCGCCAGGTGCCGTCATAGCCGGGAGCGCGGCCGTCGGCGCGGGCTTGCTCGCGCATGGCGGCAAGCTCCTCTGGGCTCGCGTAGCAGCGATAGGCGTTGCCTTGGGCCAGCAGCTGCTCGGCCACCGCGCGATGGCGCTCGGCGCGGGCGAGCTGATAGACGGGCTCGCCGTCCCAATCGAGCTCGAGCCAGCGCAACCCATCGAGGATGGCGAGGATCGCGCCTTCGGTCGAGCGCGCCTGATCGGTGTCCTCGATGCGGAGCAGCATCCTGCCGCCCTTGGCGCGTGCATAGAGCCAGTTGAACAGGGCCGTGCGCGCGCCGCCGATATGCAGATAGCCCGTGGGCGACGGCGCAAAGCGGGTGATGACGGTCTCGCTCATGGATCAGACGTTCTTTGTTCTCTCTATGGCAGATAGGTGCAAAGCGCGGCGTGATGTAGCATAGGGGCTGGATGCGGGTAAGGGCAGGGGGGCCTGCCAGGGCCATCGGGCATCGCCAATGTCGCGCGGGGGCGGGCAGGGCTAGGGCGGCCAGGAGCGTACCAGCTCGCCGCAACCGAAAGGACTGGTGGCGCGAGCTCTCGCCGCCGCGGCCCGCTCGCTCGAAGCCGAGGCCGACCGCTGGTCGCTGTGGATACCGGTGCTGTTCGCATGCGGCGTCCTTGGCTACTTCGCGCTTGCCAACGAGCTCGATCCAATCTTGGCGGTGAGCCTGTCGCAGCCCTTGGCCTTGCGCTTGCCACCCGTGGCACGGCACTCGGGCTTGCCATTGGCGGGGCGGCGCTCGCTTTTGCCGGCGGCTTCGCCGACGCCAAGCTCCGCACCGAGATGACGCGGGCGCCGGTGCTCGCCAAGGAGCTGCACAATGTCACTGTCAAAGGCTTCGTCGAGGCGTTTGAACGGCGCGAGAAGAGGCGTGTACGGATCACCTTACGTGTGATCAGCCTGGGTGCACTTGCACCTGAGGCCACGCCCTACCGCGTACGCGTTAGCCTGAGCGAGAAGGCGGGTCCCGAGACGCCGTGGCGGTGAAGGCCACCTTGCGGCCGCTGCCCGAACCGGTAATGCCGAACGGCTTCGACTTCGGCCGCACCGCCTGGTTCGCGCGGCTTGGCGGCACGGGTGACGCGACGGGAGCGATCGAACCATTGACCCTTGACCAGGTGGCACCGCTCGACCTGCGCTTATGGGCCCCGATCGACCGGGTGCGGGATGAGATCAACGTCCGCATCCACGCGGCGCTGCCGGGAGAGCGTGGCGAGATCGCGGCGGCGCTGATCACCGGCGAGCGCGCCGGCATCTCCGACGAGGTGAACCAGGCCATGCGCAATTCGGGCCTGTTCCACATCCTCTCCATTTCCGGCCTGCATATGGTGATCATGGCCGGCACGGTGTTTTGGCTGGTCAGGGCCTTGCTTGCGCTCGTGCCCGCACTCGCGCTCTCTTTCCCCATCCGCAAATGGGCGGCGGCCTGCGCCCTGGCCGCCGTGCTCGGCTATCTCTTGCTCTCCGGCGCCTCCGTGCCCGCGGTGCGGTCCTGGGTGATGATGAGCATCGTGCTACTCGCTGTGCTGCTCGACCGGCCGGCGCTCACCATGCGCAATGTCGCGCTCGCCGCCCTTCTGATCCTCGTCTGTGAACCCGAGACCGTCTTCGATCCAAGCTTCCAGATGTCCTTTGCCGCGGTGATTGGCCTCGTCGCCCTCTTCGAGTCAAGGCCGGGCAGGAGCGAGGCGTCCGCGGCCGGTGTGAGCCTTTTCTGGCGGCTCGTGCACAAGCTCCGCGCGATCATCGCCGGCGACGCCTTGTCCACTCTGGTGGCAACCGTCGCCGTTTCGCCCTTCGCCGTCTATCACTTCCACCGCGCGTCCTATTACGGCGTCTTTACCAATCTGCTGGCACTGCCGCTGGTGAGCCTGATCATCATGCCCATGGCGCTCGCCGCGCTGGTGGCGATGCCCTTCGGGCTGGAAGCCTGGCCGCTGCAAGCCATGGGCGTTGGCATCGATCTTCTCGTCGACGTGGGCAAATGGGTCGCCTCCTGGCCGGGCGCCGTCTCCGTGCTACCCGCCATCCCGGCTCACGCGCTGGCGCTGATGGTGCTTGGCGGGTTGTGGCTCTGCCTCTGGCGGACGCGCTGGCGCTTCCCCCGGCCACCGTCGCCAATTACAGCGTCGACAACTGGCTGCTCGCAGATGACGACGAGCGCGACGCGGAGACCGCTGCCATCGGCTCGTCTTTCCATTGCGACTTGCTTCGCTGCATCGGCATGGTCAAGGGCAAGACCATCGCGATCGTCCGTCATCCGGCCGCGCTGGAAGAGGACTGCCGCAGCGCCGACATCGTCATCGTTCCCTTCACCGTCGGCAAGGGATGCGGCGCGGCGCGGGTCGTCGTCGATCGGAAGATGCTGTGGTCGGAAGGCGCGTACGCGCTCTACATCGAAGGGCTGTCGATCCGCAGCGAAAGCGTGGCCGAGGCGCGGGGGAATCGCCCCTGGGTGCCGGACCGGCCGATGGTGAAGCCAGCGCCTGGCCAAAGCTCAGGGCAGGCCTATGCGCGCGACCCCGTGGAGCCGGACGATGACCTGGACGCTCGGGTTACTAGATCGCCCGGTCAAGCCGGGCGATAACAACAGAAAGAGAGAAAAGCCTCTAATAGCGGCGGATGAGCCCGACAAGGCGACCCTGCACCCGCACCCGGTCCGGGCCGAAGATACGCGTCTCATAAGCGGGGTTGGCGGCCTCGAGCGCAATCGAATCGCCGCGGCGCCGGAGCCGTTTCAAGGTCGCCTCCTCCTCATCCACCAGCGCCACCACGATGTCCCCGTTGCTGGCATCGTCGCATTTGCGGAGGATGATGGTGTCTCCCTCGAGGATGCCGGCCTCGATCATCGAATCGCCTTTGACCTCAAGGGCGAAATGCTCGCCCTTGGTGAGCAGCTCGGGCGGCACCTCGATGGTGGCCATACGCGTCTGGATCGCCTCGGCGGGGACGCCCGCGGCGATGCGGCCCATGACCGGCACGCTCACCGTCTGCGGCAGGCTCTCGCCTTCCGCCACCTGCGGCACGCGGCCCAAGCTCCCCTCGATCACGCTCGGCGAGAAGCCGCGGGAGCGTCCATGGCCGAAGGATTGAGGCACGGAGTCAGGCAGGCGCACGATCTCCATGGCGCGCGCCCGGTGAGGCAGACGGCGCACGAAGCCGCGCTCCTCGAGCGCGGTGATCAGGCGGTGAATGCCGGATTTCGACTTGAGGTCCAGCGCCTCCTTCATCTCGTCGAAGGACGGTGGCACGCCGGTTTCCTTCAACCGCTCATGGATGAACATGAGGAGCTCTTTTTGCTTGCTGGTCAGCATCTGGTCCCTTCAGCGGTGGTCGTCCGCGCGGCCGCCCGTTTGTACAAATCATGAACAGTTTATCTGTTCTAGTTGTGTTCCGCAAGCCCGTTAGGCGCTATATCCAGGGGATCGAGGAGGCTAAAGCGACCTTTCACGCGATTCGCGTTGCTGAGCGCTTAACTTTAGCCGGTCCCTCCGCTCAATCGTCGAGCGGGATGATCCGCACCCGCTGCCCCTGGGAGAGCGCGGGCACGTGGGGCGGACGCACGATGAGGCAGTCGGCCTCGGCGAAAGCCGCCATGAGCGAAGAATCCTGGGAGGGCAGGGGTTTGACCCGCCTTTTCCCCTCCGCCGTCCACTCCGAAACCGCGCGCATGTAATGCTCCCGCGGGCCGTTGGCCTCCAAATCCTCGGCAAGCAGGGCCTCGGGCGATGGCTGTGCCCGCTCGGCAAGGCCGAGCAGCTTCCGCAGCATGGGCACCAGGAACACATGGGCACAGACGAGCGCCGAGACCGGGTTGCCGGGGAGGCCGAGCACCCGTTGATGCCCGAGCTTGCCATAGAGGAGCGGCTTACCGGGCCGCATGGCGATCTTCCAAAAGTCGAGCTCGAGCCCTTCGCCGCGGAGAGCGCTGCTCACCAGGTCCCGCGCACCGACCGAGGCGCCGCCAATGGTGATGAGGATATCAGCGGCGCGACCGGAACGGGCGAGCGTGACGAGGCTCTCCGTATCGTCCTTGGCAATGCCAAGGCTCATGGCCTCACAGCCTTCCGCCGCGATCAGCGCTGCTAGCCCATAAGGGACCGAGGAGACGATCTGATCGGCCGCAAGCTCCGAGCCCGGCGGCACCACCTCATCGCCGGTGGCAAGCAGCGCCACCTTGGGCCGGCGGCGCACCAGCAGCTCGGGATAATTCATCGAAGCGGCGAGCATCAGCTCGCGTGAACCGAGGCGTCTGCCTGCACGCAGCAGCACTTGGCCTTCGCTGAAGTCCTGCCCGCGCGGCCGGATGTGCCGCCCGGGCGCGGCCTCCCGCACCAGGACCACGCCATCGGACTCTTCGGCGTCCTCCTGGATGACGATGGTGTCTGCGCCTTCAGGCACCGGGGCGCCGGTGAAGATACGCACCGCGGCGCCGGGCTCGACCACGCGGCCAAAGCGGTGACCCGCGGCCGATTCGCCGATCAGCCGGAGCCTGGCCGGGAGCGACGCCACGTCTGCGGCGCGAACCGCATAGCCGTCCATGGCGGACGCATCGAACGGAGGCTGGGTGAGGCGGGCGGCCATTTCACAGGCAAGCACCCGCCCCGCCGCCTGGTCGAGGGGCAGGGCCTCGGCGTCGAGCGGGACGAGCCCGTCGGTGACGCGGGCCAGGGCTTCAGCGACGGTCAGAAGCGCCATGAGCATCTAGCGCGAGCGCCGCACCGGCTCCGCCTTGAAGGCGCCGGAGCGGCCGCCGGTCTTCTGCACCAGGCGGATGCCGGAGAACGACATGGCGCGGTCCACCGCCTTGCACATGTCGTAGATGGTGAGGCAGGCGATCGAGACCGCCGTCAGCGCCTCCATCTCCACCCCGGTCTTGGCGTCCACCTTGGCGGTCGCCTCGACGCGCAAACCCGCTGGATCACGCGACGGGGTGAAATCCACGGTCACCTGCGTAAGCGGCAAAGGATGGCAGAGCGGAATCAGCTCATGGGTGCGCTTCGCCGCCATGATGCCGGCGATGCGGGCGGTGGCGAGCACGTCGCCCTTGGGAGCCTCGCCGGCGAGGATGAGATCGAGCGTCGCGGGCGCCATGGCGATAAAGCCCTCGGCCACCGCGCGCCGCTCCGTCGCGTCCTTGGCCGAGACGTCGACCATGCGCGCTTCGCCCTTGTCGTTGAGATGGCTGAGCCGCCCGGCCGTCATTGCTCCGCCGCCTGCTGCTGTGCCAACGAGCCGGTGAGCAGCGCACATGTGGCCGCCGCCACGTCCTCCTGCCGCATCAGGCTCTCGCCCACCAGGAAGGCCGAGACGCCATAGGTGGAGAGCGCGGCGAGATCGGTGTAGGTGGAGATGCCGCTCTCGGCGATCACCAGGCGCTCCTCCGGCACCCAAGGCGCAAGCCGCATGGTGGTGCCGAGGCTCGTCTCGAAAGTCTTGAGATCCCGGTTGTTGATGCCGATGAGCTGTGTATCGAGCACGAGCGCGCGATCGAGCTCGGCCTCATCATGGATTTCGACCAGCACATCCATGCCGAGATCGCGGGCGGCTCGCGTCAAATCCTGCGCCGTCGCATCGTCGACCGCGGCCATGATGATGAGGATGCAGTCGGCCCCCCAGGCCCGCGCCTCCAGCACCTGATAGGCGTCGAGCATAAAGTCCTTGCGCAGAGCAGGCAGCCCGGTGGCCGCGCGGGCCTCAGTCAGAAATTCGGGCCGGCCCTGGAAGGAGGGGGCATCGGTCAGCACCGAAAGACAGGTGGCGCCGCCCGCTTCATAAGCCTGCGCCAAGGCGGCCGGATCGAAATCGGCGCGGATCAAGCCTTTGGAGGGGCTCGCCTTTTTGACCTCGGCGATGAGCGCGAATTCGCGCCGCGCTACACAAGCGCGTAGCGCTTCGGCGAATGGCCGCACCGGGGGCGCTGCCTCGGCGCGGGCACGCAAGGCGGAAGCGGGAAGGCTAGCCTTGGCGGCTTCCACCTCCCGCCGCTTATAGGTGATGATCTTGTCGAGCACCTCTGCCATGGGCTTAAGACTTATCATGGCTGAGCTCGACCAGGGCGTCGAGGACGGACCTAGCCTTGCCGCTATCGATGGACTGAGCCGCGAGTGCTACGCCCTCGCGCAGCGATGCAGCCTTACCCGCAACGAGCAATCCCGCCGCCGCATTTAGAAGCACGATATCCCGAAACGGTCCCTTCATTCCTTGCAGCACGGCACGAATATGGGCGGCGTTCTCGACCGCATCGCCGCCGGTGAGGTCCTTGAGGCTTGCCTCGGGCAGTCCGGCATTCCGGGGGGAGATGTTGAAGGTCTTGACGTGGCCTGCGTCGAGCACCGCGACATGGCTGATGCCGGTTGTGGTCAACTCGTCCAACCCATCGGAGCCGTGCACGACCCAGGCCCGCTTTGCGCCCAACAGACCGAGCACATGGGCGAGCGGTTCCACCCATTTTTCGCTGAAGACGCCGACGACTTGATATTTGGTGCCCGCCGGATTGGCGAGCGGCCCGAGCAAATTGAAGATGGTGCGCGTGCCGAGCTCGGTGCGCACCGACGCCACATGGCGCATGGCGGCATGATGGGCTGGCGCGAACATGAAGCCGAGCCCGCATTGCGCGATAGAGCGCTCGATCGTCGCAGGCGTGCACTCGATGTTGACGCCGAGCGCGGTGAGCACGTCCGCGGAGCCCGACCGCGAGGAGATCAAGCGGTTGCCGTGCTTGGCGACGGGAACGCCGGCGCCCGCCACCACGAAGGCGGCGCAGGTGGAGATATTGTGAGTACCCTTGGCATCGCCGCCGGTGCCGCAGGTGTCGATGGCCCCTTCCGGCGCCCGAACGGCCAGAACCCGCGCCCGCATGGCACGTGCCGCGCCCGCGATCTCGTCCACGGTCTCGCCGCGCACGTGGAGCCCCATGAGCAGCGCGCCCATTTGCGCCTGCGTCGCCGCGCCCGACATCATCAGCTCGAAGGCATCCGCTGATTCATCCTGGTTGAGGGTCTCGCCGGCAGCGACCTTGGCGATGGCCCCGCGCAGGTCGGGATGCGTTGCCGTCCCTGCAAGCACCGGGTTAGAGGACACCGACGGCTTCTCGGGGGGACGCTTCCTTGGCGCGCCGGCCGACGCGGGCGAGATCGAGGAAGTTGGCGAGCAGCCGATGGCCGTGCTCCGAGGCAATGCTCTCGGGATGGAACTGCACGCCATGCACCGGATAGCGCTTGTGCTGCACGCCCATGATCACGCCGTCGGTCGTCTCCGCCGTGATCTCCAGCGCCTCGGGGAGGGAGGCACGCTCGATGATGAGCGAATGGTAGCGGGTGGCGGCGAAATCCTGCGGGATGCCGGCAAAGACGCCTTTGCCCGTGTGATGCACCTTGGAAAGCTTGCCGTGCATCAGCGTGGGTGCGCGCACGATGCGGCCGCCATAGACTTGGCCGATCGCCTGATGGCCGAGGCAGACGCCCAAGATCGGAACTTCCGCGCCGGCGCGGGCAATCAGCTCCAAACAAATGCCGGCGCGGTCGGGGTCGCAAGGGCCCGGCGATAGCACGATGGCCTCCGGTCCTTCAGCCAGCACCTCGTCCACCGTGACCTTGTCGTTGCGGTAGACACGGGTGGGCGCGCCCAATTCGCCAAGGAAATGAACGAGGTTATAGGTGAAGCTGTCGTAATTATCGATGAGCGTCAGCATGGTCTGGTGTTACCCTTGAGGGCGGTGCCCCGTCAAGGTCGGCGCCTCACCGACGCGGGGCCTTACTTCCTGTCATCGCCGGACCTGTCCTCGGGCTTAACCCGAGGATTGACCCGGCGAACCAGTAGGCCCGGTGGCCGGCTTTACGAAGGCCGCTGGTTACTGGAGGCCCGGTTAGCGCGGGTATGACAAAAGACGCCGCTAGTCTAGTCCTCCTCCGCAAGCCTGGGCGTCAGGAACAGCTTGAGCTCCCCGCTATTCACCACAACGTCCTTCCATGCGCTGGCGAGGAAAATAATCACCACCAGCCCGGCGGTCGGGAGCTTCTCCGCCAGCCGCTCGCGCATATGCTTCGGCCCGGAGCCGATGAGATCAAGCGAAAGCGCGTGAAGCTCGGGGTTGTGGCCGACGAGCAGGACCTGGCCAACGCCTGAGGTGGAGATGCCCTGCAGCATCTCCAGCATCGCCGCCGAGCTCGCATGATAGAGGCTGTCCTCATAGATCACCTTCGGCGTGACCTTCAGCTCCGGCAGCACCAGATCAAGGGTGTCGCGCGTCCGCCGCGCCGACGAGCAGAGCACGAGCTGAGGCACGAGCCCTCGCTCGGCCATGGCCCGGCCCATGAGTGGGGCCTCGGCGCGCCCGCGGGAGGCGAGCGGCCGGTCGCGGTCCGGCAGCGTCGGGCTTTGCCAGCTCGATTTGGCGTGACGCAAGAGGCAGAGCGTCAGCATGGGGGTATCCGGCCCTCGCCTACTGGCCCCGTTTGGCGCGGGCCGAGAAGCGAACCGCCTCCTCGGCGGCCTTGAACAGGGCCTTGGCCTTCTCCACGCATTCGGCCTGCTCGCGCTCAGGCACGGAGTCGGCGACGACGCCGGCGCCCGCCTGCACATACATGGTGCCGTCCTTCACCACCGAGGTCCTGAGCACGATGCAAGAGTCCATCTCGCCATTGGCCGAGAAATAGCCGACGCAGCCGGCATAGATCCCGCGCCGCCCGTCTTCCAGCTCGTCGATGATCTCCATGGCGCGCACCTTGGGCGCCCCCGACACGGTGCCGGCGGGGAAGCCCGCCATCAGCGCGTCGATGGCGTCGAAGCGGGGGTCGAGCGTCCCCTCCACATTCGACACGATGTGCATCACCTGGCTGTAATATTCGAGGAAGAAGCTATCGGTGACGCGCACGCTCCCGACCTCCGCCACGCGTCCCACATCGTTGCGGCCGAGATCGAGCAGCATCAGGTGCTCGGCGCGCTCCTTGGCGTCGGCGAGCAGCTCGGCGGCGAGCGCCTTGTCCTCTTCCGGCGTGGCGCCGCGGCGGCGCGTGCCGGCGATGGGGCGAATGGTGACCTTGCCGTCGCGCACCCGCACCAGGATCTCGGGGCTGGAGCCCACCACGGCGAAGCCGCCGAAATTGAGATAATAAAGGAAAGGGGAGGGGTTGACCCTTCTCAGCGCCCGGTAAAGCGCGAAGGAGGGCAGCGTGAACGGCGCCTCGAAGCGCTGGCTGAGCACCACCTGGAAGACGTCGCCGGCAGCGATGTACTCCTTGGCGCGGGCGACCTTGGCCATATAGGCCTCGGGCGTGCTGGAAGGCTTCAGCTCCGGATGTGTGGCGCTCGGATCGATATCGGCGGCATGGGGCAGGGGCTGGTCGAGCCGCTCGACCACCACGTTGAGCCGGTCGGTCGCGCGCGCATAGGCCGCCTTGGCGCTGACACCTGGGGCGGGTCTGACCGGCGTCACCACCGTCATCTCATCCTTCACCGTGTCGAAAATCACGATCAGCGTCGGCCGGACCAGGATGCTGTGGGGGAGCGCCAGCGCATCGGGCGCGGCCGTCGGCAAGTCCTCGATCAGCCGCACCGTGTCGTAGCCCATATAGCCGAAAATGCCGGCGGCCATGGGGGGCAGCTCCAGCGGCAGCGCAATCGCCGATTCCGCCAAGAGCGCGCGGAGCGATTGCAGCGTGGGGTGCGGCGAGGGAGCGAAGGCGTCATGATCGGACTGCGGCGCCCGGTTCAATTCGGCCTTGTTCCCATCGGCACGCCAGATCAGATCGGGCTCACAGCCGATGATGGAGTAGCGGCCACGTGCGGCGCCCCCTTCGACCGACTCCAGCAGGAAGCTGTTCGGGCGCTCATGGGCGAGCTTGAGCATCGCCGACACCGGTGTCTCCAGATCGGCGACGAGCCGTGTCCAGGCGACTTGCGGCGTGCCCTCGTCATACACCCGCGCAAAGCTTGCGAAGTCCGGCTCGATGAGGACGGTGGCGCCTCGCTCGCGGAGCGGCGTGACGGCAGCCGCCGGCGAGGCGCTCATTGCTGGTCGCCGCCGACAAGCTTGGCCAGCGCCGCCTGGTTGATGGTGACGCCGTAACGGTCTTCCAGCGCCACGAAATATTCCGCCACCATATCGTCGCTCAGAAACACATTGAGCTGCCGCTTCAGCTCCTCGGCCGCGGGGACCGGGAGGTCGGCAGGCGGGTTGACCTTGTCCACCTGGAACACGATCCGGCCCTCATCGATGCCGCTGGGCGCCGAGCCATACCCGCCCTGCGGCAAGGTAAAGGCCTGCGCCACGGCCGGCGGCAGCACGTTGACCGTCATACCGGCCCGCTTCAGGGGCTCCGACGTCGTGACCTCGGTATTGAGCTCCTTGGCGAGATCCTCGAGCGTTTTGCCGTCCTTCAAATTCTGCACCAGGCCGTCGGTGTATTTGGCCAAGCGGTCCCGCTCGGTGTCCTGGCGCCAGTCCTTGGTAACCTCGTCCTTGACCTGCTCGAACGGCTTCAGCTGTTGCGGAGCGACGCCCAGCAAGTCGTACCAGACGAAGCCGCCATCCTTGTTGTCGAGCGGGTCGTTCTCGACGCCCACATCGGTAGAGAAGGCCGCATCGAGCAGGTCCGACTTGCCCGCCAGCGGCACATCTGCGCCGTCCGGTCCCTTGCCCCGCCGATCGACCTGGTCGACGACCTGATAGGGAAGCTTGAGCTTCAGGGCGACCTCCGACAGCTTGGCGCCCGAGGCGCGCTGGTCTTCGATGCGGTCGTGCAGGTCGAGTATCACGCCCTCGGCGCGCTCCTTGAGGATGCCCTTCTCCACCTCGGCCTTGGCCTCCTCGTAGCTCGGAACCTTGCCGGGCTCGATCGCGGTCACGCGCAACAACACGGTGCCGAGCTTGCCGTCGACCGGCTCACTCACCGTGTTCGCCTCCAACTTGAAGGCGGCATCGGCGACGGCGGGGTCGGCAAGGTCCTGGAGCTTCATCGTGCCGAGATCGATGTCGGTGTCGCTCAAGCCTTGCTCTTTGGCCACGGCGGCAAAGTCGGTGCCCGACTGGATCTTCTGATAGGCGGCCTCAGCCGCCGCCTTGTCGGCGAAGGAGATCTGCTGCACGTGCCGGCGCTCGGGCTGGCCGAGCTTGTCCTTGCCAGCCTCATAGGCGGCCTTGATGTCGTCCTCGCTGATCTTCACCTCATCCTTGACGGTTTCGGGCGTCACCGCCAGCACGCCGATCTTGCGGGTCTCGCCTTGAGTAAATTTGGCGTGGTGATTGTCGAAGAAGCGCTTCAGGTCTTCCTCGGTCGGCTCTGGCGTAGACCCGCCCGCGGTCTTCGACACGATCACATAGAGGAGCGAGCGGGTCTCGTCGTTGTAGCGGTTGAGCGCGGTGAGCAGAATCTGCGGCGTGCTCACCGTCTTGCTGACTGTCCCGATCAGCTGGCGACGGAGGCTCCGCTCGCGCTGTTCGTCAACGAACCCCTGCTCGCTCAAGCCAATATTGCGCAGGAGCTGCTGGAAGGCGATCGGGCTGAAATTGCCCGCCGGGTCCTTCAGGTTCGGTTCGCTCATGATCTCGTCCAGCAGGGCAGCCTCGCTGATGCCGAGCTTGAGGTCGTGGGCGTGGGTATCGACGGCGGCGCTTGCGACCAGCCGCTGGATCACGCGGGAGTCGAGCCCCGCCTGGCGGGCCTCCTGCAAGGACAGGCTGCGGCCGGCCTCTGTGCTCATGCTGTGCAGCATTTCCCGTTGTGCGCGGAGATAATCCGGCGCGGAGATCTCGACATCGCCGACGCTGATCAGCGTCTGATGGCCATAGCCGCGGAAAATGTCGGCGATGCCCCAGACGCCGAAGCTGATGACCAGGAGGCCCATCAGGATCATGCCGATTAGGCGTCCTGCCCCTTTGCGCAAAGTGTCGAGTGCCACGTCTTAGAACCTTCCATTCGATGTTTGCATTCGCCGCGCCGGCAGCCCAAGCTTGAGAGAGCCTTGGCGCGGGCGCGCGCATCATAGGTAGCAAGATGCGGGGCGGCAAGGCGGGGCTTGCAAGGCCAAGCCCTTGGGCGAAGAGCCTGAAAAGCCTCAGTGGAGGCTCCCGCAAGGCCTTGCATTGAAGGGGGATGAGGTGAAAGGCATCAGACCGCTGGTCGCCGGCAATTGGAAAATGAACGGGCTCGGCGCATCGCTTGGCGAGTTGAGCTCGCTGCTCGAACGCCTCAACCGCGACCCCGTGGCAACCGACATCATGGTCTGCCCACCCGCGACGCTCCTTTCCCTCGCCCGGGAGGTGCTGATGGGCAGCGCGGTCGCCCTCGGCGCCCAGGACTGCCACCCTTTGCCGTCAGGTGCCCATACCGGCGACCTCTCCGCCGAGATGCTGGCCGATGCGGGCGCGGAAGCCATCATCGTCGGCCATTCGGAGCGCCGCGCCGACCATGGCGAGACCGATGCCCTGGTCAATGCCAAGGCCGCCGCCGCCCATCGCGCCGGCCTTACGGCAATCATTTGCATCGGCGAGACGGAAGCCGAGCGGCGGGGAGGCGCGACCTTGGACGTGGTTGGCCGCCAGCTGGCTGGCTCGGTGCCGCCATCGGCAGCCGCCGCCAATATTGTGATCGCCTATGAGCCCGTCTGGGCAATCGGCACCGGGCTCACGCCAAGCGCCGACGATGTGGGGCAAGTGCATGGCTTCATCCGCGCCGGGCTCAAGCAGCGACTGGGCGAGGCCGAGGGGAGCGATGTGCGCATTCTCTATGGAGGCTCGGTGAAGCCCGCTAACGCCAGCGAGTTCCTTTCGGTTGCCGAGGTCAACGGCGCGCTGGTCGGGGGCGCGAGCCTAAAGGCCAGCGATTTCTATGGCATTTTGAGCACTTACGCCGAAACAAACGCTTGATGCGGGGCAAAACTTTACCGCTGGAGGTTGGCAAGGGCCGCGAACTTCGCCATGCTGCGGCAGCCTCATTATAGGGAGGGAGGTCGCTTCGGCGGGGCCATGATGTCGATCGAGCGTCTCAGCGCAATCTTGGTGCTTGTTGCGGCTGTGAGCCCGCTTGCCGCCATAAGCGTGGTTGGAGAGCCGCTCGACAAGGACAGCTGCGCCGGCTTGCAGGCCCAGCGCAGGCAGCTCCTCACCAAGGAGATGCAGGTGGCGCTCGACCAGGGCCCCGACTGGGTCAAGACGCATCTGAACGAGACCGAGATCGAGCAGGTAAGGCGGTTCTTGAGCATCGAGGAGCAGATCGAGTTCCGCTGCCGGGGCGGCGGCATCGCCAAGGCCAAGGCTCCGCCGCCTGCTGGCGAGGTGCCTCTGCCCGACCGCAAGCCCACGACGCCTGCCTCGCCCGCACCTTCCGCCAACCCTAGCCAAGCCCTGGCGGATCAGGATAAGACGGCGCCAGCAAAACCTAAGGCCACACGATGACCACAGTGCTTCTCGTCATTCATGTCATGGTCGCGGCGGCCCTCGTCGGCGTCGTGCTGCTGCAACGCTCCGAAGGCGGCGCCCTTGGCATCGGCGGTGGCGGCGGCTTCATGACTGGTCGCAGCGCCGGCAACGCACTGACCAAGACCACCGCCGTGCTCGCGGCGTGCTTCTTCGCCACCAGCCTCGCGCTGTCGCTTCTGGCGAGCCATCAGAGCACGCCCACCTCGGTGCTGACCCCGGCAGGCTCCTCGCCCTCGGAAAACGGTCTGCCTAATCTGCAGTTGCCGGTGGCGCCCGCACCGCAAGCTCCCGCCGCACCGGCCGCTCCGCAAGCGCCCCAATCCCAGTAAAGGCGGCTTAACCACAGCCTCCACCGGCAAGCCGAGGTAGCCTCACCTTTAGGCTACCGACTCACCCGCCTTTCGGTGTAGTGTCGAGGCCCATGGCGCGGTACATCTTCATTACCGGCGGCGTGGTCTCCTCCTTGGGCAAGGGTCTCGCTTCGGCGGCGCTTGGCGCGCTCTTGCAAGCACGCGGCTATAGCGTGCGCTTGCGCAAGCTCGACCCCTATCTCAATGTCGATCCGGGGACCATGAGCCCCTATCAGCATGGCGAGGTCTTCGTCACCGATGACGGCGCCGAGACCGATCTCGANNCTCGACCTCGGCCATTACGAGCGTTTCACCGGCCGGCCGGCGAGCCAGGCCGACAACATCACCACTGGGCGCATCTATCAGGAGATCATCGCAAAGGAGCGGCGAGGGGATTATCTCGGCTCCACCGTCCAGGTGATCCCGCACGTCACCGATGCCATCAAGAGCTTCATCACCGCCGGCAATGAGGGCGTCGATTTCGTGCTGTGCGAGATCGGCGGCACCGTCGGCGACATCGAGGGTCTGCCCTTCTTCGAGGCGATCCGCCAGCTCGGCAATGAGCTGCCGCGGGCCCATTCGGTGTTCATCCATCTGACGCTCGTGCCCTACATCCCGAGCGCGGGCGAGCTGAAGACCAAGCCCACTCAGCACTCGGTCAAGGAGCTGCGCTCCATCGGCATCCAGCCCGACGTGCTGCTCTGCCGCACCGACCGGCCGCTGCCGCGCGACGAGCGGCGCAAGATCGCCCTCTTCTGCAATGTGCGCCCCGAGGCGGTGATCCAGGCGCTCGACGTAGCAAGCATCTATGAGGTGCCTGGCGCCTATCACGCCGAGGGGCTCGACCGCGAAGTGCTCGCCGCCTTCGGCATTACCAATGCGCCGCCGCCCGATCTCGAGCGGTGGCGGCAGATCGCAGAGACCATCGCCGATCCCGACGGCGAGGTGACCGTCGCCGTGGTGGGCAAATATACGGGGCTGAAGGACGCCTACAAGTCGCTGAACGAGGCGCTCGTCCATGGCGGCATCGCCAACAAGGTGAAGGTCAATCT
>PLBV01000049.1 GCA_003135455.1 Hyphomicrobiales bacterium | reverse complement strand
CTGCCGACCTGCGAAGCCCCGCCACCTTGCCGGCGAGCACAGTCTGGTATCGCGGCAGCTCCCCGACAAGCTCGCTCGCCTGTTGCGACATCATCCAGCCGAGCCCGAAGATGATGCCGAAGGCGAAGGTGACGACGATGCCTACGCCCAGCACGCGCGGAACCTTAAGCCGCCGCAAGAGCAGGAGCGCGGGCGTGAGCACGAAGCTCAGCAGGATGGCGAGCGCGAGCGGCAGCAGGACCTCGCGGCCGACATAGAGCGCGGTGATGACGATGGCGGCGATGAGGAGCCCTTGCAGGCTTGCCACCCGCGCATCCGAGCTCGAGGTGAAAAGCGGAAGCGGCAAGCGTGGCGACATGTCGGTCCTTGCGGCACGCCAATGGGCCCGAAGCCTTTGGCCCGGCTGGCATTTCTCGCCTGGGCTCCCAAAGGTTCGGTCCAGGCTCGGCCTTCGGCTTAGCGTGGAACGGAAGGGAAAACGCGTTTCCGGCCAAGGGGTTCCGTTGGGGGCGAGGGCTGTCGCTCGCCCCGTTGGGAGCTCGGAGACGGACCATGGCGCTTTACGGACAGCGCGAAGATGTTTCCATTTCGCTCCAAGCGCTTAGCCCGATTTGGCGATCTTGAACATGAATTCATTCGGCGGCTTACATGTAATCATTGGATCTCGTCGCCATGATCGCCAGCCAGAGAGGGCCCTTAATCTTGCCACGATCGCGGAATTCCAAGCAACTTTATGGCACAACTGTGTTATTAACGTGCTATTACCGCTAAAACTTGACAGTTGGTAAAATATCACGCTTCATTGGAGGGCTAGAGGGACTAGCACCATTCGTGACCGCTGGGTCGCGCCGCCCATTCGGGAATGCGGATTTTCCCGGCGATTTGTCGGTATTTGCGGTGATTTGTGGGGTTTTCCGGCGGTTTGCCGACGCCCTACGAATGAGTGATGTCGCGTGTGTTTGCGTCGTGGAGGGAAGTCATGCGTATCGCCCTCGCGCTCGGTCTGTGCTTGCTCGCCGGCGCGGCTTCGGCCACGCCGCGCTCTAAGAGCGATGCCAAGGCCGAAGCGCCGGCTCCGGTCAAGAGCGCGCAGGAGAGCTATCGTTCGCGGCTGAACGAGAACGTCGTCACCATCATGGCCGGACGACCCAACGGCACGGACCTGGAGATCGCCGCCGACATCGCGGCCGTTCTCGACGACGGCGAGAACTTGCGCATCCTGCCCATGGTGGGCAAGGGCGCCGCCCAGAATGTCAGGGACGTGATGTTCCTGCGCGGCGTCGACATGGGCATCACCCAAGCCAACATCCTCCGATATTTCGCCAAGAGCGGCGAGCTCGGCTCCAACTTCGTCAACCAGATCACCTATATCGCCAAGCTGTTCACCGAGGAGATCCATATCCTCGCCCGGCCCGACATCACCGACATCAAGCAGCTCGACGGCAAGAAGGTGAATTTCGGCGACGAGGGAAGCGGCACCGACATCACCGCGCATCTGATCTTCGAGGCGTTCGGCATCACTGTGCAGGTGGTGCATCTCGGTGATGCCGACGCGATCCTGAAGCTGCAATCGGGCGAGATCGCCGCGGCACTCATCCTCGGAGCCAAGCCGATGTCGGGGCTCGCGACGCTCAAGGACGCGCATGGCCTGAAGCTCTTGCCGATCCCCTACGCCAAGGATCTGGAGAACGACTACTACCCGGCGACGCTCAGCCATGACGATTACCCGGCGCTGATCGCCGACGGCGCCCGCGTGGACACCGTGGCGGTGTGCACCGTGCTTGTCGCGTTCAACTGGCCGCAGGATGGCGCCCGCTACCAGCGCTTAAGCAAATTCGTCGACGCTTTCTTCGGCAAGTTTGACCAGTTCTTCGCGCCCCCGCGCAACCCGAAATGGCGCGAGGTCAATTTCGCCGCGACGCTGGAAGGCTGGCACCGCTCACCGCTGGCGCAAGCCTTTATCGATCGCGCCAAGGCGGCCGGCCAGACAGCAGCCAAAGGGAATTTCGAGGCCTTCTTGGCCCAGAACGCGGAAGCCAACGCAGCGCCGGCTTCCGACGCCGACCGCGCCAATCTGTTCCGCGCGTATCTGGAATGGAGCAAGGGCCGGCACAGCAATTGATGCGCTTTCGTTGAAGAGCGGACGACCCGCTCGCTACACCCGCGTTGGAGAGTGCCATGGATCAATCCGAGCGCAGTCCTGACGACCTTCCCCCGCCCCGGAGCCTGACCGAGCGCTTGAAGGCGGAAGCCAATGGCCATCTGCCGGCAGCGGAGGAGCTGACGCCTTCGCTCATGGCGCGGCGCTTTGCGCCCGACACACCGGCAGCTCCCCCCGACGCTCGCCTCGATGTGCAGGCGCCGCAGTCGCCGATGTTCGGGCTGCCGGCACGCGACGCATGGGGCATGCGCACGCTTGTGGTCGTGCTGATCCTCATCGCGCTCGTCCCCAGCGTCACGCTCGGCGCCATGGTCTGGCTCGGCATGATCGCCACGCCGTGGACGACCACGGTCCCACCCCATGACGGTGGACCTTCCGCGCTCGAGCAGGCCTCGGTGATGGCCACGCTCGCGCCCGCCACGATTCTGCCCAAGCAGGACGTGGAGGTTCCGGCCGTCGCACTCACGGCACCTGCAACGCTGGAGGCAGAGGCTGGCAAGGAGGTCGCTTTCCCCGTAGCGCTCGACGGCACCGACGCCCTGCCCGCCCGCAGCATCATCACCGTCAGCGGGCTTCCCGCCGGCTCGACCTTCTCCGCCGGTCGCCCCTATGGGCAGACGGAATGGAGCCTCCGGGCCGACGAGATCGGCGACCTGAACCTCGCACTGCCCGACACGGCGAGCGGGGTGGCCAAGCTCAAACTCGGGCTCGTCACGCCGGACGGCAGGATCATCGCCAGCACCAACACCGCACTGACCATCGCCCCCGACCCCAAATCCGCGCTGGTGCTCCGGCCGCAGGAGAGCGCGCTGATCGCCGACCTGATCGCGCATGGGAACAAGATGGTCGACGTCGGCTATTTTCCCGGCGCGCGCGCCTATTTCCAGCGCGCGGCGGAAGCCGGCAGTGGCGAGGCGGCGCTGGCGCTGGGGCTCACCTACGACCCGGGCTTTATCGAGAAGATCGGCGCGCAAGGCATCAAGCCGGAGCCCGAGCAGGCGCAAGCCTGGTACGAGCGGGCAGCAGCACTTGGGGCGCAGGGAGCGGAGTCCAAGCTCGCCGAGCTGAAGATGGCGGCAAAGGCGGCAGACCCCGACAGCGACCCGCCGCCCGTCATAGCGGGTGTACAGCCCGCGTCGTTGGAGAGCGCTGCTCCCGAGCAGACGAGCCCGGCCGAGCCGGCAGCGGGCATGCCCGTCGCCGTCGCGCCGAGCGCGAGCGGCGCCGTCGGGGGACCCCCCGCGCCGGAATGGGTCGAGCTGACGGTGTCCGCCAATGTGCGGGAGAGCCCGTCATCCAATGCGACGACGGTGCGCGTGATGGACGGGGGCACCAAGCTCCACGAGATCGGCCGCAAAGGCGGCTGGGTGCAGGTGACCAACCCCGCGACCGCGGAGACCGGCTGGGTCTATTCGCGCTATGTGGCAACGGCCGCGCAGTAGGCCGGAGTCGAAGGGCTGAAACCCTTCCTAGGGACGCGCGTTGATCCTTCAGAGTGTCGCCGGAAACGCGTCCCAGTTTCCCCCGTCTGAGGTTTCCCGGCACCATTTTGGGAGGCTCAGTAGCCTGAGTCTGGAAGCCCGGCGCCCCTGCACGCCGGGCTTCTTCTTTGGGGTTGGTCCGATCTCGAACCAACCCTGTGACATTCCTGTAACAAACGACAGCTAGCCTGTTCGGCGTTCCTGATATTGCCAGCCTCGGCGCGCGCAAGCCCGCCGAGGTTTTTCTCTATGCGGAGAGGCGCATGGCATTCCGACTGGTCCGAACGAGCCTATGTCGAGCTGCGGGACGCCGATGACGATGGGGGCGAAATGCTCGCAACCGCCATCTTCTCGTTTCGGACGACGGCGCGTCTGTCGAAGAGCCAGATCGAGCAGGATTTGGTGAGAAAAGCGCGTCACATTTTTAGGCGTGCCGCCCAGACGCTCGACGGGGGTTAGCCCCACCCGTCTTGGTGCGCATGGCCGATGTATCCTTCGAGGGAGACCCCGTCATCCGACGCGACGACAATTCGGGTGATGGAAGGGGGCACCAAGCTCCACGAGATCGGCCGCAAGGGCGGCTTTCGTGCGGGTGACCAACCCCGCGACCGCGGAGTCCGGCTGGGTCTATTCGCGCTACGTGACGAGTGCTGCGGAGCAGTAGTTTCAAACCTGCTTCAAGGCAGCGTCGCGAACAAAGCGCATGATCTTGAATCGAAGGATGCCGCAAATACTACACGCTCGCGTTGAAATCCCCGATATGCTCCATCATAATTCAGATGGCCAGTTGACTACCCGGGTGCGAGCGATGGCAAAAAAGATCGACATCGTCGGCGCCTCGAACTTCGTCAACCGAATGTTCGAGGCGTGCGGTTCCTACCAATGGGCGAGAGAGCTACTTAAGAATTCTCTAGAAGCCAGCGCTACGCGCGTGGAGTTGGGCATCGAGTGGCAAGCGGTACGTAAGTTTGGAGTCTATCGGCGAACGATCGCAGACGACGGCTGCGGAATGGATCGCCATGAGCTCGTTAGCTTCTTTTCCACACTCGGCGCTGGTGACAAGAGGATAGGGGGCATTCACGACAACTTCGGTGTCGGAGCAAAGATAGCTTCGCTCCCCTGGAATCCTGAGGGTGTAGTCGTCCTGAGTTACAAGGACAGCCGCGCCTCGATGATTCAGATTATCTTGAACGAGTCGTCGGCCGAATATGAGCTGATCGAGTTCTCGGTTGGAGATCACAAATCGTGCGTCGTCGATCCGAACACAATTGATTGGGCTTCCAGCCAGACCGATGTCGACTGGAGCGGGGTCAAGCCTGATTGGCTCGTGAAGAATGGCACCGTTGTGGTGCTACTCGGCGGTAAAGATCATCGCGACACGGTTCTGGGCAATCCCGATGGCGGCGAGCAGGGAATCAAAGGCCTGTCGGTTTACCTGAACAGCAGGTTTTGGAATCTCTCGGATGTAGAGGTCACGGTTGTCGAGCTCCGCAGCGAGAAACGCGATAGCTGGCCGACAAGCGCCGCGGAACGTGACGACGCACGTCGCCCCAATAACCGGAGGGTTCTCGGCGCACGGCATTGGCTTGATGGCATTACGGCAGCCGGTGGCAGTCTTTCTGCAAAGGGAGTCGTGCCTTTGGCGAGAAACCGCGTTACCGCTGAGTGGTATCTCTGGCAGGGAGAGCGCCCCGCAATTCACTCGTATGCAAAGAAGGCGGGCTACATGGCGGTTCGGTATAAGGATGAATTGTTTGAGCTGACACAAAATAAGGCGCACTTTCGCTGGTTTGGTATTGTCGAAAGTAAGGTTCAGCAAAATCTGACAATCATCCTTGAACCTCAGCACTTCGACGCACGCACCAAATGGGGAATCCACCCAGACCAAAGCCGCAATCGGATCAATTTTACAGGTGACGGCGATAAGGGAATCGCGATTCCGCTGTCGGATTGGGGGCTCAAATTTTCGGAAGCTATGCCCGACGAAATTCGCGCGGCGATACACGAAGCGCGAAGTGATCTCTCAGGCTCGATAGACGATGAGGAGTACCGAAAGCGCCTTCAGGATAGGTTCGGCGATAGGTGGAGGATCAGCAAATTCTTCCAGTCGCGAATTAAGCCAACCGTGAATGGGGGCGAAACCGGAGAACAAGAGGAGGCACTAGTCTCCCGCCATACTGCATCTCGCCGCGTAAAGCAGGCCTTCCCCAAGGTAAAAGAGCTAACGACCCGCCTAAATGACAACGGGTCCGAACCTGGGGTGGAGCGCCTTGTCCCGGTAGATGTGCCCAAATATAGATTTGGGCACCCGGAGGAGTTCGAACACCCATGGCATATTGCATTGTGGGCTCCAAACGACGTTGGAGGTCCCTATGTTGTCATAAACTCACAGTCACCGGTTCTTGTCGAGATGATCAAGTACCACCGCGACAAATATCCGGATGTACATGCTGAAGAGGTCACCCGCATTATACTGGGTACTTTTGGGGAAGTGGCCGCCTGCAAAATTGCTCATTCACAAAAGTTGACGAAGTACGTTACGGAACAGGAAGTGGATGATGCGTTCCGCAATGAGGAAGCACTCGCCGTATCGCTTATGGGGTTGATCGCGGAGGACAGCCTAATCAACCAGCGGTTGGCTAAACTCGGACGGCAAAGAGTAGCAAGGGCGGCCCATCCCACGGAGGACAGTTCGGTCGAGACGGGAGCAGGCTTGACCCACTGAGGCGCAGCTATATGACAACGGCGCACCCCGAGGCCGTGCGATTCAACTCAAGGAAGCAGCTTCAAGTGAAGCAGCCGCGCGGCCGGGCACCCGGGCCGCAAAGTGCCGCTAGCCCTACGGCGCGGCGTCGGCCGCCTTGCCGCTGATGAAAATGGTGGAGGCATCCACGATCGGCTGGCTCGACTCCATCTTGATCTGGCGGATCTCGCCCTTGGCCGCATCGACGGATTTGCGCAGGTCGACCATGCGGATCGTGGCGTCGTCATAGGTGCGGAAATACCAGCGCAGATTCCGCAGATCGGACACGGTGGTCCATTGGGTCGATTCCATCGCGCCGTCGCTCGCGTCGCGCACCGAGCCCACGGGAATGTCGAACTGGTTGAGGATGTGGAAGGCCTGGAGCACGGCTTCGTCGCCCGTGGCCGAAGGCACCTCGGCCTGGGTGAAGGCCACGGCGCGCACGAAGCGCGAGGGCGGCGTGAAGTCGCCGGGCAGCCCATGCATGCCGGCGCCCTGGCCGAGCTGGGAGAGCTTGATGCCGCCCATGTCCAGCGGTGGCACGCTGGTCACGCTGAGATTGACGTAGTTGCGCAAGTTGGTCATGTGCCAGTCGTAAGCGGGCGCGTTGGTCACCACGCCGAGCGGGGCGTCGAAGACCTTCAATTGGCCCTCGAGCGGCTCGATGACGATGGACTTGCCGGCCTTGTCGCGCAGGAAGAAATGCGATGGGCTCTGACCGAAGCCGGGCGCCGGCGTCGGCACCAGCACGGCGTCCTTCAGTCCCGCCTTCACCTCATCGACGGTGGCAAAATTGCCGAGCACCCAGGCGCCGAACTCAAACGGCGCCATGGCGTGCGGAGCGTTCTCGGGCGTGGGCGTGGCGTAGACGGCATAGCCCGGAAAGTAGAACAGCCCGAGGCTAAGGCCCTGGTCGTTGAGGCCGTCGACGATCACCGTCTGGCCGACGGCGTTGGCGCCGACCATGGAATATTTCGTGGTGTAGGTGATGCCCTTGCCGCCATCGGGCAGCGTCCCGCTCATCTGCGTACCCTTCGGGATCACGATGACGTTGGACGACAGCGGATAGCCGAACTCCATGGTGCGGCCTCTGACCGCGGTGCCGTCCTTGGCGGTCAGGCTGATGCCGGTGCAGGCGTAGCCGGGCGTGGTGGCCAGCGTGAATGCTGCGATGAGAGTGGCGATGCCGATGCGGCGAAACATGGGGTCCTCCTTGGCGGCGCCGTTATGGAGTCGAACGGCCTGGCTGTTCTTTGTTGGGTATGGCGGCCTCGGCCGCCTTGCCGCTCATGAAGGTCGAGGACACGTTAGCGACGGGCTGCTCCGACTCCATCTTGATCAGCCTCGTCTCGCCGTGCGCGGCATCGACGGCCTGCTTCAAATCCACCATGTGGATCGACTGGTCCTGCCGGGTCCGATAGTACCAGCGCAAATTCTTGAGGTCGGCGACGCTGGTCCATTCCGTCACCTCGTTGACCGGCTTGCCTATGGCGGAGTTCTCGACCGAGCCGTCGGGAATGTCGAACTGGTTGAGGATGTGGAAGGCCGAAAGCACGGCGTCGTCGGCAGTGGCGTTGGGTGCGGCCGACTGGCTGAACACCACCGCGCGCACGAAGCGCGAGGGCGGGGTGAAATCGCCGGGCATCCCGTGGAGCCCTGAGCTCGAGCCGAAGGCCGACAGCGTGACGGGGCCGACCTTAGCCTGGTCGATGTCCTTGACCGTGAGGTTGAGGTAGTTGTTCAGATTGGCCATGTGCCAATCGTAGGTCGGCGCGTTGGTCATCACGCCGAGCGGCGCGTCATGCACCTTCAGCGTGCCGTCCACCGGCTCGACCGCGATCGACTTGCCACTTCGGTCCTGGATGAAGAAATGCGCGCCGGCGACCGCACCTGCCGCGCTGCCCAGACCAGGGACCGGCGTCGGCACGACCACGATGTCCTTCAAGCCAGCCTTCACCTCATCGACGGTGGCGAAATTGGCCAGCACCCAGACGCCGAAATCCTGGGGTGCGATGGCGCGTTTGGCGTTCTCCGGCGTGAGGGGCGTGTAGCTCGCATAGCCCGGGAAGTAGAACAGCCCCACGCTCAGGCCCTGATCGTTGAGGCCATCGAGAATGGCGGGAAGGCCGAGCGCGTTGGCGCCGACAAAAGCGTAGCGGCTCGTGTAGGTGAGCCCTTTGCCGCCGTCGGGCAGCGTGCCGGCGAGCTCTTTGCCCGCCGGGATGACGAGCACGTTGGACTGCATCGGGAAGCCGAACTCCAGCGTGCGGCCGCGAATGGCGGCGCCGTCGGCGGCTTTGAGGCTGATCCCGGTGCAGGCGAAGGTTGGCGTGGTGGCGAGGGTGAGCGCGCCGATGAGGGTGGCGATGCCGATGTGGTGGAACATGTCGAGGACTCCTCCCGCGAGAATTGCGGGGACTCTCGCCGGCCCCCGTGAAGGTTGCCTTAAGGAAAACGGACGCGGTGGTCGCTTGCTTAAGCAAGCCTCACCGCAGACCCCTCTATTTTCGGCAGTCTTGATTTTGGGCAGTCTTGGCTTCAGGCGGTGGCGACGTTGAACAGCGAGCCGATCATATAGGTCGCGGCGGCGGCGGCGGCGCCGATCAGGAGCATGCGCAACCCGCCCCACCAAGCGCCCTTGCCGGAAAACAGGCTCAGCACGGCGCCGACCACGAACAGGGCCCCACCGGAGATGGCCGCGGCGATCGCCACGCCATAGGTGCTGAGCCCCAGCAGAAAAGGGATGAGCGGAAGGGTGGCCCCCAAGGCAAAGGCCACGAAGGAGGAGAGCGCGGCACCCACGGGCGAGCCGAGATCGTCGGGGTTCAGCCCCAGCTCCTCGCGGGCCAGCGTATCCAGCGCCTGGGCGGGGTCGGCAATGAGGCGCTTGGCGAGCGCGCGGGCCTCGTCGATGGGGATGCCGCGCGCTGCATAGATGAGCGCAAGCTCCTCGGCCTCCTCGGCCGGATAGCGCTCGAGCTCGTCGGCTTCTTGCGCGATCTGATACTCGAACATCTCCCGCTGAGAGAGCATGGAGATGAACTCGCCGGCCGCCATCGAGAAAGCCCCGGCGAGCAGCCCGGCCACGCCGGTCAGGAGAATGATATTGGGCGCGGCCGCGGCACCGGCGACCCCCATGACGAGACAGGTATTGGAGACGAGGCCGTCATTGACGCCGAACACCGCGGCGCGGAGCGTGCCGCCGCCCAGCCCGCGATGGCGGCGCCCGATGTCCTCGACCGAAGTCGGCATCGGGTGGCCTTGCGGCTGCGCGGGACCGCTATAGACCGAGACGCCGCGCACCTTCGAGGCCGAGAGGATGGGACGCATGGCGCGGGGGCCAAGCGTGTGGATCAGCCAGGCCGTGAGGCGCGCGCGGACCGAGGGCGTAAAGACCGGTGTCTGGCTGAGCTCTCGCGCCAGGATGCCCGCCTGGTCCTCGGCCGCTTGCGCCATCTCGCGGAAGAGGGAGGCCTTGGCCGGATCCGGCTCGGCCGCGGCAACAGCGGTGGAGAGATAGGCCGCGGTCTTCTCCGACCGCCAGCGGGTGAGTGCGTCTTGCATCAGGTTGAGGCCATTCAGAGCAGGCCCACCCTGCCGGTGGCAAGGTCGTAGACGCCGCCGACCACGGCGATCTTCTTGGCCGCTAACGCTTCGGACAAGATCGGCACGTCGTCATACATGCGCTTCACATTGATTTTGACGTTCTCCTCGATCGCGGCCGCCAAGAGATCGCCGGGATGCCGCGCATGCGCCGCGATCACGGCGGGCTTGATGGAGTCGATAAGCTCGGGCAGGTGGCCTGGGAGCTCGGCACGCTCCATCACCAACTTGATGGCAGCAGAGACCGCCCCGCAATTGGAGTGGCCGAGCACCATCATGAGCGGGACCCCCAGCATCTTCACCGCATATTCGAGGCTCGCGAGCCCATCCTCGTTGACGAAATTCCCCGCCACCCGCACGACGAAGACATCGCCAGGCCCCTGGTCGAAGGCAAGCTCCGGCGCCACCCGGCTGTCGGAGCAGCTCAGCACGGCCGCGATGGGGTATTGGGCGAGCACGCGCTCGGCGCGGCCGGCCGAGAAGTCCTTGCATTCCGATGTCCCCCCAGCGTAGCGGCCATTGCCCTGCATCAGCCGCTCGAGTGCTGCGTCCGGGCTGATGGCATTGGGGGGCGGGCCCTGTAACGCCGGCTGGTCGGCACGGGCGCGGGCGAAGGGCAGCGCGCTTGCGGCTAGAAGCGCCCCGGCGCCCAACATGACGCGCCGCCTTGACAGTGTGGTCAGCGAATTTCGGCACAGCTCACACATGGCCAGCCTCCTTGGGAAGAGTAGCCTCGAGCCAATGAAGCCCAGCGACACACGGTCAAGTCAAGTCACGCCAAAACTGGGTAGTGCCTCAGTTTGAAATTCTCGGCTTGTAGGCACCGCGCCGCCCGGCTTCGGGGCGGAAGCGTCAACATGCGGCGGCGAACCGCAGCAAGCCTCGGTGCCGCTCGCTCGCGCCCCTTGAACCGGTGGGCACGGGACCGAGCCGTAAGAGCAGAAAACGCAACAGTCGCCGGGAAGAGGCTTTAACAGCGCACCACAGCCCTTGCAGTCATAGAAGTACTGGCAGGCGTCCGTGAGCATGGTTTCGGTCGCCTGATAGCCGCAGCTCGGACACGTCAGAGTCGATTGAACCTGTGGCTCGGCCATGCGCCTAATGTGGCATGCGACAGGAGCACATTCCAGCCTGTGTCAAGAGCGCCGAATTTCAAACTGAGGCACTACCCAAAACTGGGTGGTGCCTCAGTTTGAAATCCGCCGCCGTTGACGGCGATGTCGAATCCGGCGCTCGCTTCCTATATGCTTAGCGGGAACCAGAGGGAGGCGTAACCATGCGTATGATGCTTAAAATCCTGATACCCACAGAAGCCGGCAATCAAACAATTAAAGACGGTTCGCTGGGTACGATTCTCGAGACCACCATGAGCAAGCTGAAACCCGAAGCTGCTTACTTCGTTGCGCAGGACGGTTTCCGTAGCGCGATGATGTTCTTCGACATGAAAGACGCATCGGACATTCCCGGTATCGTCGAACCTTTGTTTTTGGGTCTCAACGCGGAGATCGAGTTACTGCCGGTCATGAATGCCGACGATCTCAAAAAAGGATTGAACGCCGCAAAGCAGGCTATGTGAGCCATGCCCAAAGGCCCCAAAGGACAGAAGCGCCCCGCTGACTTGATCGCCAATGTCCGCGCATCGACGCTCATACGACAAACAGAAGGGCGCCTGCAGTCATCCCAAGAAGAAGCCACATTTTTCTAACCCATCTAAACCGATCAAAGGCATAGTCTAAAAGTGGCCAAACGATCATAAGCAAGACGACGACAACGGCAGCTAGTCTTATGAAGTAGGGAATGCTGATCCCTAACGTTGGCGCGAAGCTGCTCACGAGAGCGAGCCCCGTTCCACTGACTTGGATTTTGGGCCACCAATGCAACTGCATTGTCGCAGTCTAGAGCATGCCGTGCTCCTAAATTCAGTCCGGGATAATCGCCCAAATTAGGGACACTGCCAAGACTGGGCGGTGAGAAGGCCGGAAAGTGCGAGGCTTCAGCCGGCCAAGCCGTTGGCGGTGGCGTGGCCCCCGTCGACCGAGGGCAGGCGCGCCATTCCGTTGGTCGGCCGCCCGGCCTCAAGCGGGAGGTCGATGGTGCAGACCACACCGTCTGGCTCGAAGCGCCAATCGATGGCGGCATCGGGCAGCCCACGCGCGATGAGCCGGCTGCCGAGCCCTTGCCTCGATGGCGGGGCGACGGCCGGCCCATGGCGCTCGGTCCAGGTGAGATGGAGGTGATCGGCGCCGTCCTCGCGCCGGACATCCCAGCCGAGCTCCACCCTGCCGGTATCGACAGAAAGCGCCCCATGCTTGCAGGCATTGGTGGCCAGCTCGTGCAGCACGAGGCCGAACGCAATCACTTGTGTCGGCCCCAATTTCGCGGGCGGGCCGGCGATGGTCAGGCGATCGCTGTCGGCGGGACAGAAGACCCCGGCTTGGCTGCGCGCAAGATCGCCGAGATCGGCGCCGGCCCACTCCCCATCGAGCAGCAGATTGTGGGCTTTAGCCAGCGCTTGCAGCCGACCGGTGAATGCCTCGCTAAAGACCTGAGGCGAGGGGGCCGTGCGCAGGCTCTGCTGCGCCATGGCCAGGATCACGGCGAAGGTGTTGTTGACGCGGTGGGCGAGCTCGCGCAGCAGCAGCGTCTTTTGTTCCTCGGCGCGCTTCCGCTCGGTGATGTCGACGAGCATGTTGACGGCGCCCACGATGGCGCCGGAGGCATCGCGCAGCGGCGTCGGATAGGGAATGACGGGAATTCGCGTGCCGTCAGGGCGCTCGACGATCTTCTCCACTTCCCTGACGGGCTTGCCCTCTCGAAGGGCCACGGCCATTGGGCAGTTCTCGTGGGCGAGAGGGGTGCCATCGGCGGAATAGAGCCGCCAAGTCACGCACCATTCGTCGCTGCCAAGGCTCGGCTGCCGGCCGGCAAGCGCCTCGGCAGCCCGGTTGCAAAATGTGATGCGGCCTTCCGCGTCGGTGGTGTAAATGGCGGCGGGCAGTGCGTCGAGCAGGTCGCGGTACCATTGCTCATGGGCGCGTAACCGTTCCTCGGCAGCTTTCCTCTCGGTGATATCCTGGAAGCAGGACACCCCACCCACCAGCTTGCCGCGCGCGTCGAGCAGAGGATCGAGATTGGCAAGGATGGTGATGCGGCCGCCATCCGGCCGCTCGAGGAGCAGCTCGCGGTCGCGCACCGGTCGGCCGGTCCTGAGCAGCTCCGCCATGGGCGCGTCGCTGGGCGACAGGGGCGCCCCGCTCGGCTCATAGGCGCCGGAAAAGCGATATTCCCGGTCGCCAATGGGCGGCGACTGGCCCCACAGCTCGGCCGCGCGCCGGTTGTATTGCACGAGATAGCCATCGAGGTCGCAGGCGGAAATCGCGACGGGCAACGACTCCAGCAATCCGCCCCACGACTGGAGCGCTCGCTGCAAGGCAAGAGATACGACGGGCGCCGGCGCAATAGGGCCGTGATACGCCAAGCTATCCATCCACGCGCCCCTTAGGCCCTCGAGCCGAGACCCACGCCAATTTGCATTAATGCCCCAAACCCTAAATGGTTCCACTTACTCGCAACTTAGCGCGATCTCACGGCGGCTGTACCGTCTCTGGCGCCAATAGCGGCTAACCGTCAGGCCACTTCCTTGGGCTTATAGAGAATCAGCCGGTAGCAATCGAGGTTGCGGGTTAGGAACTCATAGGCCGCGCCCCAGAGATACAGCCGGAATTTGCGGTATTCGAAGTCGCCAAACGTCCGCTGCACATAGTCCTTACTGGCTTCCAGATTGAGCGCCCATTGCTTGAAGGTGAGGAAATAGCTCCACCGGTCGTTATGCACCTCCATCAGCTCTAGATTCGTGCGCGCGAGCTTGTTGAGGAGATCGTCGAGCACCAGGAAGGAGTGGTTGCCGGGATAAATATGGCGGACCATGAAGGTGGACAGCTCGTATTTCTTGCGCGCCGCGCTGCCGTCGAGGAAGACGAGGCCGCCGGGCTTCAACAGGTGATGGAACTTCTTCAATACAAGCTCGTAATCGGGCAGGTGCTCGATGACGCCCATGATGGCGATGGCGTCGAACCGCTCCTTGGGCTCGTATTCCAGGAAATCGGTGAGCAGGATATCGAAGCGATCGCCGAAATTGGCGAGCTTCGACTTAAGATAGCTCTGGGACACCTCGGAGATGGTGATGCCGGTGAAGTCCACGCCTCCTTGCAGGGCGTGGCCGGCGAAGGCGCCCCAGCCCGGGCCGATCTCCAGCACCTTCTTGCCGGGCTTAAGCTCGCATTTCTCGATCGCCCAGTCGAATTTACGCTCCAGTGCCTTGGAGAGCGGCTCATCGTCATCGACGTAGACGCCTTGGCTATAGGCCGGGAAGACGGGATCGAGGAAGCTCAGGAACAGCTTGGGGTCGGCATTGTAGTGGGAGGAGATCGCCTGCTTGTTGGTATAGACCTGGCCGAACAAGAGCGGCTGGACGAAGCGCCAGGCGGCCACCAGCGGGTGACTGTCGTCGAGCAGCGTCCTGAGCGCGAAAGGCTTCAGCATGTCGCCTTCGAGGTCGATGTGGCCTTGCAGATAGGCCTCGGCGATGTCGCCTTCGTCCAGCGTCTTCAGCGCCCGCAGCGCGCGGTCGTTGCGCAAGCCCACATGAAACTCAGGCTTGCCCTCGCCCACCTGGCGCTGCTCGCCATCGGGCAGCTCGATGGAGAAGGGCGTGGCGATCCCGCCTACGCGGCTGATGAGGGCGTCGAGCGTGCTTGCGGCTGATGACATGCTATTCCCCGGCTGTTCGCCCAATTGTGCCCCGTAAGCTCGAAGAAAGAAATGGCCGCTACTGAAGCTCGGACGTACAGCGCCTTTGAGGTTGTTGTTGCCGGGTCACGTCGCCACGCTATCATCGGGGGCGTCGATCGATGGCCGCAACGGGGGCAAGGGATGCAGGGTTCCGGATTTGGCTTGAAGCTTAGGCTAGCGGCTCTTGCCGGATTGCTCGGCCTTTGTGGCCCGGCGACCGCCGCCATGTATGACGTCAAGCCCGACGAGATCCCGGGCAAGCCCGGCACCATCATCAGGGTCTACCCGCTGGAAGGCGGCGGAGCGGGCGTGGTTGGCAAGGGCAACGCCTTCCGCGTCGTGTACCGCTCGACGGGGCCGGGCGGCGAGCCGATCGCCGTCTCCGGCGCCTTCTTCATCCCGGCAGGACCGGCGCCCACTGGCGGCCGCGACGTGATCGCCTGGGCGCATCCGACGAGCGGCGTGGTGCCGCCCTGCGCGCCCTCGCTGATGCCCGACACCGCCGGCATGATCTGGGGCTTAGGCGACATGCTGGCCCGCGGCTATGTGGTGGCGGCCACCGACTATCCCGGCCTCGGCACGCCGGGCGTCCACCCCTATCTGATCGGCGAGAGCGAGGGGCGCTCGGTGCTGGATTCGGTCCGTGCCGCCCGCGACCTGCCGGATTCAGGGGCGAGCGGGCGCTTTGCCGTGTGGGGCCACAGCCAAGGCGGGCACGCCGCCCTTTATACCGGGGAGCTTGCCGCCCGCTACGCGCCGGACCTGAAGCTGGTCGGCGTCGCCGCGGCGGCGCCGGCCACCTATCTCGTCGAGCTGTTCGACGCCGACAAGTCGAGCCCCACCGGCAAGGAGCTGACCGCCATGGCGCTCTGGTCCTGGTCGAAGCTCTATCACGATCCGATCACGCCCGTGGTCGAGCCCGATGCCATGAACGTGTTCGAAACGATGGCGCAAGACTGCATCGAGTCGATCTCGCAGTTCGAGGCCCTGGACAAGGCCGAGAGGCCGCTGCAGCGGGAGCAGTTCCTCAAGATCGATCCGACCGAGGTCGAGCCCTGGGAGGGGATCATGGCGCGCAACTCGGCGGGCCAGTCGCCGGCCGGCGCGCCGGTGTTCATCGCGCAAGGCACCGCCGACACCACCGTGCGGCCGGAGATCACCAAGCGCTTCGGCGAGGCGCTGTGCAAGCAGGGGGCGCAAGTGAGCTTTGTCGAGATGCAGGGCGTGACGCACACCTTCATCGCCCGCGACAGCGCGTCGGCGGCGCTCCAGTGGATGACCGACCGCTTCCGCGGACTGCCGGCCCATTCCGACTGCGAGTAGGCTTCAGCCCCGCTCCGTCATGGTGAGGAGCTTGGGCCGTGCTTCAAGGCTCGCGCTCCCGCGCTCGCCCCTCAGCATGACGGCCGGGCCTCGAACCACACGGCCCGCGCGAGCAATGCGGATAGCTCCGCAGCTTCAGCTCAGAATATGAGCTGGCCCGCCGAGATGGCCATGATCAGGATCACCAGGAAGATGACGAGGAAGACGAAGAACAAGATCTTCGAAAGCTGCCCCGCCCCGCGTGCCACGCCGGTGAAGCCAAGCGCGCCTGCGACGAGCGAGATCAGCAGGCAGATGAGTGCCCATTTCAGCAAAGTCATAGTCCCCTCCTTGTTCTGGTAGCCCGGCGGGCCCCCGCCCAGTTCCCCCCCAAACGCGCATCCCTAGAGCGCTATCGCGTCAGGTTGAATCGCGACAACGCGTCTCACTTTTTGTTTGAGCTTGATCTTTTCGGAAAACCGGTTCCCACATTTCTAAGATCATGCTCTAGCCGCGCGATCCACCGATGCTACAGGAGACCGCGGCGCTGGCGAAGCGCGAACCGTTCTTCCCAACCCTTGGCGCGGGCTTTAGCCTCACGTGGCGTATGATTGCGCAGGGGGGACGCCGGGGGGACGCCCATGACCAAGGACAGCGTAGGATCGGAGACCTTCGTGGTTCGCGCCGGGTTTTGGCGCATCGTCCTGCTCGGCCCGCTCATGCTGTTCGCTGCGCTGCTGTTCTTCTTCCTGGCGCTGGTGCTGTTCATCTCTGTGGGCAATGTCCTGGGCAAGCTCGCGCTGGTCGCGATCGCGCTCGCTTTGGCCCTGCTTGCCGCCTATTTCCTGCTGATCCTGTCGACCTTGGCCATGCGGGTCGAGGTGGGGCCAAGCGAGGTGCGCTTCCGGGTGCCCAACTGGCGAGGCGGCGTGGTCGCCTGGCTGCCCTGGGTGCGGGCGGCCCTCCCCTATGGCGACATCGCGGGCGTCGAGACGCGCGACGAGGTCTATTCGAGCTTCGGCATGACCAGCGTGCAGACGGCCTATAGCATGGTGAGCAAGACGGGTAAGCGCATCGTGTTCGCCTATACAAGCCCGCTCGCCAACTGGAACTACCAATTCGCCGAGGCCGCCAAGCTGATCGCCCTGCGCGCGTCGGTCCCGCTCATCGACCGCGGCGCCGTGGCTGTGGGCGGGATCACCCCCGCCATCGTCCGGGGCACGCCGTCATGGGACACGCCAAACATGAGCCCGGAGGAGCGCGTGGAGGCGGGAAACAAAGCCGCGCGCGCCATGCAATTAGCCTTCGTGGTGGTGGTGATCGCGCTCTCGATCCGGGCCTGCACGCAGCACTAATATTGAACCCGCGCGCCTCGCGCTTGCTAATTGCCGATCTGGATCACCGTGTTCGCCGCGCCATACTGACGGACGAGGGAGAACAGCTCCGCCGCCGCCGACGGGTGCAGCCGCACGCAGCCATGGGAGGCCGGCGTGCCGAGACGGCTGACCTCGTAGGAGCCGTGGATGGCATAGCCGCCATGGAAGAAGATCGAATGAGGCATGGGCGAGCCGCTATATCTCGTCGAGCGGTGCCAGACGGCGAGCGCCTGAGGCTTGAAGGTGCCGGTCGGGGTGCGGTAGCCGCGCCTTGCGGTGGAGACAGGCCAGCTATAGCGCGGCGCGCCGTCAACATAGACGTCCATGCGCTGGCCAGAGACGCTGACTTTGGCGACAATGCCGGCCTCGGCCTGCCCCGGAACGCCAAGCAGCAGGCCGAGCAGCGGCACGAGCAGAACGGCGCGTCCCGTTGCGCGCCGCATGAAGCGGGTCATCAGACTGGTCATTGGCGGCCCTCCCTCGGACGCGGTTCCCGCGGCGCAGACTTGAGGCGAGCATAGCAGCCGCGGCTGAATATCTGCTGAATACGCAGCTTTAACGCGAGTCGGGTACGCGCTCAGGAGGGGCACCGGCGCGCCGACAGGAGCGCCCGCCGCTCTCATTGCCGACATCATTTGTGCTAGGGTCGGGGCGCCAGGCGCCAGAGGGAATCGGGGCCACGATCGATGCAGAAGCTGGCTTTAGGCCTTGCGCTGGTGCTTTTTTGCGGNNCGGTCAAGTCGTCCACGGCTGCTCCAGCCGCCACCGCCAAAAAGCCTCCTGCCAAGAAGGTTGCCAAGGGGCCGCCCGCCAAGGAGCTGTTCGGCGCGGTGACGGCGCCAACTCCGCTCGCTGCCCGGGCCATCGGCTCCTACGCCAAAGGCTGCCTCGCCGGCGGCATCTCGCTCCCGATCAACGGCCCCGACTGGCAGGTGATGCGGCTCTCACGCAACCGCAATTGGGGGCATCCGCGGCTTCTCGACTATCTCGAGCGGCTGGCAAGCGACGCCCGCGCGCTGGACGGCTGGCCTGGGCTCCTCATCGGCGACATGGCCCAGCCGCGCGGCGGGCCGATGATCACCGGACATTCAAGTCATCAGATCGGGCTCGACGCCGACATTTGGCTCACCCCCATGCCCAACCGCGTCCTCACCCCCCAAGAGCGGGAGGACATAAGCGCGGTCTCCATGCTCAAGGACCCGTTCACCGTCGATCCCGCGATTTGGACGCCGCTGCACACCAAGCTGATCAAGCGCGCCGCGTCCTATCCCCAGGTGGCGCGCATCTTCGTGCACCCGGCCATCAAGAAGATGCTCTGCGAGCAGGCCGGCAAGGACCGCGCGTGGCTCGGCAAGGTGAGGCCATGGTGGAACCATTATTACCATTTCCATGTGCGCGTGACCTGCCCGCCTGACGCGGTGGGCTGCGAGAACCAGAAGCCGGTGACTGGCGACGATGGCTGCGGGGCGGAGCTCGACAACTGGTTCAAGATGCTGCGCAAGGCAGAGATCGACGCGGCCAAGCCCGCCACGCCCGGCGCCAAGCCCTGGGTGGGCAAGCCGCCGATCAGCCTTGGCGATCTGCCGCGCGAATGCATGACGGTGTTGAATTTCGGTGGCCCGCCGACGCTCAACGCCAATGGCGAGGTGCCTGCGGCGTTGAAGGCTGCGGCCGGCAAGGACGCCGGTCCCCCGCCGCCCCATCTCGACGCCGCCGCGCTCCAGGCGATGACCGCAGGGACCGGCAGTGGCGGGGTGCCGCTCCCCACGCGCAAGCCTCGCTGAGGCTTCTCCTTTTTCCCTCGATAGGGCACACTTCCCGCCGGCGGCTTTGGGGGGTGTCATGGAAGCGCAGCGTAATGTCTTCGGCGAGCCTTTGCAGAGCTGCTCGGAGCGGCCACTCACCGGCTTCTATCGCACCGGCTGCTGCCACACCGGCGCGGACGATTTTGGGCTGCATACCGTCTGCATCGAGGTGACGGCCGAGTTCCTCGCCTTCTCCAAGGCCAAAGGCAACGATCTTTCCACCCCGCAACCGGAGCACGGCTTCCCGGGCTTGAGCCCCGGCGACCGCTGGTGCCTATGCGCGGCGCGCTGGCGGGAGGCGCTTAAGGCCGGCAAGGCGCCACGCATCATTCTCGGCGCCACCCATGAGGCGACGCTCGAGGTTGTCGAGCTCGGCGACCTCAAGCGCTACGCCATCGATCTTGCGTGAGGAAAGTCGCTGCGCTGCACCTTGCTCACCGCTCCCCCACAAGGGGAGCGGAAGAGCAAGCGGCTAGGCCACGCAGTCCTCCGTCAAGCACGGGAATGACAAAACCGGGTTAGGCGCCGGCCGACACGCCCATGCCGATTGGGCAGGACACGCCCGTACCGCCCAGCCCACAATAGCCGCGAGGGTTCTTGGCGAGATATTGCTG
>PLBV01000007.1:5183-5343 GCA_003135455.1 Hyphomicrobiales bacterium | reverse complement strand
CAAGCGCCTCACCAAGTTCGATCTTGCGAATGAATCGCTCGCTCACGCCGCCAGGGCCGCGGTCGAGAGCGCCAGCTTCAAGATCGCGTCGGTGGAGAAGAAGCCCGCCCGCCGCTCGCCGCCGCCGCCGTTCACTACCTCCACCCTGCAGCAGGAGGCC
>PLBV01000007.1:0-5092 GCA_003135455.1 Hyphomicrobiales bacterium | reverse complement strand
ACGCCCAGGAGGCGCACGAGGCCATCCGTCCCACCAGCCTCGCCCGCAACCCCGGCTCCCTGCGCCTCGATAGCGACCTCGGCCGGCTCTACGAGCTGGTCTGGAAGCGGATGATCGCCTCGCAGATGGAGGCCGCGCGGATCGAGCGCACCACCATCGACCTGGAGAGCGCCGAGGGCCGCACCGGCCTCAGGGCCACCGGCCAGGTGGTGCTCTTCGACGGCTATCTGCGGGTCTACGAGGAGGGCCGCGACGATCCCGAGGCCGCGCCCGGCGCCAGCGACGAGGAGCGCGATTTCGCCGGGCGACTGCCAGCGGTCAGGGAGGGGGCCGACGCCCGCGTCCACGCGGTGCGCGCCGACCAGCACTTCACCGAGCCGCCGCCCCGCTACTCGGAAGCCTCGCTGGTGAAGAAGATGGAGGAGCTGGGCATCGGCCGGCCCTCCACCTACGCCTCGATCCTCACCGTGCTGCGCGATCGCACCTACGTGCGCATGGACAAGAACCGCTTCGTGCCGGAGGACAAGGGCCGCCTGGTCACCGCCTTCCTGGAGCAGTTCTTCCGCCGCTACGTGGAGTACGACTTCACCGCCGCCCTGGAGGAGAAGCTCGACCTGGTCAGCGCCGGCGAGCTCGACTGGAAGGCGCTGCTGCGCGAGTTCTGGCAGCACTTCTCTGCCGCCATCGGCGAGATCGGCGATCTGCGGATGAGCCAGGTGATCGACGCCCTGAACGAGGCGCTGGGTCCGCACATCTTCCCTGACTGGTCCGACGGAACCGACCCGCGCGGCTGCCCCACCTGCGGGACCGGGCGCCTGTCGCTGAAGACCGGCCGCTACGGCGCCTTCGTCGGCTGCTCCAACTATCCCGACTGCCGCTTTACGCGCCAGCTCGCCGATGGGGGCGACAAGGCTGCCACCGCCGGCAGCGAGGGCAAGGTGCTGGGCACCGATCCCACGACCGGGCTGGAGGTGAGCTTGCGCGTCGGCCGCTTCGGCCCTTACGTCCAGCTCGGCGAGGCCGGCGAGGAGAAGCCGAAACGCGCGTCGATCCCCAAGGGCACGGACCCCGAGAACCTCGATCTCGATCAAGCACTCGCGTTGCTCGCCCTGCCGCGCGAGGTTGGGCTGCATCCTGAGACCGGCAAGCCGATCGTTGCAGGCTTCGGCCGCTTCGGTCCTTACGTCCAGCATGACGGCAAATATGCGAGCTTGAGCGGGCCGGAGGAGGTCTTCAGCGTCGGTATCAATCGCGCCGTGAGCCTGCTCGCCGAGAAGGCCACCGGGGGAGGCCGCCGCGGGGTAACCGTGATCAAGGCGCTTGGCGACCATCCGGAGCTTGGCGGGAAGGTCGAGGTGCTGAGCGGCCGTTACGGGCCTTACGTCAAGCACGGCAAGGTCAACGCCACCCTGCCCAAGGACCGCAACCCCGAGCAGCTGACCATGGCCGAGGCCGTCGAGCTGATCGCCGCACGCGAGGCCAAGGGCCCGGCGAAGAAGCCCGTGCGCAAAGCCCGCAAGACGAGTAAGACCAACAAGGAGGCCGTCGAGGAGACGGCGAGCTGAAGCGCGCTCGTGACCAAGTGACCAAGCCACCCGTGACGAAGCCACCAGTGGCCAAGCCCCCCGGGACCAAGCCATTCGTGGCCAAAAGCGCTCAGCGCAACGCCACTACGGGCAAGCCCACCGTGGGCAAGCCACTCGTGGCCAAGCTCCCCTCGAAGCAAGAGATCCTCGACTTCCTCAAAGGCGCAAGCGCGCAAGTGGGCAAGCGCGAGATCGCGCGCGCCTTCGGCGTCAGGGGCGGCGACCGCGTGGCGCTGAAGGAGCTGTTGCGCGACATGGCCGATGAAGGGCTGATCGCGGGCTCGCGCCGCAAGCTCGAGCGGCCCGGCACCCTGCCCCCCGTCACCGTGGTCGAGATCGTTGCCCGCGATTCCGATGGGGAGTTCATCGCCCGCCCCGCCACCTGGCCGGAAGAGCAAGGGCCGGCCCCGAAGATCCTGATGACCAATAGCCGCCGCGAGGCGGGTCCGGCCGCCGGGCTGGGCGACCGCGTGCTGGCGCAGATCACGCCGCAGAGCGCCGACGCCGACTACCCGTACCACGCGCGCCCGATCAAGCGCCTGCCGCGGACCGCCCGCGCCCAGCTCGGCATTTTCCGTGCGCTGCCCGGCGGCGGCGTCATCGACCCCGTCGACCGCAAGCAGCTGAAGGAATGGCGTGTTGCCCGCGGAGCCACCCAGGACGCCGAGAATGGCGAGCTCGTCCGCTTCGAGCTTGCAGGCTCGGCGCGCTTCGGCCAGCAGGCAGCCCGCATTACCGCCCGCCTCGGTAATCCGCAAGACGAGGGGGCCACGAGCCTCATCGCCATCCATGCCCATGGCATCCCCGACACCTTCCCCGACGCCGCCCTCCGGGAAGCGGACGCCGCCAAGGCGCCGGACCTGAAGCGGCGGGAGGATCTGCGCGCCGTTCCCCTCCTCACCATCGATCCCTCCGACGCCCGCGACCATGACGACGCGGTCTTCGCCGAAGCCGACCCAGACCCCAACAACAAGGGCGGCTGGGTCGTGATCGTCGCCATCGCCGACGTAGCGGCCTATGTCCGCCCCGGCACCGCGCTGGACAAGGAAGCGAAGGCCCGCGGCAACTCCGTCTATTTCCCCGACCGCGTGGTGCCGATGCTGCCCGAGCGCATCTCCAACGACCTCTGCTCGCTGAAGGAGAGCGAGGCGCGGGCCTGCATCGCCGTGCGCATGGTCTTCGACCAGCACGGCCAGAAGAAAGACCATCGCTTCCTTCGCGGCCTGATGCGCTCCGCGGCGAGCTTGAGCTACGAGCAGGCGCAGAGCGCCATCGACGGCAGGACCGACGACGTGACGGGGCCCCTGCTCGACGCCGTGCTGCGGCCTCTATGGGGTGCCTATGGCAGCCTGGCGCGGGCGCGGACCGAACGCGGTCCGCTCGAGCTCGATCTGCCCGAGCGGAGGATCCTCCTCGATGAGCAAGGTCGCGTGCGGGGCGTGATGAGCCCTCCCCGCCTCGACGCCCACCGCTTGATCGAGGAGTTCATGATCGCGGCCAACGTGGCGGCAGCGGAGACGCTGGAAGCCAAGCGCTCGCCCCTCATCTACCGGGTGCACGATGCGCCATCGAAGGAGAAGCTTGCCACGCTCGGAGAATTCCTCGCCACCCTCGGGCTCAAGCTGGCCAAGGGGACCACGCTGAAGCCCGCTCAATTCAACCGCATCCTCGCCGAGACGCGCGGCAGTCCGGCGGCGGAGCTCGTGGGCGAGGTGGTCCTGCGCAGCCAAGCGCAGGCCGAATATAGCGCGAGCAATTTCGGCCATTTCGGGCTGAACCTCCGCCGCTATGCCCACTTCACCTCGCCCATCCGCCGCTATGCCGACCTCATCGTGCATAGGGCCTTGGTGCGCGCGCTTGGGCTGGGCGACGATGGGCTCACCAATACGGAGCGCGAGCAGCTCGCAACCATCGCCGAGAGCATCTCGGCTACCGAGCGCCGAGCCATGGCGGCGGAGCGGGAGACGGCCGATCGCCTGATCGCGGCCTATCTCGCCGACCGCATCGGCGCCCGCTTCCAGGCGCGCGTCTCAGGCCTCACCCGCACCGGCCTCTTCGTGCGGCTGAGCGAGACCGGCGCTGATGGCTTCGTGCCGGCCTCCTCGATCGGCAGCGAGTATTACTATCATGACGAGGTGCGCCAGGCGCTGGTGGGCGAGGGCACCGGCACCGCCTACCAGCTCGGCGATTCCGTCGAGGTGCGCCTGGTCGAGGCGATCCCGAGCGCGGGCGCGCTGCGGTTCGAGCTTTTGAGCGAAGGACGCCTCATCGGCGTCAAGCCGAAAGGGGCGCGCAACCAGGGCTATAGAGGCAGGCTCCCGCAAGGCACGCGGCGGGGCCGCGGCCGTGGGCGCCGTTGACAAGGCTCGATTTCAATAAGAAGCGTTGAAAAAGAGCGCGCCAATGGCCACGTGGCAAGGCGCTAGAGTATGATCCGGAAAAGTGGAAACCGGTTTTCCGAAAAGATCATGCTCAAACAAAAAGTGAGACGCGCTGTCGCGATTCGATTTCACGCGATAGCGCGCTTAAGGAGTGCGTATGCAGAAGACGACCGACCAGACGGCGGTTTATCGGCCAAGCCGGCTAGAGGACGCCCGCCCTATTCTCCGCTCGCTTTTGCGCGGCGCGCGTTTGCGCTGCCCGGCCTGCGGCAGCGGTGCCATGTTCCGGCGCTATCTGAAGGTGTCCGACGCCTGCCCCGCCTGCGGCGAAGAGCTGCATCACCACCGCGCCGACGACGCGCCGCCCTATTTCACCATCGTCATTGTCGGCCACATCGTGGTGAGCCTGGTGCTTATAGTCGAGATGGCCTACCGGCCGCCCCTCTGGCTCCATGCGATGATCTGGCTGCCACTGACCGTGGCGCTCGCGCTGCTCATCCTTCCTCCCGTCAAAGGCGCCCTTGTGGGCTTGCAATGGGCCCTGCGCATGCATGGCTTCGACCCGAATTCGGAGGTGGAGCGGATCGAGAGCGTCGAGGAGATGTCGGGCAGCGGTCCGGCCCATGCGGCCCAAGCCCCGCGGCCTTGACTTCCGATAAGCAACGAGTAGGGTTCGCTCGAATTTCGCTAGAGCATGAACTTTTCGGAAAACCGGTTTCCACTTTTCCGGATCATGCTCCAACAAACGGCTCTAGAGCCTCGCCGAGGATACCATGGCAAAGCCGGTCACCCAGAAGATCAAGCTCGTGAGCACCGCGGGCACGGGCTATTACTACGTCACCAAGAAGAACCCGCGTAACCAGACTGAGAAGCTGGTCTTCAAGAAATACGATCCCGTCGCGCGCAAGCACGTCGAGTTCAAGGAAGCCAAGATCAAATAGGGATTTAGCGAGGCTCGCCGGCGGTCGGACGGCTCAAAGCCGGACCGCGTATAAAGGCGAGCACACTCAGCGTGGTCATTTGACCTGTGGTCATTTGAGTGGGTGGCCGGCCGAAACGCGGCGCTAACGAGGAGGCCACTCAGCCACGCTCCGGCCGGCCAAACCCTACGGACCCAGGAGATGC
>PLBV01000017.1 GCA_003135455.1 Hyphomicrobiales bacterium | reverse complement strand
CCAACGGGCGATGTCGCGGCAATGTCGGAAAAACCCGCAACTGAATGCCCACATCACCTTATCGAAGATTGATGTCGCTGATCCGCTTTGGCCTTCTCTCCCTCGTTCTTGCTGCCAATGCTGGACCGCCGTCATAAACAAATGCGCGCTTGCCGACGTTGGCGAGCACGTTTTCAGCCAGATTTCCGGATGGACTTCGATATGCGGGAACTGTCGCGCCACTTTTCGCAAATGACGCAGTCTCGTGTCTGCCGTCGCGGAAACGATCCTAAGCCGCGACGGCAGCGCCCGCCTTCCGCTGCTGGATACCGCGGGCCGGGTCATAGGCCCACACCGACAGCCCGAGGAAGACCGCGAGGCATCCCACCACCACGGCGAGCGCTCCCCAATTCACCTCCAGATAGAAGGCAAAGCGGATCAGCTCGACCGCATAGGTGAAGGGGTTGAACACGCAGATATAGTAGAGCCAGAGGCTGCCCTCTTTCATCTTCCACAGGGGATAGAGCGCCGAGGAGGCGAAGAACATTGGGAAGATGACGAAGTTCATCACGCCGGCGAAGTTCTCCAGCTGCTTGATGGTCGAGGAGAGCAGCATGCCGAGCGCCCCGAACATCATGCCGGCAAGGACAAGCGCCGGTAGCGCCGTCACATAGCCCCAAGGCGGCAGCTCCACGCCGCAGAAATAGGCCACGAGCAGGAAGGTATAGACCTGCAACAGCGACACCGAGACGCCGGCGAAAAGACGCGACAGCAGCAGGAACCAGCGCGGCAGGGGCGTGGTGAGCAGCACGCGCATGGAGCCCATCTCGCGGTCATAGACCATGGAGAGCGAGCTCTGCATGCCGTTGAACAGCTGGATCATGGCAAGCAGGCCAGGGGTGATGTAGACGTCGTAGGTGATGTAGGTCTGGTAGGGCGGGATGATCGAGATGCCGAGCGCCGCGCGGAAACCGGCAGCAAAAATGATCAACCAAATCAGTGGCCTGACCAGGGCCGCGAAGAACCGCTCGCGTTGCTGTAGGAAGCGGAGCAGCTCCCGCCAGACGATGCCGTTGAAGGCGCGGCCGAAATGGATGAGGTTCACGCGGCGACGTCCTCTTCGGTGTCGCCGCCGATCAAGAGCCTGAAGGCGCCGCCGAGATCGGCGGCCCCGGTCTCGGCCACCACGTCCTTCGCCGTCCCCCGTGCCACGATCTTGCCGCGGTTGAGCACCAGCAGATCGTCGTTGGGCTCGATCTCGTCGAACAGATGGGTGGCCCACAGCACGCCGATATTGTCGACCCGCGCCAGCTCGTGGATGTGCTTCACGATGGCCGTGCGCGTCGGCGCGTCGAGCCCGATGGTGGGCTCGTCGAGCAGCAACAGCTTGGGGCTGTGCAGGATGCCGCGCGCGATCTCGACGCGACGGCGGTGGCCCCCATTCAGCGCGCGCACATACTCGGAGACGCGCTCCTCCATATTAAGAGCCCGAAGCGCGCGCATCATGCGCTCATCGGCGTCCTTGCGCTTCAGCCCTCTGAGCGCCGAGAAATAACGCAGGTTCTGCTTCACCGTGAGGTCGAGGTCGAGCGTCGGCTGCTGGAACACTACGCCGAGCGGCGCCAGCGCCTTGGCGCCCCACTCCGCGGCCGAGCGGCCGCAGATTTCGATTCGGCCTGTGGGCGCATCGAAGAGCCGCGTGATCAGCGAGAACAGCGTGGTCTTGCCGGCGCCGTTCGGCCCGAGCAGCGCGGTAAGCCGGCCAGGCCACACCTTGAAGCTGACATCGTCGAGAGCCTGCTTCGATCCATAATAGTAGGAAATGTCCTTGACGGTGAGGACCGGTGCACGGGAAGAGCCGTTCTTGGCGGTTTCTTTCTGCATGGGTGTCTCAAGCGCGAGGCCAGGACCTCTTCCGGAGAAGGCGTCGCCTTTTCGCCCCAACAGATAGCCCCGGATGCGCGCTTCCACAACCCTTTCACTGGCAATTCGTGCTGCCAACCCAGCGAGGCGAGGGCCCGATCAAACCCATGCATAGACCCAAGCCGGCGCCCAACCCGCCCCAAACGCTACACACAAAAAAGAAGCCGCCCCGAAGGGCGGCTTCCGTTTTTGTTGGTCCGTGTTGGTGGTTTAGAAGAAGATCACGCCACCAACCTGGAAGATATTCAGATCGCCGAAGGAATCTTTCGCATGGGTTGGGGCCCCACCATCAGTGAACGCAGAATAGGTGGAATCGAGGCTCAGGTTCTGCCACCGCGCGTAGACGTGCATGGCGGCGGAGTCGATCTCCTGCACAACTCCGGCACCCAACCGATTTACCGTCGAGCTCTTTACGAAGAGCTGTGTATTTTGGCAGCCGCCCGTGCCTTGGCCGCCTTGTATCAGAGATCCCTCGGATCCTGCGCCGAGATCGCAAACATCCACCCCCGCGATACCATTGAACTGGTTGAGGTACTGCCCAAATTCGCCCCAGATCACCGTAGCGCCGAGCGGGGTCCAGGTCCTCTTAATACCGGCTTTCATGAACCAAGTATCGCTGTTGTTGGAACCGCTGCCGCAGCCGGCGCCTGTTACTGCACAAGGGCCGCCGACAGTCCTGTTGGTGCCATTGATGGCAATATTCTGCCACATACCATACACCCACAGCCCCGAGGGCACGTGCATCATAGAGAGACCGATTTCCCAGGTGTCATCATCCTTTTGGAATCCAGGCCCGGGGAACCTTAGTTGATTGAGCCCGTAAAGCTCATCAAGCACCTTGCTGTACCCGACGGCAGCAGACACTTTGATGCTGTTCCAGTCGGCGGCATATTTGGCTGCTACATCATAGAAAGTCTGCTCACCCATTGAAGTCGAAACGCTAAAGCCCCCAAAGGTGGGCGAATCATAGCGAACAGCGTTAACAGGGAGTGCCGTGTTGCAGTCTGCGCCGATACCCGCCCCAATGGGAGCCACGCTATCGCAGTGCGTGAAGTTAGACCAGGTCAAGCCTTGCAGCCCAAAATGGCCATTGCCGTGCCCTCCGCTCAGGAAGAAACCTGGGCCCTCGAACAAGACCGCGTTCGATTCGATGATGGTACCCGAAAGATCAGGCAAAAGTGCCACGTTGTCTGTTGCCGGGCTCAACAAACCCCAGTTGAGGGTGCCGTACTTGTCGCTCTTCACCCACATGTAGGATTGCAGGGTGTTGGGCAAGTTGCTGCTACCCAGCCCGTTCGCAAGAACATTAGCCGCGTTCTGATCTGGAAAGTTGAACTGGTTGGTAAAAAAGCCCATGGTACCGCCCGCCAACTCCTCCGTCAGATTGTATCCAGCCGTCCAGCCGGGGGCGATTGTGGCTTGCCCCGAAATTGTGAAGTGGCTGGACAGAGTGATGTCCTTACTTCCGACGACGAAGCCGTTGTTCTTACCGTCATCCCACCAGTTCATCGACTCCACGACCCAACCGGAGAGGGTCACCGACACCTTCTTGTTGCCCTTGCGGACGGTCGTCGCTTCAAGATCGGCCACCCGCTCCTCGAGATCTGCGCAGCAGTCGCCCCCGAGGTCCGCAGCTTTGGCGGGATGAGCGCTCATGGCGAACCCGCCGAGCGTCATGCCAAGTGCGGCTGCGATGGCGATTCGGCTGGATGTATTTGTCAGTCCCCCAAACATGTCCATCTCCACCTTTTCCCTGATAAAATTGCCTAATCCAAACTCTCGGTGTTCATTCGCCTTTCGGCGTTCGCTTCGGCAGAACCCCGCTTGGTTTGCGGATAGCCCCCCCGAAAGAGAGTTCTGAATTTGCTTATACGCGTTCCGCTTGGAAGGTAAATTGCTATCGAAGCAGGCGCGGGCGTTTTTGAACTTCTTGTGACATTTCCGCAACGAGGCGCGGAGCCTCGACCTGCTGCGCAAGCAGCCTAAGGGAAACGCAGAAAGTTAAGGTTTGTCAATCTGTTGCCGAAATGCGTTGATGGTCGCGCCTGCCGGCCTAAAGGGCCTCCTCGACGTCGGCCAGCCGGGTCCTCGGCCAAGGGCCCCGCAAGAGGACTGCTCAATTCATGCTCAGGCTACGCGCAATCAGGCGGCAGAGAGAATCGCTCGCCTCCTCCCGCCTTCTTTGCCACGACTTTTCTCCGTTTGAAGGCCTTCCTTTCGCCCGCCAAATGTGGCACCGGAATAGCGGAAGCCGCGAGCCACGGCCCGCGGAAGCGGGCTTGAGGTCACGCTTCGACAGCCAAGGGTTGCCGCCGCCATGCGCATGTCTGGGGTCTTGATGTTAATGGGCGGCACGGTTACCCCGTCGCCGGCTCAGGGGCCGGGAGGCCCTGGCCAAGGCCTAGCGCGGCGTTTAGCGGCGGGCCGGCCATGAGCGAGCCGGCGGTCGCTCGCGAGCTGAAGGGCTTGCGCGTCCTCGTGGTCGAGGACGAGGCCCTGGTGGCGCTCCAGCTCGAGGATATGCTATCAGACCTCGGCTGCGCCGTCATTGGGCCTGCCGCCCGGGTGCATCAGGCCCTCGACCTCTTGAATGGCCAGCGGGTCGACGCCGCCGTGCTGGACCTGAATGTGGCGGGGGAGCTCGTCTATCCGGTGGCCGAGGCGCTGACGCGCCGCGGCGTGCCTTTCATTTTCGCCACCGGCTATGGGGCGAGCGGTCTGACCGAGCCCTATCGCAGCCGCCCGGTGCTGCAGAAGCCGTTCCTGCTGACCCAGCTTCGCAAGGCCATGCTCGACAGCATGGCCTAGGGCGCTATCGGTCGAATAGAATCGTCATGGCCGGGACCCTCGGGTCGTTGCCCGAGGGCAGGCTAAGCCCCGCCATGACGAGCTTTTGTGTTCGTCACAGCCAATATCGCCCTAGGCAGCAGCTAGGCGGTCCGCCGAATCGGCGCCCGCTTCAGGCCGCCCGCTCAAGCTCGGCCTTCCACTGGCCAAGCGAGGCGAGCCCGTTCATATGCGCCCGGTGGGTTAAGGCCGCCTGCGCCGCGGGCACGTTCTCGATCCTGCCCGACCAGGCTTTCTGCGGCGCCGCCTGCAGGGCGCGGCTGAAAGAGAAGCTGAGCTTCCAGGGGCCGCCGCCCAGCTGGTTCATGGCATTGAGGCGCGCGGTTGCATCGAGGTCGGATTGCCCGCCGGAGAGGAAGGCAATGCCAGGCACAGCCGCCGGAACGCACTCCTTGAGCACGCGCAGCGTCTTCTTGGCCACCTCCTCGACGGAAGCCTGGCGGGGGCATTGCTTGCCAGCAACCACCATGTTGGGCTTGAGCACCATGCCTTCGAGCTCGACCCGGGCGTGATAGAGCTCCTCGAAGACCGTCCGGAGCACGAGCTCCGTCACCTCGAAGCAGCGGTCGACGTCGTGGTCGCCGTCCATGAGCACCTCGGGCTCGACGATGGGGACCAGGCCGGCTTCCTGGCAGATTGCGGCGTAGCGCGCCAATGTGTGTGCGTTGGCCTCGATGCAACTCCGCCTGGGAATGCCGTCACCGATGGCAATCACCGCGCGCCACTT
>PLBV01000128.1 GCA_003135455.1 Hyphomicrobiales bacterium | reverse complement strand
CCCGCGGCCGCGACATCATGGCGGCCTGCGGTCAGCTCAAGAGTGCGAGCGTGAAGCTGAGGGCCAGCGAGCGGCTTGCGAGTGCGTCTTAAGCGGACTTGGCCCAGGCCAGCGCCGCGTCGAGCCGGTCATTGCCCCAGAACAGCTCATCCCCCACGGTGAAGGACGGCGCGCCGAAAATGCCGCGCGTCACGGCTTCCTCGGTCTGAGCCTTCAGCGCGGCCTTGTTCGCGGGCGTATTGGCGGCCGTGGTCGCGGCGTCTGCGTCAACCCCGAGCCCGTCAAGAATGCTGCGCAGCGTGGCGTCGTCGGCGATGTCCTTCGCTTCCGCATAGTTGGCAGCGAACACGGCGCAGGTGAAGGCCGGCGCCCACCCTTCCGCCTCGCCCGCCAACGCCAGCCGCGCCGCCTTAAGCCCGTTTTGCGGGAAGCTCTGCGGAGGCAGCGACAGCGGCAATCCCTCATTGGCGCAGATGCGAGCCAGGTCGCGCCACATATAGCGCCCCTTGGCCGCATAGATGTTGAACGGCGAATCGTTCCAGCCCAGCGTCTGGAAGATCGGCCCGAGCAGGAAGGGCCGCCAGCGAAGGGCCACGCCTGCCTCTCGCGCCCGCCGCTCGATGCGCATGGCAGCAGGATAGGAATAGGTGCTGGCGAACTCGTACCAGAAGTCGATGGCGGCCATCATTCGACACTCGATTCACGCGCGAGCGCGGGCTTCATCCTATAGTGCCCGCCTTTGTAGAACCTGCGGCAGTTGAGGCCAGCGCGACAAAAGGAGTGGAGCGTGATCGTCCGCACGTTTTTCCGCATGCTGTGGGTNNGCGGTGGCCTTCCTCATCGCCATCGGCGTGGCGCTGGCCGTGCTGTTCGCGCTCGGCGCCATCTGGGTGGGCGACGAGTTGCGCGCCGCCGCGCCTCACGATCCGATGCTGCGCGCAGGCGGGGCACCCTTTCTCGGCATTGCGTTATTCGCGAGCACCGTGACGCCCGCGCTCACCGCGCTCCCCGCACTTGTCGGGGTCGTCGCCGGCGAGGTGCTGCGTCTCCGCTCCTGGATGTATTACGTGCTGGCCGGAGGGGCATCACTGGCCGCCGTCCCTTTGCTGGCCGGGATGCCCGCCGTCGACCTGCCGTCGCTCCCGGCCAGCCAATANNCGCCGCGGCGGGCTTCGCCGGCGGCTTCGTTTATTGGCTGCTCGCGGGACGCACGGCCTGATTGGAGTTTTGTGGCTCGCGTCGGGATTGTACATTTGACGAACGCACGCTTTCTACGGACGGATTGATGATAGCGTTGATCCAGTGCCAGTGCAGTTCTGCGTACCCGGAGAGACTATGCGCATCTCGCCCACGCCCTTTTCGTTTTCCTTGGTATTAGCCGCCCTTGCATGGGTGGCTTGGAGCGGCGCCGTCTCGGCAGAAGAGCGCGGGACTAAGCATCCCGTTCAGCTCGCTGGCGGCACCGCGGTCGTCACCACCACCACGTCGAAGACCACCACCAAGACGCGCTCCTCGGGCGAAATCCTGCGCAGCATCAAGGAATCCGCCGCGCTGATCATCGTCCATTACAAGACGGTGAAGGCCAAGCGGAAGCTGACCAAAGGAGAGGTGCTGCTGGTCAAGAGCGCCAATGCGCTCCTCGTGAAGGTCGGCGATCTCGGGGAGGCCATCAAGCAGAAAAAACCCAAGACCCTCTCGGTCGCTATGCGCGACATCTATATCAGCTACGGCCGGCTCCTCACGACGTCCCAATTGCTGGATGTGAAGGACAAGACCGTCGATCAGGCGATGCGCGCCACCACGGGGTCGTGGACCACCTATGCCACCCACTACGCCGTGGGCCAGCGCGTTGGAGGGCCCCCCTCCAAGGCCGCTTAAGCTCGGGTCAAGCGGACCTATGGCGCCGTCGCCGCCCGCCTCGCCTCGGTGCATAAGCGCGTGGCTAAGAATCCGCGCCTGGCCCGGCAGGTGGGCCGCATGGCGAAAGCAGCCGCGCATTATCAAAAGGGCGGCGTCAACGCCAAGAACTTTCGGGCCGCCTTGCGCAGCTCGCGCTGCTTGCTGGAGCCTTCGGCGCCGAAGCAGACATCACCAACATCTACTATTCAAGCTTTTCGGAGACCTTCAGCGAGACGAACGTCTTCAACGAAGATATCGGCGACTGGTCGGAATCTTTCGACGATCTTTACGACGTCAAGGACATGGACAATTTCGATGTGGACCTCGACGTACCTGACGATGCCGTGATCGAAAGCGGCGACGTCGATCCTGAAGAATTCAAGGCGAGCGAAGATGAGGCTGAGGCCACGAGCGACGCCAAGGCGATCGAGGACGATCTAGGATCGGCGCCAACCGGCGATCTGCCGGAGGACGTTCCCGAGACGGCCGGCGACGAATCGCAGGAAGACACGGGCATCGTGACGGATGATGAGCCGCTCGGCACCGTCGAGCCCGAGGAGAGCGCTCCGCCAGCCGGCGCCGATCAGCCTGCCGAGTCCAAAGCGCCCGCGGACAAGGAAGAGCCGCAGGCCGCGCCCGAGCCTGAGCCGGAAGCCGCTCCGGAACCCGGGCCTGAGCCCGAAGCCGCGCCGGAGCCCGAAGCCGCGCCGGAACCCGAGCCAGAACCCGAAGCCGCTCCAGAAGAGCCGTCAGACAGCGGTGGTGGCGATGACGGTGGTGGTGGTGGCGACGATCAATAGCCGCCAATAGCCCGCTCGCGCCTTGGAGCATGATCTTAGAAAAGTGGGAACCGGTTTTCCGAAAAGATCATGCGTCAACAAGAAGTGAGACGCGCTGTCGTGCTTCAACCTGAAGCGATAGCCCTCTAGTCAGGCTGGGGGACGGTCGGCTCTCGCCTGCCGTGACGCCAACAGCGTCGGTCAATGGGAGGAGGCTATTTTGCTTTCGATAGAGCGAAGTGCCTCAGGCCAGGGCTCCGGCGTATAGAAGGTGACGGTCTGCCACCACGCGGGGCTTCCCATTTGGCGGCTTAGCCTCCTCACGGCAAATCCGCCGCGCAAGGTCGGGCCGCACTCGCCCCCTTCCCGCTTCGAGGGCAAGGCCTGTCCCAGCTTTGAGGGCAAGCCTTGGGATCGCTCTAGCTCTTGGGTCGCCATTCGTCGCCCACTTTCTCGTAAGATGTCTTCACCGCCGCCCACGCCACCTTATGGGCGACCTCCTCCAGCGACTCCCTGCCCCGGCGCTTGGAGGGGTCCTGATACTCTTGCCAGGCGCTGTCGAAGGCCTCGCGATAGATGTCTTGCGCGTGGCTCGGGAGATTGTCCTTCACGCTGCCGGGCAGCTCGGAATTGGTGCTGTAGGGCATGGCCAAAGCTCCTCATTCGACGCGCAAGGTTGGACCTACAAGCGCCAACGCAGGCCACGGCGCCCGAGTTCCCGCCCCTCGCGCGGCGCGCGCCGAGGGCTAAGATGCGCCCCCCTGCGACAAAGAGGCCGCATCTTAGCCCTCGACCAAAGCCCCGGCGCGCGTCAATATCAGTTTGTGCAAGCTGCCTTAGGCACCGAGTGCCTTGGACACGGGTGGTGGCATGTCCGACGAAATCTCCGCACTTATTCGCCATGCGATGACAGCCATAGGCGGCGCGCTCGTCGCCAGCGGCTATTTGACCTCCGACCAATGGACGAGTGCCGCGGGCGCGCTCGCCATCCTTGCCGGGGTCGCCTGGTCGATCATCTCCAAGCGGATGGCGAAGCAGCCGGCCTCCACGGCCCTCTCATAAAACAGCGGCCTTCACGGCCCACTCATTAGGGAGCGGACGACCATGCGAGCACGCACTTTACTGATGACACTGACCGTCTTGGGCTTGATTGGGATCGTCGCCGCGCCGGGCGCCGAGGCCGCTAAGTCCGCCGCCATGACGGCCTGCAGCGGCCAATGGGACACGATGAAGAAGGACAACAAGCTGCCCAAGGACGAGACCTGGTCGCAATTCTGGAGTCAGTGCAGCAAGGACTTTGCCGCCAAGAACCCGGCCGCCGCCACCGCCAAGCCGGCGAAGGCCGAGACCGCCAAGCCCGAGACCGCCGCCAAGCCCGAAGCCGCCGCCGCGCCGAAGGAGGTCAATAAGACGACCGCCGCCGTCGAGGAGAGCGATACCCCGGGCTCCACCCAGCAGAAGCGGGACTGCGACGCCAAATGGGATCAGCACAAGACCGCGAGCGGAGCCCATGGCTGGCACGATTATTTCAAGTTCATGGCCGGCTGCATATAAGACCTGACGGCCACTGACGCCCAAACGCCCCAGCGCGGATTGTCGGCGAGAACGTCCAGGACACCTTTCCACTGTGGCAGGTGCCTCTCGCTGGGCAGCGACAGTGACGTGAGCTCCCCTCTCCCTGGAGTTTAGGGTGAGGGGGAGCGCAAAGGATCGTCGCATCCCGTCGCTTGCCCGGTGGCGCCGCCGCCCTATGATGCGGCTCCTTTCCTGGCAGGGCTTCCCCCATGGCGAAAAGCAAAGACGTGAAGAAGGTGGTGCTCGCCTATTCGGGCGGCCTCGACACCTCGATCATCCTGAAATGGCTGCAAGAGCACCTATGGGTGCGAGATCGTCACCTTCACCGCCGATCTCGGCCAGGGCGAGGAGCTTGAGCCCGCGCGCAAGAAGGCGGAAATGCTCGGCATCAAGGAGATCTTCGTCGAGGATCTGCGCGAGGAGTTCGTGCGCGATTTCATCTTCCCCATGTTCCGGGCGAACGCTTTGTATGAAGGCGTCTATCTGCTCGGCACCTCGATCGCCCGGCCGCTCATCGCCAAGCGCCAGATCGAGATCGCCAAGGCGACCGGCGCCGATGCGGTGGCCCATGGCGCGACGGGAAAGGGCAACGACCAGGTCCGCTTCGAGCTCACTTATTATGCACTCAACCCCGACATCAAGGTGATCGCGCCCTGGCGCGAATGGGACTTCAAGTCGCGCAGCGACCTGATCGAGTTTGCCGAGAAGCACCAGATCTCCGTCGCCAAGGACAAGCGCGGCGAGGCGCCGTTCTCGGTGGACGCGAACCTCTTGCACTCCTCATCGGAAGGAAAGGTGCTGGAGGACCCGAGCCAGGAGCCGCCGCCTTACGTCTATCAGCGCACTATCAGCCCTGAGGACGCGCCCGACAAACCGACAATCGTCACCATCGGCTTTGCGAAGGGCGACGCGGTTAGCATCGACGGCAAGCTTCTCTCGCCCGCCACACTCCTCACCCGGCTGAACGAGCTTGGCGGCGACAACGGCATCGGCCGCGTCGATCTCGTCGAGAACCGCTATGTCGGCATGAAGTCACGCGGCGTATATGAGACGCCGGGCGGCACCATCCTGCATGTGGCCCATCGGGCGATGGAGTCGCTCACGCTCGACCGCGAGGCGATGCATCTGAAGGATCAGCTGATGCCGCGCTATGCCGAGCTCATCTATTACGGCTTCTGGTTCTCGCCGGAGCGGGAGATGCTGCAGGCGCTGATCGACAAGAGCCAGGAGCATGTCGAAGGCGAGGTGCGGCTCAAGCTCTATAAGGGCAATGTCATGGTGATCGGCCGCGGAAGCGAAAAGTCGCTCTATTCCGACAAGATCGTCACCTTCGAGGACGATGCCGGCGCCTACGACCAGAAGGACGCGGCCGGCTTCATCAAGCTCAACGCGCTGCGCTTAAGGCTGCTCGGCCGCCGCAATCGCAAGGACTGACCGGAAGGCGGACCGCGCTTCTCACGCCACCACGGCGAGGCTCGCTGCCGGCGCCACGGCTGGCTCAGCAGGCTTACGGGTGAAGGCCGGCAGGTCGCACAGCCCGCCGCCGAGATAAAGGTGGTGCCAGAGCTGGGTGGCGACCACGCCGCCGAGCCCGAGGCTGATAAACGTGCCGAGCTTGGCGCCGTCGCCCTTGGCCACCATCGCGCAGTCCCGCGCCACGCTTTCCACGTCGAAATAGCCGGTCCGCGCCAAAGCCTCCGGGCTGATCAGATCGCGCACAAAGGCGGGCGGATGGGCGAGAAAGCTCTCGGCGAACGGCGCCCGGAACATGGCCTTCGGCCGCATCGCGATCGCCTCGGGCAGCACGCGCCGAGCCGCCTGCCGCAGCAGATATTTGTCGCCATAAGGCCGCCTCAGCTTCCAGCGCGGATGCATGGATGAGGCAAACGCGATGACGTCCTCGTCGAGGAACGGGTAACGGGTCTCGACGCTATTGGCCATGGCCACGCGGTCGCCCTTCTGGCTGAGCAAGAGGCCCGGGAGTTGCACCTTGTAGCCGAGATAGAGCGAGCGGTTCAGCGGGTGCCATCGCGCCATACGCGCCAGGTCGAGGTCGAGATCCTCATAGGCGACATGACCGCCGAGCTCTTCCTTCAGCCCGGCGCTGTAATAGCGGTGTCGCGACGTCGCCACGAGATTGTAGATGGTCGACTGGGCGTGCGGGCCACCGATCATGCCATCGATGCGGGCGAGCTCGCCGAAGCTTAAGCTCGGCGCCGCCCATTTCCGCGCCAGGCGGCTCAAGCCGGTGCTCGGGCGGAAGGCGTCGCCAATATCGAGCGTCCGCGCCATCTCTCTGATCTTGAACCAGAAATAGCCGGCAAAGGCCTCGTCGGCGCCCTCGCCCGTCAGCACCACCTTGTAGCCTTGGTGGCGAACCTCACGGGCGAGCGCGAACAGCGCGGCGCAGGAGGTGTCGAACACCGGGCTCTCCGCCGCGGTGATGAGCTGCGCATAGCTGTCGGCGATGAGGTCGGGGCCCGCCTCGACCATGGTCGGGCGCCCGCCGCCGATNNAGCGCGCCCGCCGCCTCATCGAGGGAGGGATCGGGCACGCGCACGGTGAAGCTCGGCAGCGCCTGGCCTGCGACCTTTGCGGCGGTGGCGAGCACATAGGCGGAGTCGACGCCGCCGCTGAGATAGCCGACCACCGGCA
>PLBV01000109.1 GCA_003135455.1 Hyphomicrobiales bacterium | reverse complement strand
ATCATCGCCGACAAGGGCGCCTATGTGAGCTATCTCGAAGGCTGCACGGCGCCGATGCGGGACGAGAACCAGCTGCATGCCGCCGTGGTCGAGCTGGTCGCGCTCGACGATTCCGAGATCAAATATTCGACGGTGCAGAACTGGTATCCGGGCGACAAGAATGGCAAGGGCGGCATCTACAATTTCGTCACCAAGCGTGGCGACTGCCGGGGCAAGAACGCCAAGATCTCCTGGACGCAAGTCGAGACCGGCTCCGCCATTACCTGGAAATATCCAAGCTGCATCCTCAGGGGCGATGGCTCCAGAGGCGAGTTCTACTCGATCGCCATCTCCAACGGCTATCAGCAGGTGGATTCCGGCACCAAGATGATCCATCTCGGCCGTGACACGTCGAGCCGCATCATCTCCAAGGGCATCGCCGCCGGCCATTCCAACAACACCTATCGCGGGCTCGTCTCGGCCCACCGAAGGGCGGCGAATGCGCGCAACTTCACCAATTGCGATTCGCTGCTCATCGGCGACAAATGCGGCGCGCACACCGTTCCCTATATCGAGGCGAAGAACGCGTCCGCCGTGTTCGAGCACGAGGCGACGACGTCGAAGATCTCCGACGACCAGCTGTTCTACTGCCTGAGCCGCGGGCTCTCGGCGGAGGAGGCGGTGGCGCTGATCGTCAACGGCTTCGTGCGCGACGTGCTGCAGCATCTGCCCATGGAGTTCATGGCCGAGACCCAGAAGCTCATCGGCATCTCGCTGGAGGGCTCGGTTGGCTAGCCGCGGCGTGCGTTACTGGATCTCCCGGTCAAGCCGGGCGATGACAAAAACAGAGTCAGTGCCAAGGATTTAGAGAAATATCGTAATGCTCAAAATCAATAATTTGCACGTCAATGTCGATGGCCGCCAGATCCTGAAAGGGCTCGACCTCGATCTGCCGGCAGGCGAGGTGCACGCCATCATGGGGCCGAACGGCTCGGGCAAGTCCACGCTCGCTTATGTGCTGGCGGGCAAGGAGGACTACGAGGTCACAGCCGGCTCCGTCACCTGGAACGGCCAGGACCTGCTCGCCATGAATCCGAGCGAGCGCGCCGTCGCCGGCGTGTTTCTGGCTTTCCAATACCCCATCGAGATCCCGGGTGTCGCCACCATGACCTTCCTGCGCACGGCGGTGAACGCGGTGCGCAAAGCGCGTGGGCGGGCGGAGCTGTCCACGCCCGACTTCCTGCGGCTGGTGCGGGAGAAGGCGAAGCTGCTCAAGATCGATCCCGACATGCTGAAGCGGCCGCTCAATGTCGGCTTCTCCGGCGGCNNAAGCGCAACGAGATCCTGCAGATGGCGCTGCTCGAGCCCTCGCTCTGCGTGCTCGACGAGACCGATTCGGGGCTGGACATCGACGCGGTGCGCATCGTGGCCGAGGGCGTGAACGCGCTGCGGGGGCCGGACCGCGCGATGCTCGTCATCACCCATTACCAGCGGCTGCTCGACTATATCGTGCCTGACCGGGTGCATGTGCTCTCCGACGGCAGAGTGGCGCGCTCGGGTGGACCTGAGCTGGCGTTTGAGCTGGAGCAGTCGGGCTATGCTGAGTTTGGCGGCGAAGTCGCTAGCGGCGCAACCACGAGTGGTGCAGTCGCGAGCGGCGAGGTGGCGTGAGCCATGGAGCTACCCGTCAAGCAGCAGTTTCAGACGCAGGCCGAGCAGGCCTTTCTCGACATATTCGCCGCGGCTGGGCCGGCGCTGCCCGGCGCAAATGATCCCTGGGTGGCGGCGCTCCGCCGCCAGGCCATCGAGACCTATGCAACGCTGGGGTTGCCCCACCGCCGGTTGGAGGCGTGGAAATATACCGATCTTCGCACGCGGCTGACGGAAGCCTTCCCTCCGGTCCGCGCTACGGGCGCGAGCCTCGGTGAGGCCGAGCTTGCCACCGCTCTCACCGCCCGCATGATCGCGCTTCCCGCCTATCGCCTGGTCGTCCTGGAGGGCGAGCTTAGGCCCGATCTCTCCGACCTCGCCCCCTTGAAGGCGGCAGGCGCCGAGGTCACCTCGCTCGGCCAAGCCCTGGCGAAGCCGTCGCCCTGGCTGAAGCAGGTGCTGGGCCAGGCCGGCGCCACGGCGGCGACCGATGCCATGATTGCCCTGAACACGGCGCTGATGACTGGCGGCGTGGCCTTGCGCCTCGGCAAGGGCGTCGTTCTCGACAAGCCCGTCCACCTCATTCATCTCGACGGCAGCGGCGAGCCCGTGAGCAGCATCACCCGCAATGTCGTCGTGCTCGACGAGGGCGCCTCGTTCGCGCTCCTGGAAAGCTATGGAGGGTTGGGCGGTAGCGGCCTGCAGAGGAACGCCGTGACCGACGTCGCCATTGGGGCCAAGGCCGCTCTCAGCCACATCAAGCTGCAGCGCGAAGGCGAGGGCACCTACCATCTCGGCACCTGGCGGGTGACGCTTGCGGCCGACGCACGCTATGGCGCGTTCCAGTTCTCCACCGGTGCCGCACTCGCCCGCAACCAGATTTATGCCCTGTTTCAGGGCGAGGGCTCCTCGGTCAACATCTCCGGCGCCTTCCTCATGCGGGGCCGGCAGCATTGCGACACCACGCTTCTGGTGGAGCATCTGGTCCCTCGCTGTTCGAGCCGCGAGCTGTTCAAGATGGTGCTGGACGACGAGGCGCGCGGCGTCTTCCAGGGCAAGATCATCGTGGCCCCGGGCGCCCAGAAGACCGACGGCAAGCAGATGGCGCAGGCGTTGCTGCTGTCCGAGACAGCGGAGTTCGATTCCAAGCCCGAGCTTGAGATATTCGCCGACGACGTGGTCTGCGGCCATGGCTCGACCTCAGGCCAGATCGACGAGGATTTGTTGTTCTATCTGAAGGCCCGCGGCATCCCTGATGCCGAAGCGCGCGCGCTATTGATCCAGGCCTTTGTCGGCGAGGCCTTCGAGCTGATCGAGGATGAGGACTTGCGCAACGCCTTTGCCGCGACCTCGGCCGAGTGGCTCGGCGTTACCTTCGACTGAAGGACGAACCGGTGACCATCCTGACACCCAGCCTCGGCGATGCGAGCTTGATTGAGGCGCCCTACGACCTCGATGCCATCCGTGCCGATTTCCCGATCCTGGCGCGGAAGGTGCACGGCAAGCCGCTCGTCTATCTCGACAACGGCGCCTCGGCGCAGAAGCCGAAGGCCGTGCTCGAGACCATCCAGCGCGCCTATGGCGAGGAATATGCCAACGTCCATCGCGGCCTGCATTATCTGAGCAACCTCGCCACCGCCAATTACGAGAAGGCGCGCGAGACGGTCCGCCGCTTCGTCAACGCCAAGTCCGACGCCGAGATCATCTTCACCCGCAACGCCACCGAGGCGATCAACCTGGTGGCCCAGTCCTATGGCGGCACCCATATCGGGGCGGGCGACGAGATCGTGCTAAGCATCATGGAGCACCACTCCAACATCGTGCCCTGGCATTTCCTGCGCGAGCGCCATGGCGCGGTGCTGACATGGGCGCCGATTTCGGACGAGGGCGAGTTCCTGCTCGACAAGTTCCAGGCCCTGCTCGGCCCCCGCACCAAGATGGTCGCCATCACCCACATGTCGAACGTGCTCGGCACTATCGTGCCGATCAAGGAGGTGGTGCGGCTGGCGCACGCCCGCGGTATCCCGGTGCTGGTCGACGGCGCCCAAGGGGCGGTGCATCTCCCCGTGGACGTGCAGGATCTCGACGTCGACTTCTATGCCTTCACCGGCCACAAGCTCTACGGGCCGACCGGCGTCGGCGTGCTCTACGGCAAGCAGGAGCATCTGGAAGCCATGCCGCCTTATCAGGGCGGCGGCGAGATGATCGGCACCGTGTCCTGCGACCGCATCACATATGCTGTGCCGCCGCACCGCTTCGAGGCGGGTACGCCCGCTATCGTGCAGGCCATCGGGCTTGGCGCCGCCATCGAATATGTGGAGAGTGTGGGGCGGGCGCGCATCAAGGCGCATGAGGACGCCCTCCTCGCCTATGCCATGGAGCGCCTCGGCGAGCTCAATTGGCTCCGCATCTTTGGCCGCGCCAAGGAGAAGGGCAGCATCATCTCCTTCGAGATGGACGGCGCCCATCCCCACGACGTGAGCACCATCCTCGACCGCTATGGCGTGGCCATCCGCGCCGGCACCCATTGCGCCGAGCCGCTGCTTGCCCGCTTCGGCGTCACCGCGACGGCGCGGGCCTCGTTCGCCATGTATAATACCGTCGAAGAGATCGACACGCTGGTCGAAGCCTTGCGCAAAGCGCGCGAGATGTTTGCGTGAGGATAGCCATGGATGAGAAGCTGCAAGAGACCAAGGACGAGGCGGCGCCAGAGAGCGGGGCCGCTGCCGTTCCGGAGACTATGGCCGGCGCTGGCGCCGAGCCCCCGAGCGACCCCCTTCAGGACGACCTGGTCGCGGCGCTGAAGACCGTGTTCGACCCCGAGATCCCGGTGGACATCTACGAGCTTGGCCTCATCTACCGCATCGGCGTCGATGCCGAGCGAAACGTCGAGGTGGATATGACGCTGACCGCCCCGGGCTGTCCCGTGGCCGGCGACATGCCGGTCTGGGTGGAAAACGCCATCTCCGCAGTCCCGGGCGTGGGCCTGGTCAAGGTCAATCTTGTCTTCGACCCGCCCTGGGATCCGAGCCGCATGTCCGAAGAGGCGCAGCTTGCGCTGAATATGTTCTAAGCATGATCTTAGAAAAGTGGGAACCGGTTTTCCGACAAGATCATGCGTCAAAAAGAGCATGATCTTTCGCCAAAAGATCATGCTCCAACAAGGTGTCGCGGGCGAGGGGGCTTGACCCGACCGCCAGCGTGACCCAAGTTTGAGCGATGAGCACGATGCGCCCGCTACCCAAAGTCATGACCCTCACCGAAGCCGCCGCCGAGCGCATCGCCGCCCTGATGGGAGCCTCGGGCAAGGAGTTCGCGGGCCTGCGCGTCGGGGTGAAGAATGGCGGCTGCGCCGGCATGGAATACACCATGGAATATGCGCAAGAGCGGGGTGCGCAGGACGAGCTCGTCGAGGACAAGGGCGTGCGCATCCTGATCGACCCCAGGGCCGTGCTGTTCCTGCTCGGCACCGAGATGGACTACCGCGCCGACCGCATGAGCTCGGGCTTCGTGTTCAACAATCCGAACCAGACGAGCGCCTGCGGCTGCGGCGAGTCGGTGGCGCTCACGCCTGCCGCGGAAGCCAGCTTAAAGGCGGCAAGGGCGGGCTTCGATCTGTCGGAGCAGGCTTCTTAGGCTACGCGGCAGAAACGCAAAGGCCGGGAGCAATCCCGGCCATGATCCTCACAGAAATTTTCCAGAGCGCTTAAGGGACGCGGACCGGCCGCGTCATAAAGGCGGGGACGTGGTCGCCCATGCCGCGCTCTTTGCTGCGTGGCTGGCCGGACGACCTTGCTGGCGCGTGCTTGGCAGCTGGCTGCTGGGCGGCAGGATGCTTGGCTGGCGTGTGCTGGGCGGGAGGATGTTTCGCGGGCGTGCCGTGTTGGGTAGGCTTGCGGTCACGCTCTTGGTGGTCTCGCCGCTGCCCGCCCTCTCGTTGAGCGTCGTTGGGGTGACTGGCTTTGGCCTGACGGTCGGCGGGGTGAGTGTCATGGTGGTCTCGCCGCTGCCCGCCCTCTCGTTGAGCGTCGTTGGGGTGACTGGCTTTGGCCTGACGGTCGGCGGGGTGAGTGACCCGCTCATGGTGGTCTCGCCGCTGCCCGCCCTCTCGTTGAGCGTCGTTGGGGTGACTGGCTTTGGGCTCATTGTCCGCGGGGCAAGCGGCCCGCTGAGGCTGCATGCCGCGCTCCGCGCTAGGCGCGTTGCTTCGGAGCGGACGCTGGCCCTGGGCAGCGCCGTCGCCACCGCCCCTGCGGCCCCTCGACCGCGGCCCACGCCGGCCATTGGTGCGTTCCTCGGACGGATGAGCGGCTTCTGCCGCGCCAGGCTCCCCATCGATCCATGGGATCTCCTGATGGAGCATCTTCTCGATGGCCTTCAGCGCTTTCATGTCCTTGGGCGTAACGAGCATAGCGGCGAAGCCCTCGCGGCCAGCGCGGCCGGTGCGCCCGATGCGGTGGATATAGTCCTCCGGATGGATCGGAACGTCGTAGTTGAAGATGTGGCTGACGTCGGGGATGTCCAGCCCTCGCGCCGCCACGTCGCTGGCAGCGAGGAAGGCGATCGAGCCGTTGCGGAAAGCCTCAAGCGTGGCCGTCCGCTGATGCTGGTCCAGATCCCCATGCAACGCGCCCACATTGAAGCCGTGCTTGAGCAACGAGCGGTGCACGACGCCCACGTCCTTCTTGCGATTGCAGAAGATGATGGCGTTCTTGACGTCGCTTTCCCGCATCAGCGCCCTGAGCGCCTCGCGTTTTCCAGCGGCGTCGTCCGGTGCCTTTTTCAGCCGCTGCACGATGGTGGCCGCGGCGGTCGACTGCGGCGCAATCTCGACGCGCTCAGGCCGGTGCAGGAAGTTGTCGACCAGGCGCTTGATCTCGGTCGGCATGGTTGCCGAGAAGAACAGCGTCTGGCGGGTGAAGGGGAGGAGCTTGCAGATGCGCTCGATGTCGGGGATGAACCCCATGTCGAGCATGCGGTCGGCCTCGTCGACCACCAGGATCTCGATGCCGTTGAGCAAGAGCTTGCCGCGCTCGAAATGGTCGAGCAGCCGGCCGGGCGTGGCGATCACCACATCGGCGCCACGATCGAGCTTGCGGTCCTGCTCGTCATAGGACACCCCGCCGATCAGAAGCGCCACGGTGAGCTTATGGCTCTTGCCGAGAATCTCGAAATGCTCGGCGACCTGGGCTGCGAGTTCGCGCGTGGGCTCCAGGATGAGCGACCGCGGCATCCGCGCCCGGGCGCGCCCGCGCTCGAGCCGGGTCAGCATCGGCAGGACGAAAGAGGCCGTCTTGCCGGTCCCGGTCTGGGCAATGCCCAGCACGTCGCGACCCGACACCACAAGCGGTATGGCCTGCGCTTGAATAGGGGTAGGGGCATCGAAGCCGGCCGCCGACACGGCGGACACAACCTTCGGACTTAAGCCAAGATTTTCAAAGCTCATGCTTTAGCAAAAATACCGCGAGGACCCTTAAAGCGCCCGCGCGTCTTTCTTCATTTGGCGCTAAGTTGCTGTAACGATTCGCAAGCCCAGCGCAAGCACCTATCGCATCGCGGCATGCTAGCCCCTCAATGCTTGCCTCTCAAATAAGGGGGATGGCGGGCAGGCGCAAGGGGCAATCGCCGTCGATGCGGCGTCTTTGCGCGCATGCCCGGCCTGGGATCCTTAGTCCTCCTTGCCCGGTGCCTCGGGCTTGGCCGGGGTCCCTTCCTTGGCCGGCGCACCTTCCTTGGGGGGCGGCTCGGCGCCTTTCGGCGGGGCCTTTGCCATGGTGTAAATGCCGGGCGCGCCCCCCTTGACGAACAGGCTGATGTCCTTGTCCGCGTCGAAATCGTAGGAGCTCACGGTGATCGTGACTTGGTTGTCCTTGCCCTCCTCGCCTTCGATCTCGATCGAGGCGTTTTGCAGCTTCTGGTCATTGATCTCCTTCACGGCGACCGTCTTGATGACCTTTGGCACGGGGTTCTTTTCCTCGAAAGCGAGCCATTGCAGATAGACATGGGCGCCGAACGACTTCTCGTCGCCCGACATCAGCGAGATGGCGCGATAGAAGCCGCCCTGCTTGCCTTCCGACCACGAGCCGCCGGTCACTACGTCGGCCACTTGCGGCGATAGGCTTTCGACCAGTTGGGTATCGTCCTCAGCCGCGGCGGTGGCCAGAGGCGCTGCGATGAAGGCCAGCAATGCGGCGGCACGGAGGATAGTCGTGAGCATGATGCACTCCTCGTCTTGGCTCGAGGGGAGGTCCCCGCGGCCTTATGGACCCGCTTTACAGGGGCAATTTATAGAGTATTGCATGCCTCCGCGACAGGGGAGAGGCTATCCTGGCGGCCACGCGAATGCACGAGCAGGCGGCACACCGATGATCACGGACGACCACGCCGATGTGGCGATCAGGCCGCCCGTCCTTATCGCGGGCGCGCTGCTGCTCGGCTGCCTATTGACGTCGATGTTTCCGATCGGTCCCGGTCTGGCCGCGGCCAATGGTACGGCGCTTGCGGTGGGACTGAGCCTTGCGGCGATTGGCATCGGGCTCGCAGCGTTCTCGGTCAGGGCCTTCGCCCGCGCCGGCACGAGCGTCGTGCCGGGCCAGCCCTCCACCGCGCTGGTGACCTGGGGGCCCTACGCCATCACGCGGAACCCGATCTATATCGGCTTCGTGCTCGTCTATTTCGGCTTTGCTATCGTGCTGACCAGCGTCTGGGTGCTGTTGCTCTTGATTCCCGTGCTCCTGATCTTTCAGCGCGGCGTGGTGGAGCGGGAGGAAGCGTATCTGGAGCGGCAATTCGGCGAGGCCTACCGCAAGTACAGAGCGCGTGTGCCGCGCTGGCTGTGATCGGCTGCTTACCCGGTATTGTCATCGCCCGGCTTGACCGGACGATCCAGTAAACCACTGCGGCAAGTTGGCAAGAAAGCCGGCGGAAACGGAACGGAAGAGCGACGTCAAATATCCAACGCGTCGGGCTGCGCGAACTCGGCGCGCTCCTGGATGAAGCGGAAGCGGGCCTCGGGCTTGTTGCCCATGAGCTGATCCACGATCTCGGTCGTCAGCGCGCGCTCATCCTGGGCGATCTCGACCTTGAGCAGCGTGCGTACCGTCCGGTCCATGGTCGTCTCTTTCAGCTGCCTCGGCATCATCTCGCCCAAGCCCTTGAAACGTGAAACCTCGACCTTGCGCTTGCCGTTGAACTCCGACGCCATCAGCTCGTCCTTATGGGCGTCGTTGCGGGCATAGAACGTCTTGCCCCCCTGGCTCAGGCGATAGAGCGGCGGCACGGCGAGATAGAGATGCCCGCCGTCGATCAACCCGCGCATCTCCTGGTAGAAGAAGGTGATCAGCAGCGAGGCGATATGGGCGCCGTCCACATCGGCATCAGTCATGATCACCACCTTCTCGTAGCGCAGCTCCTCCTCGCGGTAGCGCGTACCGGTGCCGCAGCCGAGCGCCTGCACGAGATCGCCGATGAGTTGGTTGTCGGCGAGCTTGGTCGAGCTCGCGCTCGCTACGTTGAGGATCTTGCCTCGGAGCGGCATCACGGCCTGGGTGGCGCGGTCGCGCGCTTGCTTGGCCGAGCCTCCCGCCGAATCCCCCTCGACGATGAAGATCTCCGTTCCTGCCGCGCCGTTGATGGAGCAGTCGGCAAGCTTGCCGGGCAGCCGCAAGCGGCGGGTCGCCGTCTGCCGGCCGATCTCCTTTTCGCGCCTGCGGCGAAGGCGTTCCTCGGCGCGGTCGACGACCCAGTCGAGCAACAGGTTGGCCTGGGACGGGTTGCCGGCGAGCCAATGGTCGAAGGCATCGCGCACGGCGCTCTCCACGATCCGCGTCGCCTCTTGGCTGGACAGCCTGTCCTTGGTCTGGCCTTGAAACTCAGGCTCGCGCATGAAGAGAGAGAGCATGGCGGCGCCGGTGCCCTGCACGTCCTCGGCCGTCATCTGGGCGGTGCGCTTGTTACCGGCAAGCTCCCCATAGGCGCGCAGACCCTTGAGGAGGGCCGCGCGGAAGCCTGCTTCATGGGTGCCGCCCTCAGGGGTCGGCACGGTGTTGCAATAGGAGCTCAAGAAGCCGTCCTCGCGCGCCATCCACGCGATTGCCCATTCGACCGAGCCATGGCCGTTCTTGTCGCTCTTGCCGGCGAACATTTCGCGGGTGACGGTCTCCTGCCCCTCGATGCTGCTGCCTAGAAAATCCTTCAGGCCGCCCGGGAAGCGGAGCACGGCTGTTTCCGGCGTCTTGCTGTCGCCGGCAAGCTGGGCCTTGGCGCAAGACCAGCGGATCTCGACGCCGCGGAAGAGATAGGCCTTGGAGCGCGCCATGCGGAACAGGCGCGCCGGGACAAAGCTGGCGCCCTTGCCGAAGATCTTGGAATCGGGCTTGAAGCGGACCTTGGTGCCGCGCCGGTTCTTGATGGCGCCGAGGCTCTTCAGCGGGCCGTCGGGTTTGCCGCGCGTATAGGTCTGGCGATAGAGCTTCTGCCCGCGCGCCACCTCGACCTCGAGGCTCTCCGACAGCGCGTTGGCCACCGAAACGCCGACGCCATGCAGGCCACCCGACGTGTCATAGACCTTGGAGTCGAATTTGCCGCCCGAGTGCAGCGTGGTCATGATCACTTCGAGCGCCGACTTGCTCTTGAATTTCGGGTGCGGGTCGACCGGGATGCCGCGGCCATTGTCGGTGACGTTCAAGACGCCGTCCGCCTCGAACTCCACCTCGATGCGGGTGGCGTGCCCCTCCACCGCCTCGTCCATGGCGTTGTCGAGCACCTCGGCGAAGAGATGGTGCAGCGCCTTCTCGTCGGTGCCGCCGATATACATGCCGGGGCGCCGGCGCACGGGCTCCAAGCCCTCCAGCACCTCGATATCGGCGGCGGTATAGGCGTCCTCCGCCGAGCGCCCCGAGGAAGCCGGCTTCGGCGCCTTGGCGGCTTTGCCGGGGCGGACAGGCTTCCGCTTCAGCTCGTCCTCGAGCTTGGCGAACAGGTCGCGCGATGACGCTGTCTTGCGCATGGGGTCAGGACCGCCAGATGCAAACGAATCTCTTACGAAGAGGGGACTTGATTAGCTCGCACGCATGAGCGGCTTTTTCAAGAGCGGCTGCGTCGCCGCCGCCTTCAAGCCTCGGGGGCAAACGCTGACTGCCACCTTGCTCCGCGCTCCCCCACAAGGGGGCAGGGGAGAGCTCGCGGCGAGACCGAATTACAAAAGAACCCCCTCACGCGATCTTGCCGCCGCCGATCTTGGTGATGGCGAGCACCGACGGCCGTGGCGGCATGGCTGGATCGAAGTCCGGCCAGCGGGTTGCGGGATCGCCGAAGCTGGACGCGCGCTCGAAGCCCTTGAACTGATCGGTGCCGTCGGTGCCCGGATGCTGGACCGCGACGAACAGCGTCTCCTGGTCGGGCGTGAAGCAGGGCCCGCACATCTCCGCCCCCACCGGACAGCGGAAGAAGAGCTTGGGCGTCCGCCGGCGCTCCCCCTCGGTCTCCAGCGCATAGAGGCCGTCGGCCCGTCCGGTCTTCTTGCCCCAGCTCTCGCCCTGGTCGGTCGCCACCCACAGTCGGCCTTGGGCATCGACGGCGGCGTTGTCCGGGCAGGCGAACCAGCCATTCGCCGATGTCTCCGGGTTCCACAGCGCGCCCACCTCGGCGATCGCCGGATCGCCGCACTTCACCAGAATGTCCCAATGAAAAGTCTCCGCGGCGTGGTCGCCGTCGGGGGGGTTAAGCTCGATGATATGGCCGAACTGATTCTCGGGCCGCGGATTGGCGGCATCGATCGCGTCGGCCTTTCGCTTCTCGTTGAAGGTGAGGATCGCATAGACCTTGCCCGTCACCGGATTGGGCTGCACGTCCTCCGGCCGGTCCATGGGCGTGGCGCCGAGCAGGTCCGCGGCGAGCCGCGCGTCGATCACCACATCGGCCTGGCTGGCAAAGCCATTCTCTGCGGTAAGGGGGCCTTCGCCATGGCGGAGCGGTAGCCATCGAACCGTGCCGTCCGCCTCGAACTTCGCCGCCGACAAGGTGCCTTCCGCGAGCAGCCGCAGATTGGCGGCGCGGTCGGCCGGATCGTAGGTCCCCGCCGAAACGAAGCGATAGAGATATTCGAACCGGGTGTCGTCGCCGCAATAGACGACGACGCGGCCGTCCTTGACGAGGATGGTCTCCGCCCCCTCATGGCAGAAGCGTCCGAGCGCGGTGTGCTTGACCGGCTGGGATGCCGCATCGAAAGGATCGATCTCCACGACCCAGCCGAAGCGGTTCGGCTCGTTAGGCTCCTTGTCCACATTGAAGCGGTCGTGGAAATGGCCCCAGGCCTGCCAGAGCCCCGGCACGCCATAGCGCGCGTAGCTCTTGGCTTGCGCGCCGCCGAGGCCCTTCGCCGGCTTGCCGTCGGCATCGCGCGCGTCGGTCCAGAAATAGCCGTGGAAATTTTCTTCCGAGGTCAGATAGGTGCCCCAGGGCGTGAGCCCGCCCGCGCAATTGTTGAGCGTGCCCACGATGCTTGCGCCCGCAGGGTCGCCGCTCGTCTTGAGCCGGTCGTGGCCTGCCGGCCGGACCGTCGATGCCGATGACAGTCGTAAGCGGGCTGATGCGGCGGTTATGGGGGCTGTCGAGCATGACGCGCCATCTATCGCCGTCGCGGGCGATCTCAATGACGGTCACGCCATGGGCGGCCATCTCGATCTCGACCAGTTCCGCCGTCATCTCCTTGAAGCCGGTCGTGTCCTGGCGCCCGATGCCCGGGAACATGACCTCCTCGTTGGTGTATTCGTGATTGACGCAGAGGAGTCCGCGCGCCCCGCTCTGATCGAGCGGGATGAAGCCCACATAGTCGTTGTTGTAGCCGAACTGCTTCAGCTGCGCCGCGGCACTCTGCGCGCGTGGATCGAAGGCCGGCGAATCGGGGAACAGCGGATCGCCCCAGCGGAGCAGCACCTGCGCGTCGTAGCCGGCAGCCAAATGATGCGTCTCGTCGACGCCCGCCTCGACTTCCGCGAAGCCGAAGCGATCCTCGGATACCTCCGCCCGGGCGGGACGGCTCGCAAGCGCTGCGGGCCCGAACAGGACTGCGGCGGCGACGACCCCGAGGCTGCCGCGGACCACGGCGCGGCGGCTATAACGCCTCAAGATGACGTCGCCGATGGACTCCCGATCTTTGGGGCTCAGCGGCACATCGTCATTGGCCTCGTAGGCCTCAGCCCTGTTGCAGAAACCGTCGTCTTTCGCCATATGCGAGACCTTGCCTCAGTCTGTGGGTCGGCGACACTAGAGCCGCCCCGTGACACAATTGCGAAGAGGAACCTGAAGATGGCGGCGGAGACCCCGATTTGCGACTTCGGCTGGAAGGCGCCACCTTTCGCGCTTCCCTCGGTCGACGGCAAGAGCTGGAGCCTCGACGAGCTCCGCGGACCGAACGGCACATTGGTAATGTTCATCTGCAACCACTGTCCTTACGTCAAGGCGGTGATCGACCGCGTGGTGCGCGACGTGAACGAGCTCAGAGCCCATGGCATCCGCGCCGTCGCCATCTGCTCCAACGATGCGACGACCTATCCGGACGATTCCTTCGCCAACATGGGAGCCTTCGCCAAAGAGCATGGCTTCACCTTCCCCTACCTGCATGACGAGACCCAGGAGATGGCTCGCGCCTATGGCGCGATCTGCACGCCGGACTTTTTCGGCTTCAACGACAAGCTCGAGCTGCACTATCGTGGCCGCCTCGACGCGAGCGGCCGTGACGCAGCCCCGCCTGGCGCACCGCGCGAGCTGTTCGAGGCGATGAAGGAGATTGCCGCCACCGGGCAGGGGCCGAGGCAGCAGACCCCGTCCATCGGCTGCTCGATCAAATGGAAAGCCGCCTGAGGCACTCACCCTCCATCTCGATTGTCATCGCCGGGCTTGACCCGGCGATCCAGTAACCAGCTGCTGTGAGTGTCAATCGCAGATGCCGGCGGTTACTGGATGCCCGCCTGAGCCTGTCATCGGGCCGGCCAATGGCCGGGCCCGTTGGCGGGCATGACAACGTTGCTGAGATGGCAACGTATCGAGATTGATCCACCCATTAACCGCGCGCTAAGGCTACCCCTTTTCCGTTTGTTTACAGGCGCTCCCTACAATTCGTCTCAAAGGCGGGGGAGTTCAGCCTGATGTTTTTGCGTTATGCGGGCTTGGTGGCACTGGCGGCGGCATCGCTCTATGCCCTCATCAATGTCAGCGAGACGAGCGGCCGAATGCTGGTCGACGCGGGTGCTACGGGGAGCAATCCGAATGCGATGGCATTTTGGGTGCTGGCCGGCATTGCGGGCATTAGCGGCTTCTCGCTCTGCCGCTTCGTGCTGTTCGGCATCCCCACCATGCTCGGCAGCTGGTACCACAATCACAAGGAGTGGCTTTACACGCTTCTGCTCGGGGGCGTGATCTGCGGGGTGTTCTATCTGATGTAGGGCGAACGCCCCGGACACGGTTTTGGGGGAGCCTGGCACGAACCTTTTGCGAGAAGTCCGCGTCCTACGGGGGATACGCGGGGGTTCAAGAAGGGTTCAGCAGGCCGGGCGGAAAGTGGGGCGGCCAATCTCTCCGGCCGCCCCATTATTTTGGTCCCGCCAGAGCATGATCCGGAAAAGTGGGAACCGGTTTTCCGAAAAGATCATGCGCAAACAAGAGAGTGAGAAGCGCTATCGCGATTCAACCTGACGCGATAGCGCGTAGGCGCAGCGCCCGTCGTCAGACGCTGTAATACATGTCGAACTCGATGGGGTGGGGCATCATCTCGAAGCGCTCCACCTCCTCCATCCGGAGCTCCAGATAAGAGTCGATCGCGTCGTCGGTGAAGACGTTGCCCTTCTTGAGGTAGGCGCGGTCCTTGTCGAGCTCCTCGCACGCCTCGCGCAGCGAGCCGCAGACCGTCGGCACCTTCTCCAGCTCCTCCGGCGGCAGGTCGTAGAGGTTCTTGTCGATCGGATCGCCCGGATGAATCTTATTCTCCACGCCGTCGAGGCCGGCCATCAGCATGGCGGCGAAGGCGAGATAGGGATTGGCGCCGGGATCGGGGAAGCGCACCTCCACGCGCTTGGCCTTGGGTCCTGAGCCGAGCGGGATACGGCAGGAGGCGGAGCGGTTGCGCGAGGAATAAGCGAGCAGCACCGGCGCCTCGTAGCCCGGCACCAGCCGCTTATAAGAGTTGGTGAGCGGGTTGGTGTAGGCGTTGAGCGACTTGGCGTGCTTCAGGATGCCGCCGATATAGAACAGCGCCATTTCGGAAAGGTCGGCGTATTTGTCGCCGGCGAACATCGGCACCCCTTCCTTCCAGATCGACTGGTGCGTGTGCATGCCCGAGCCGTTATCGCCGAAGATTGGCTTGGGCATGAAGGTCGCGGTCTTGCCATAGGCCTGCGCCACTTGGTGGATTACATATTTGTAAATCTGCATCGAGTCGGCCATCTTGACCAGCGGTCCGAATTTGATGCCGAGCTCGTGCTGCGCGGCGCCCACCTCGTGGTGATGCTTCTCGGTGACTACGCCCATATCTGCCATGACGCTCAGCATCTCCGAGCGGAGATCTTGCGCCGAATCGATGGGCGGCACCGGGAAATAGCCGCCCTTGGTGCGCGGCCGGTGACCGAGATTGCCCATCTCATATTCGGTGTCCATGTTCGAGGGCAGCTCGATCGAGTCGATCTTGTAGCCGCAATTGAAGGGCTCGGCGGCGAAACGGACGTCGTCAAAGACGAAGAATTCAGCCTCCGGGCCGAATACGGCCGTGTCGCCGAGGCCCGTCTGCTGGAGATAGGCTTGCGCCTTGCCGGCGATGCCGCGCGGATCGCGCTCATAGGGCTCGTTGGTCAAGGGCTCGAGCACGTCGCAGAAGACCGCCAGCGTGCTTTGCGCAAAGAACGGGTCGATCACGGCCGAATCCGGATCCGGCATCAGCTTCATGTCCGACTCGTTGATCGCCTTCCAGCCCGCGATCGAGGAGCCGTCGAACATGATTCCGTCGTTGAATGCGTCCTCGTCCATCTCCCGTATGTCCATGGTGACGTGCTGCATCTTGCCCCGCGGATCGGTGAAGCGGAGGTCGACGAACTTGATATCCTCGTCCTTGATTTTCTTGGTCACACTCTTGGCGTCTGCCATTGTTACTCCCCTGTCATTGGCATGATTGATGCCGCCTTGCATCCTGCTTGGCTTGGCGGCGGAACTTGAGCTGGCCGGCGCGTGGCCGGCCAGGCTTTGGCATCTCGTCAGATGGCATCGTTCCCCGTCTCGCCTGTGCGGATGCGTATGGCTTCCTCCACATTCGATACGAAGATTTTCCCGTCCCCGATGCGACCCGTCTTGGCTGACGCGATAATAGCCTCGATCGCCTTGTCCACCATGGTGTCGCCGAGCACGAGCTCGAGCTTCACCTTGGGCAGGAAGTCGACCACATATTCGGCGCCGCGATAGAGCTCGGTATGCCCTTTCTGACGCCCGAACCCTTTGGCTTCCGTGACGGTGATACCCTGCAGCCCGATTTCCTGCAGGGCCTCCTTCACCTCATCCAGCTTGAACGGTTTGATGATGGCCTCGATTTTTTTCATTCTCTCTTGCACCTCCCCATGGACGCAAAACGACGCTCAGCCGCGCGCTTCCGCCCGTCATGTGCCAAGACCGTAGTTGAGGCCGAAGCACGCCCTATGCCAATCCTAGATACGCGAACGTTTTGTTGTCTTCCAATAGGTTAGTGCAATCGGCAAAATGTCTGTCAGGGCCTTCCGACCAACGCTGCTGAAATTATAGGCATGTTGCATAGGATTCAGCCAGGCGCGTCTTGCCGCGCAGGACTTCTCCCTTCTTATGGTGTTGTGCTTTACACAGACAGCGCTTGCCAGGGCAGACCAAGGACATGCTCGAGCTTCTGACCGCAGAGGAGATGGGACGAGCCGATCGCCTCACCATCGAAGGGGGCGTGCCGGGGGCGCGTCTCATGGAGAATGCCGGGCGCGCGGTTGCCGATGAGGTGGTCCGGCGGTTTCCCGATGCCGGCCGCGTCGCGGTCCTGTGCGGCCCGGGCAACAATGGCGGCGATGGCTTCGTCGCCGCGCGGCATCTCACCGAGAAAGGCTATGCGGTGAGGCTCGGCCTTGCGGGCGATCCCGCGCGGCTTCCAGACGATGCGGCGGCCATGGCCACGCTCTGGCTGGGCGCCATCGAGCCTTTGACCGTGGAGCTGCTGGCCCACGCCGATGTGGTGGTGGACGCGATTTTTGGCGCAGGGCTCGCGCGTCCGATCGAAGGCGAGCTAGCTGCGTTGATTGAAGCCGTGAATGCGAGCGGGCTTCCCGTGGTTGCCGTCGACGTGCCGAGCGGCATCGACGGCACCACCGGCGCCGTCCGCGGCGTTGCGATCCGAGCTCTCGCGACGGTGACCTTCTTCCGGCTCAAGCCGGGACATTTGCTGCTGCCGGGGCGGGGGCTCTGTGGCGATGTGAGCGTCGCCGATATCGGCATCGAGGCAAGCGTGCTCGATGTGATCCGCCCCCGCGCCTTCGTCAATGAACCCGCCCTCTGGCTCGCGCACTTCCCGTGGCCCAAACCCGAGAGCCACAAATATGCCCGCGGCCACGCCGTCGTGGTGTCGGGTCCGGTGTGGAGCACCGGAGCGGCAAGGCTCGGCGCGCGGGGGGCGCTTCGCGCCGGCGCAGGGCTAGTGACCGTGGCCTCGCCGCGCGACGCGCTGGAGGTCAATGCCGGAGCGCTCACCGCCATCATGGTGCGCATCGTGGATGACGCGGCCGAGCTCGCCGCGCTCTTGGCCGACGAGCGCAAGAACGCCGTGATGATGGGCCCAGGCGCCGGCGTGGGTGAGCACCTCCGCAGCCTAGTGCTGGCGGCGCTCGCGAGCGAGGCCGCGGTCGTGCTCGACGCCGACGCGCTGACCTCCTTTGCCGACGATCCAGACACACTGTTCGCCGCCATCAAGGCCCGCGGCGCGCCGGTCGCCATGACCCCGCATGACGGCGAGTTCGCGCGCCTGTTCGGGACGATGCAGCAAGGGTCGAAGCTCGATCAGGCGAGGGCAGCCGCCGCCCGGTCGGGCGCCACCCTAGTGCTCAAGGGCTCCGATACGGTGGTCGCGGCGCCCGACGGCAGAGCGTCGATCAACGCCACCACGAGCCCCTGGCTTGCCACCGCCGGGACAGGCGACGTGCTCGCCGGCATGGTGGTGGGCATGCTCGCCCAGCGCATGCAAGGCTTCGAGGGGGCCTCGGCCGCGGTCTGGATGCATGGCGCGGCCGCCCACGACTTCGGCCCCGGGCTGATCGCCGAGGACCTGCCGGAGACGCTGCCCAAGGTGCTGCGCGAGCTTGTCAGTCTGGCGGCAACGCAGCGGAAATCTTGATCTTTCGGATAGCGCGTGGTGAGCCTTTGTTGACACGGTGCGACATTATGGGGGAGATGGAGCGGCGCTCGAGGGAGGCGTTTCTCACCGTCGCCATGGCATCGCTACGCGTCAGCATTTGCGGGCTTATTCTCCTCCTGCTCGCAGGGACCGGCGAGGTCCGTGCCGCCGAGGACATCACGCTGCTGCGCGCCCGCGAGGGGGCCGCCGCGCTGTTGCGCGGGCAATATGACAAGGCCATCGCCTCCTATAACGAGGCCCTCCAGACGCCGGAGATCGCCGATTTCATCAAGGCGAGCATCTACAGCGACCGCGGCGTCGCCAAATGGCGGCAGAAGCAGCTCAAGGACGCGATCGAAGACTTCAACCTATCCATCAAGCTCTCGCCCGAGAACGCCACCGTCTATAACAATCGCGGCAACGTGCTCATGGATCTCGGCCATCCCGAGGAGGCGGTGAAGGACTTCGACCGCGCCATCGCGCTCTCGTCCAATTACGGCGCGGCCTACAACAACCGCGGCAATGCCCATGCGGCGCTGGCCCAATACGAGCCGGCCTTCCAGGACTTCCGCAAGGCCGTCGAGCTGATGCCGACCAGTGCTGTGCCTTTCAACGGCCGCGGCAAGGCCCATTCGGAGCTGAAGCGCTATCACGCGGCCTTGCGCGACTTCACCAAGGCGCTCAGCCTCAACTCCAAATATTCCGCGGCCTACCAAAATCGCGGCGAGGCCAATCTCGCGCTGCAGAAATACAAGGAGGCGGCCGACGATCTCACCCAGGCCCTGCAGATCGAGCCCGATCAGCCGGAGCTATTGCTGCTGCGCGGCCGCGCTTATGCCGGCGACAAGAAGTTCAACGCCGCGTTGGAGGACTTCAACAAGTCCATCGAGCTCAAGCCCGAGCTGATCGATCCCTATATCGAGCGGGGCATCCTCTATACCCAGGTGCGCCGGTTCGACGACGCCATCACCGATCTCAGCCATGTCATCGAGATCGATGCCAAGAACGTGAAGGCCTATGCCATGCGCGCTTCGGCCAGGCTCCAAGCGCAAGCCAATGACGAAGCCCTGAGCGACGTGAACCAGGCGCTGACGCTTGCGCCAGACGATCCGCTGGCCTTGCGCATCCGGGGCGGCATTTACGAGGCTCTGAACCGCCAGGGCGATGCGATCTCCGATTATGGCCACGCGCTCGCCCAGGACCCGTTCCAGACCGAGAGTCGGGAAGCCTTGCAACGGCTGGCGCAAGAGGTGCCGCCCGAGCAGGGCGAGCCCTTGGGTCCGCCAGTCTCGGACTGGGTGATCAAGGAGCCGGCGCCGGGCCGCTACATCGCGAGCAACCCGAAATATCCCTCGCTCCGCGCCGACCTAGAGATGTTCGGGTCGGGCAAGCCCAAGATCCTCGAATGGAGCCTGCTCAAGAACGCCCTGGCCGGGGTCGGGCTGTTGCGCTATTACGCGGGCGACCTTGGCGAAGGGCAGGACATGAGCCTCGAATACGTCGCCATCGTCGACACCTATTCGAACAAGGTGATCTCCATCGAGCCCTATAGCTGGGGGCCGACGGCCGCCGAATGGACCTGGGCCGAAGTCTCGGTGGTGGTGAAGGACCCCGAAGGTAATGCCAACGAGATCAAGCTCAGAAAGCCGAAACTCCGGCCCGTGGCGCGCGATGAGTGGGGCTTCGACTCCTCGGCCCGGGGCGGACGCGGTGGCGGTGGCGGTGGCGGTGGGGGCCTGTTCGACTGGCTCTTCAAACACTGAGCGCTCCATATCGCTTCCATGACGTTGTTCCTCGCAAGCGTGCGCGATCGGTTAGAAGCCCAGATCGCCTTAGCCGTCGGCGCCGACATCATCGATTTGAAGGAGCCGGCCCGCGGCGCGCTCGGCGCCGTCGACCACGCGACCATACGTACGGTCCTGCGTGATATTGCCGGAAGGGCGCCGGTGAGTGCCACGGTCGGCGACCTACCGATGCGGCCAAAGACGGTGCGCGAGAGCGTATCGCAGGTGGCGGGCTTGGGCGTCGACTACGTCAAGCTCGGCATCGAGCCCGACGGCGACCCGCAAGGCTGCCTCGAAGGCTTGCGTGGGGTTGCGGCTGGCGCGCGCCTCATCCTCGTGCTGTTCGCCGACCGACTGCCGGATTTCGATGCGGTTGCCACAGCGTCACGCATCGGCGCCGCAGGTGTCATGCTCGACACCGCCGGCAAGGGCTCGGGCTCGTTGCTGGATCATCTAGGCCTCGCCGCGCTGTTCCGCTTCGTGACCGCAGCCAAGGCCCATGGCCTGACCGTGGGCCTTGCGGGGTCGCTCCGCCAAGAGCACGTGCCCGCGCTGCTCGGGCTCGCCCCCGATATCCTGGGTTTCCGCGGTGCACTCTGCCGGGGGCAGGCGAGGGAGGGGACGCTTGACCCCGCCGCGTGCCGGGAGGTGAGGGCGCTCATCCGGGCCCCCGACAGGCTCGACCCCGGGCCACGCGCACCCTTGCCGAATGCGGCCGTTCAAGCGTTATGCGAGAGCATGATCTTAGAAAAGTGGGTACCGGTTTTCCGAAAAGATCATGCGTAAACAAGAAGCTAGAGCGCTGTCGCGATTCAATTTCAGGCGATGGCGCTCTAGAGCAAGGGCCGCTTTTAGCCTTCCGCCTCGATGGAGTCCGCTTTCCATGGAAGATGAGCGATCGCGGAGGGGTGCTTCCTTAGATGTCGCCCGCGTGCCGTCCTATGATCGCGTCTTCGTGCACGACCTCGTGCTCGACGTCGAGATCGGCGTCTATACCAACGAGAAAGGCGTCACCCAGCGGGTGCGCATCTCCGTCGATGTGGACGTGACGCCCGCCCCGCACGCGGTCGAGGACAATATTCAGCGCGTGCTGGACTACGACATGATTATCGGCGCCATCAAATCGATCGTGGCGAGCGGCCACATCAATCTCACCGAGACCTTGGCCGAGGAGGTGGCGCGCCGCTGCCTTGCCCACCCGCGCGCGGCGCGCGTCAAGGTGACCATCGAGAAGCTCGACAAGGAGCCGGGCGCCGTCGGTGTCGAGATCGTACGTACGCGCGCCGAGGGCTGACCCATGAGCTCGCACGCACGGAAACCGAATGCTCACGCGATCGGACTGGCGGCGGAGCAACGCCCCGTGGTGGTCAAGCTCGGTGGCAGCGTGGTGCGCTCGCCCGAGCTTGAGCCTTGGCTCGATGCGCTCGCTTCCGCACCTTGCCCTGTGGTGGTCGTGCCGGGGGGAGGGGCGTTGGCCCAAGAGGTGCGTGCCTGCCAACAGCGCCTTGGCTTCGGCGACAGGGCCGCGCACCGCATGGCGCTGCTTGCCATGGACCAGCTTGCTTGGGCGGTCTCGGGCTTGCGCCCTGGCTTCGAGGTGGGCGACACCGAGCAGGCCTTGCGCCTCTCGCTCGCGCAGGGGCGCGTGGCGGTGTGGGCGCCCTATACCCTCGTTGCCAATCGCCGCGACATCCCGGAATCCTGGACGGTGACCTCAGACAGCCTGGCGCTCTGGCTCGCGGCAAGGCTAAGCGCTGCTCGCTGCTATCTGATCAAGTCGATCCTGCGGAAAGAGGTACAAGCGGGCGCCGAGCAGCTTGCTGCCGAGCAGCTCGCCCGCGACGGCGTCGTCGATACGGCCTTTCCCGCCATGCTCAGAGAGGCTGGCCTACCGGCCATCCTGCTCGGCCGCGGCGACCAGGCAGCCTTCGCCGCGAGCCTCGAAGGCCACGGGAGCTGCGGCGCAACCATCGCCTAAGGCCAATGCGTTAAGCTAGAGCATGATCTTAGAAAAGTGGGAACCGGTTTTCCGAAAAGATCATGCCCAAACAATAGTCTAGAGCGCTGTCGCAATTCCATTTCAGGCAATAGCGCTCTAGAAGGCCAACCCTCGCGCTCAATCACGGAGCGGGTTAGAAGTGGGCCTAGCTCATAGAGATGCGATCCCCGCATGGCCGAAAGCATCCTGTTCCTCACCGGACATCTCGCCCGCCCAAGGCTCGAGGCCGTGCTCCAGGGCATGCAGGCGAGCTTCGCCTGGAAGGTGCTCGATATCGGGGTGAAGGTCGCTGCCCTGATGACCGAGGAGATCATCGCCCGCCGGCTGCCGAAGCCCGTGGAGGCCGACAAGATCATGCTGCCCGGCCGCTGCCGCGCCGACCTCGAGCGCTTGCGCGACCGCTTCGGCGTACCCTTCGTCCGCGGGCCCGACGAGCTCAAGGACATCCCCGCCTTTTTCGGCCGCGCCAGCCGAAAAGTGGACATGACCAAATACGACATCCAGATCTTCGCCGAGATCGTCGATGCGTCCGCGCTGTCGGTCGAGGAGATCGTCAAGCGCGCCGAGGCCTATGCGCGGCGCGGCGCCAATGTGATCGATCTCGGCTGCCTGCCAGACACGCCTTTCCCGCATCTGGACACTGCCATCCGGGCCCTGAAGGAGAAAGGCGTCAAGGTGAGCGTCGATTCGGCCAACCCGGACGAGCTGCTGCGCGGGGGAAAGGCGGACGCCGATTTCCTGCTTAGCCTGAACGAGGACACGCTGCATATCGCCGATCAGGTCGCGTCAATACCGGTGCTGATCCCCAAGGAGCATGGCGACCTGGCCTCGCTCTATCGCGCCATGGACGCGCTCGAGGCACGCGGCCGCCCCTACCTCGCCGACCCCGTGCTCGATCCCATCAATTTCGGCTTCATGGCGTCGCTGGAGCGCTACGCGCAAGTGCGGCGGATGCGCCCCCGGGCCCAGATGCTCATGGGCACTGGAAACCTGACCGAGCTCACCGACGCCGACACCACGGGCATCACCGCTATGCTGCTCGGCATCGCGTCCGAGCTCGACATCAGACACGTGCTCGTGGTGCAGGTGAGCCCGCATACCCGACGCACCATCGAGGAGCACGACCTCGCCCGCCGTATCATGTATGCCTCGCGCGAGGAGCACGACTTGCCCAAGGACTATGCCTCGGGGCTGCTCTGCCTGCACGCCCGCCGCCCCTTCCCGCAAACGCCGGCGGAGATCGAGGAGATCGCTGGCGAGGTCCGCGACAAGAACTTCCGCATCGAGATCGCCGAGGACGGCATCCACATCTATAATAAGGACGGCCACCACATCGCCGACGAGGCGTTCGCGCTTTACGAGAAGCTCGGCGTGGACAAGGATGGGCCGCATGCCTTCTATCTCGGCGCGGAGCTGGCCAGAGCCGAGATCGCGTGGCGGCTCGCCAAACGCTACGCCCAGGACGAGCCGCTCGATTGGGGTGTGGCGGCCGATGCGCCGGCCGACGATAAGACCAGGCTCAAAGAGGCCGGACACACACTGATCGCCAAGCGCAAGAGCGGCGCCCCGTGAGCCCCGCATCACTGAACAGAGTCGCGCCATGCCCATGATCCGCGAGTGCATCGTCACCACCCTCAACGCGGAGGGGAGGGTGCATATCGCCCCGCTCGGTCTCATCGCCGAGCACCTAGGTGCCGAGCGCCTCGGCGCCGAGCGTCTAGGCGCCGAGGGCGAGCGCTGGATCATTGCCCCGTTCCGGCCCTCCGCCACGCTGGACAATCTCCGCGCCAGCCCCTTCGCGGTGGCCAACTTCACCGATGACGTGCTGATCTTTGCCGGCTGCCTGACCGGCAAGCGCGACTGGCCGACCGAGCCCGCCACGGCCGTCCCGGGTGCGGTGCTTGTGGGCACGCTCGCCCATGCCGAGCTCGAGGTCGCTCATATCGAGGAGGATGAGCAGCGCCCGCGCTTCCATTGCCGCATCGTGCATCAGGCGAGCCACGCACCCTTCAAGGGCCTTAACCGTGGGCAGGGCGCCGTCATCGAGGCGGCGATCCTGGCGAGCCGTCTGCATATGCTGTCCCGCGACAAGATCGAGCGCGAGCTTGCCTATCTGCAGATCGCGGTGGAGAAGACCGGCGGTGAGCGCGAGCACGAGGCCTGGCGGCTCCTGGTGGAGAAGATCGAGGACCACTTCAAGCACGCCCCCGGCAGCCCTGAGTGCTAGGTTACACGCTTCCGTCCAGCCTGTTCCGGCGACGCTTTCTGGGAGGAGAGTGCGACGATGACAACACCTCTCCGTATTCGTAAGGCGCTTGCCTGCCTCGCGCTCGCGATGATCGGCACAAGTGGCGCGCTAGCAGCCGATGGCTCCGGTGCCGCCATCGACGGGAAGGCCATTCTCGAGAAGCATTGTGGCCGTTGTCATTCCATCGCGGCGACCGGCGAGAGCCCGCTGCAACAAGCACCGCCGCTGCGTGAGATTTATCTCCGGTACCCCATCGAACAGCTGGAGGGGGGATTCGCAGAGGGAATGGGCTCCCGACACCGAGACATGCCGCAGATTCAATTCTCGGCCGAGGAGGTCTCCGCCATCTTGACCTACCTAGGCAGCATTACGGGCATAGACCCCTCGAAACGGCCGCGCGCTCCTGTTCCCAGGGAGACACCGCCTTAAGGCATCATGCACTTCAAGCACCCGCCTTCCGAGCCGCGCTGAGCGCTCGCGCTACAGTCTGCCCATCCAGCGAGCTGCTATTTCGGGCCGAGGTAAGGATTGTTGTAGCGCGCGTCGACGCAAGCCTCGCCGTCCCAATAGTGATATTCCCCGCAACTGAGCGGACGAGGCGGTGGAGGCGGAACGACGTCCACGACCGGAGGGGCATCGGGAACAGGAACCGGAACGGGGATGGGCACATATCCATTGCGCCGATAAAAACGGCCCCAATAGTCGACGTGTCGGATCATCCCGCCGGCGGCGTCCCAGGCGGTTGCTGCCGGGACTGGCCCTGGGGCCGCGTGGCTCGGCGCGCCTGAGACAATGATGCCGGCAATGAAAGCCATCATGGCAATGAAGGCGTGACGCATTTGACGCTCCGTCCTGTTCGCTTCGTTATCCTTCGAGCCGCTCAAGGCTCGGGCGAGGGGCAAGCATGGTCTAGCACAATCAACAATTCCTTTCCCCTACTCCGCTGCCAGAAGAGCAACGGCGACCGCGGGGGTACAGCGCGCGGCCATCTCGCGTACTTCCGGTGCCGCATCGATGAGCTCGGCGAAATCGCGATAGGGGCGGGCGAGCGCTTGCGCGAGACGCTTTGCCAGGAAGCGGCCGCAGCCGGCGCCGATCACCGGCGCCTCAGGGTCGACCCGCTCGCGCATGCAGAGGGTCCGTGCCGCCTCTTCCAACGATGCGAGCTGGCGCTCGGCGAAGAAGCGGGCAAGGTCGGCCCAGGCTGAGAGCGGCGCTTCGGAAGCGTCGCGGCCGAGCATGCGCGCGAGCCGAGCGGCACTTTCACCTGCGCTCTTTCCCCGCTGATCGGCGGTGAGGTAGGGGTCCGCATCGGGAGGAAGATCGCCGGTCAAGCGGAACACGTCGGCCATGGTGGCGAAGCGCTCGCCCGCGATCCTCTGCGTCCTTCCCTGGAAGGACGCGTCCTGTGCGATGGCCATCACCGGCGTGCGCACCACGCCCGCATAAATGAGCTCGCCCTCCGTCAGCCGCTCGCCATCGGTATAGGCCTTAGCCGCCGGCATGCCCGAGCGGAATGGCACGAGGTCCGTGGTCGTGGTGCCCACATCGACCAGCAAACCCTCGCCGCAGTGTCGCGCGACAAACATCGCACTCGCATGCCAGTTGGCCGACGCCACATCGAGGATCCGGCGCGCCGCCTCCTCGGGATCGAGAAAGCCCGCCCTGCCGCCATAGATCAGAAGCCGCTCGCCGGCCGTGGCCTTCTGCATCAGACCGACGAGATAGGCGACGCCCTCCTTCCGGTCGGCGAACACGTCCGACAGCTCGCCCGTCATGGTGACGGCGTGCAGCGCGGGCGAGGAGACAAGAGCCAGCGCCTCACCGACGCTTAAGTCGAACTTCGTTGGGTCTTGCTTGATCGGGCACGGAACCTGCACCACAAGCGTGACGCGCCCGGCCTCAAGGCAGGCGAGCTTGATATTGGCGCCGCCCAGGTCCCAGCCGATGACGGTGGTCATTCGGCCCTCATGCGGCAAGGCTTGCCTTTGTTCAAGTGCTCAAGGCTGCTCGCTTGAGCAAAGGGGTTTCCGCGGGCCCCGAACCTCGTCCATCGCGGGGCTGAGCTGCGCTCGAGCTTGACCCGGTGTCGGGCCATCCAGTGGTGGCCGCAAAAAAGGCGTGGATGCTTGGCATGAAGCCCGGCATGACAATAGCGAGTACGCCGAAAGTGGCCCAAACCGGCATGATGCAGGACTTCGCGGTCATCCCAGTCATCGACCTCAAGGGCGGGTCCGTCGTTCACGCCCGCGCCGGCATGCGCAACCAATACCGCCCGATCGCCAGCCCGTTTGGGCTCGCCGACGATCCGGTGGCCATCGCCCGGGCACTGCTCGAGATCACCGGCTCGCCCACCCTCTATGTCGCAGACCTCGATGCCATCGCCGGCACCGGCGATCATTTCGATATTTGCCGCGATCTGGCCCACGCGCTTCCCCACACCGCGCTGTGGATCGATGCGGGCTTTGCCGATGTCACGGCCTGCCTGTTCTGGCTGCCGCTCGGCGCCACGCTGGTCGTGGGCAGCGAGGGGCTTTCCTCCGTCGAGGCGTGGTCCGAGCTCAGCGACGCGCTGGGAGGAAACGTCATCCTGTCGCTCGACTTCGCCTCCGAGGGCTTTCGCGGGCCGGCGTCGCTGGCGGTGGAGCCTTCGCTGTGGTCCGAGCGCGTCATCGCGATGAGCCTCGGCCGCGTCGGCACCAATACCGGCTTCGACCTTGAGCGGCTTGAAGGCATTCTTGGGCAGGCCGGTGACCGCGCCGTGTTCGCTGCCGGTGGTATGCGCGATATCGGCGACCTTGAAGCCATCGCCTTGTCGGGCGCGGGCGGCGCGCTCATCGCCACGGCGCTGCACGAAACGGCGATCCGCCAAAATGAGATCGCCGCCTTCTTGCGAAAGCGGCGATCTCGATCTCGATCATAGGGGGCTGAGCCTCTGCAGGCTAATGCCCCTTTCGCGCTTTTCGCGCCTCTCGTTTTTCCCGCCGCTTCTGGAGCCACCGCCG
>PLBV01000008.1 GCA_003135455.1 Hyphomicrobiales bacterium | reverse complement strand
ACTTGGCCCCGACGCTGAAGCCAACTGACACTAGCCCGGCGCACCCATGTTCTTCGCCTCGAGGCGTCACTGTTGGCCACTGCCCGCTATCCAGGCTCAATCTTATAGAGCGAGCCGCTCAGCCTGCGCCGTCCTCATCCTCATTGCGGCCACCTTGCTTGTCAGAATCCTATTTGCGTCCAGCCTCGGACTTGGAATCGACGAAAGCTACACGGTCGCAACCGGCCGTCATCCTCAGCTCAGTTATTTCGACCATCCTCCACTAGCCTGGTGGCTCTCATGGGGGGCGGGGCGCCTTTTCGAAACTGAGGCCGCGCTCGCAGTTCGAATTCCGTTTGTCCTGCTATTTGCCCTTGCGACGTGGCTGATGTTCAGCTTGACCAGGCTGTTATTCGGCGAGGATGCGGGCGTCTGGGCCGCCGTAACGCTCAATTTTGCTCCTGTCCTTGCTTGGACGAGTGGCACCTGGGTCCTACCCGATGGTCCACTCAACGTAAGCCTGCTGGCGGCTGTTTATTGCGTTTCCATGGCGCTGTTCGTGGCGGGGTCCGCCGCGCCTCTCTGGTGGTTGGCCGCGGGAGCGTGCGGTGGCCTAGCCTTGTTGGCCAAACTGCATGGCGTATTCCTGTTTGTCGGCGTCGGCATTTTCCTGATCACGAGTCCGCCGCATCGTCGCTGGCTGGCCACGCCCTGGCCCTATGCGGGGATAGCGGTAGCCATAGCGATCTTCACGCCCGTGTTGATTTGGAACGCGCAACATGATTGGGCATCATTCGCGTTCCAGGCAGGACGCGGGCGCATGAAGGAATTTGAACTCTGGGCGCCGCTCGTTGCGCTGGCGGGCCAAGCCCTTTTCTTGCTTCCGTGGGTCTGGCTCGCGCTCATGGTCTGTCTTGCAAGGGCGATCTCCAATCGGCGGACAAATGACCGAGCCTGGCTGATGGCCTGCTTGGCGCTGGGCCCTATCCTGGTTTTCACGGTGATCGCCTGGAATGGCGACCAGACGCACCCGCATTGGGCGGCTCCGGGATACCTCATGTTGTTTCCGCTCCTCGGATGCCAGGTGGCCAAGGGTATCGAGAGTGGGCGTCGCTACACGCGGATTTGGCTCATTGGAACGCCTGTTTTCTTAGCCCTCTTGCTGGGCGGCGTAATGACCCTTGCCTATCTGCCGTGGCCTGCATTTGCTGTGCCGGCGAATTCCAAAAACCTGCTTTTTGACACGCTCGATTGGAGTGGTCTCGAGGATGAGCTCCAGGCGCGCGGTATCCTTGGTCGCGCCAATATTTTCGTTGCGGCAACGCGGTGGGATGAAGCGGGCAAGATCGACTATGCGCTGCGAGGTGGCATGCCGGTCCTCTGTCTCTCCAAGGACCCGCGCGGCTACGGCGTCCTGACGCGGCCCTTGGCTCATCTGGGCGGGGACGCATTGATCATCGGGCGCAACCTCTCGCTGGACCGCGTCACGAATGCTTACGGCAGTTATTTCCAAAGCATCGAAGAAATGCCGCCCGTCACGATCTTGCACGCAGGCAGGCCCGCTTTTGACCTGTCGCTTTATTTGGCGCACGCGCTGCGCGATCCACCAAGACGACCCAATCTCCTCCATCCGCTAGGGGACGGCACGCACTAAACGGCTTGTTGCAGCGGCGGTTAGAGGCGACATTTGGGCTCTTGATCGGCGCTGGCGTTTCGAGGGAGCATCTCCATCTCCATGCCGCCCGCCTGAAGGCCGGGCATCTCAATGTTGCGCGCGAGCCCGTGCTCGGTCTTTTCACAGGTGAACCGCGCCGTCGCGAACTGCCACAGCGCCCGATAGGCCGCGGCCGAGATCAGCAGCCAATAGACGGGCATCAGCAGCACCTGTGGGAGCAGATTGCGGTGACCCCGCCTCCCCGCCGCAAGCCATCCAACGACCATCGAGGCGATATAACCGGTGAGGAGGTCGCACCAGGCGACCAGCCAAAAGGGGAACCCGACGAGGTTTGGCGGCCGCTGAAGAAATGTAGCGCCGCCAAGGTCGTAACCGGCGAGCACATAGAACCAGGGGTGGACCAGCGCCGAGAGCACCGTTCCGCCTACAACGATCTGGAAGCCGAAAAAGCCGGACGGCCCGAGCTCGCGCCAGAGCCTAGCCGGGCTGCGCATATGCACGAACCAGGTCTGCACATAGCCCTTGAACCAGCGGGTGCGCTGACGGAACCACGGCCACAGGCGCGAGGGCGCCTCCTCATAGGTGGTGGAGGCGAGCACTTGGCAGCGATAGGCGTGGCGCGCGAGCCGGGTGCCGATGCGCCCAAAGCATAATGGGGGCAGGCCGTGAGGGTCGGTTTGTCAAGTGCATAATTCCGCTTAAAATAGTAGAAATCTATTATACATCTTGAAGATGCACTGACCCTGCCAATGGCATTCTAGGCGCCGGCATTTCCGGAGACTTTGGGTCAGACCTGCGCCCGCTTCTCCCGATCAGCCCTAGCAAGCCGCGCGGCGGCAAAGTAGAAGGGGCGCCGTGAAGCGATGCGGCGCCACTCTCTCCCCTCGCGGGTTTTGGATCTCCGTGCTGTTGGCGGTGCTGGCCACGCTCGCTGCGCTGGCGCCTACGCAAAGCTTTGCGCAGAGCAAGAGCGAGATCGTGCCCGACGTTTGGCAAGGAGATGTGCTCCGCCCCAAACCCGACCTGCACGGACTGGAGAAGTTGCGCTTCGTCACCGACAACGACTATCCGCCCTTCCACTATTTCGATGAGGAAGGCGTGCTGACCGGCTTCAACGTCGATCTCGCCAAGGCGATCTGCGAGGCTCTGGCGGTCGAGTGCGACGTCCGCCCGGTTGCCTGGGACGATCTCTTTGGAAGCCTCGACCGAGGCGAGGCCGACGCCGCCATCGCCTCGATCCGCATCAGCGCGGAGTCGCTGGCCAAGGCCGATTTCACCGAGCGCTATTACGCTACGCCGGCGCGCTTCATCGCCAAGAAAGAGAGCGAGCTCAAGGATGTCCGGCCGGAGACCGTGGTGGGCAGGAAGATCGGCGTCGCCAAAGGCACCGGCCATGAGGCGTATCTGAAGATGTTCTTCCCCGGTGCCAAGGTGACGCCGTTCGAGACCGCCGACGACGCGCAGAAGGCGCTGAAGGAGGGGCAGGTCGATCTGGTCTTCGGCGACGGGATTGGGCTCACCTTCTGGCTCAACGGCGTGACCAGCGACGGCTGCTGCGATTTCCGCGGTGGTCCCTATCTCGACGCCAAATTCTTTGGCGAAGGGGTGGGCATCGCGGTCAAGCGCGGCAACCGCCAGATCACCGAGATTCTCAATTACGGACTGGAGCAGGTGCACGCCAGCGGACGCTACGAGGAGCTGTTCCTGCGCTACTTCCCCATGAGCTTTTTCTAGCCAGCTTCTTCTAGCCGCCAGTTTCGCTTACCCTCACCCTTTCCGCCGGACGACTTGCTCGGCCTCACCTCGCCGGGTGAGGGGGCGGCGTCCTCGTCAGGGCTGTTACTCCCTGCGCGAAACGGCAGCACGAGGCTCCAGCCGAGCCGCGAAGGCTGCTCGGTCTGGTAGGGCGGAAGACCGATGGTCATGGCCTCGTGTCCGGCCCCAGGCTGGGCCAGATAGGTGCCGAACAACCGATCCCAGAGCGAGAGGTTGAAGCCGTAATTCCGGTCATGTTCGCGCCGCAGCACCGAATGATGCACCCGGTGCATGTCGGGCGTGACGATGAGAAGCCGCAAGACCCAGTCGACCGCTTGCGGCAGCGCGATGTTGGCGTGGTTGAACATAGCGCATGCGTTGAGGATGACCTCGAACAGGAACACCGCCAGAGGCGAGGCGCCGAGCGGTACCACCACGGCGATCTTCCACAGCATGGAGAGCGCGATCTCGATCGGATGGAAGCGCACCGCCGTGGTCACGTCGATGTCGCGGTCGGCGTGATGCACCTGATGCAGGCGCCAGAACAGCGGCACCTTGTGGGAAACCAGGTGCTGCGCCCAGATCGCGAGGTCCAGCGCAAGCAGCGCGAGCGTGAGCTTTACTGAAGCCGGCCACGCGAGCCTGTTGAGCAGGCCGATATGGTGGGCTTGCGCATAGAAGGCGGCCGCCACGGCGGCGACCGGCACCGCCAGCACCGCCATCAGCCGCAGCACCAAGCCATCGAGGCCGGCAATACCGAGATTGGTGAGCCAGCGGCGCCCTTTCGCAACCTGAAGCACCCGCTTCGGCCAGCCGAGCTCGATCAGCGCCAGCCCGAGGAAAACGACGAGGAAGATGGCGAGACGGAGCACGCCGTCGCTCTGGCCGAGAAGTCCGTCCATGGGAGCATTATAGATGCTCCGAGCGCGACCTGACGTCAGTTCGTCTGCCGCCCCGCCAGGCTCAAGCCCACCACCCCTAAGATCACCAGCGCCAGCGAGCCCATCTTGAACAGCGTGAGCGGCTCGCGGAAATAGGCGATGCCGATCATCGCCGTGCCGACGCCCGACCAGATCGCGTAAGCCGTGGAGAGCTCAAGCCGCTTCTGCGCGAAGATCACGGCGCTAGCCGAGCAGACATAGAAGACGAGCACGGCGAGGGAGGCCACGGGCTCCGAAAGCTCGCGTGACAGCTTCATCGAGGTGATGCCGGCAACCTCGAAGAGAATGGCCGCGAAGAGGAAGATCCAAGGCAAGGGGAGGTGGCTTCCTCTTGGCGTTGCGACTCAGAGCGCGATGGCGATTGCTCACTCAACAGCGAAATTGCGTGACGCCATGATGACATCGACTCATGCCCTCCTTTGTCATTACCCGCCAACGGGCCCGGCCTTTGGCCGGTCCGATGACAGGCTACGGCGGGTAATCGAGTAACCACAAACTTCACGTGAGGATACTGGATCGCCGGGTCAAGCCCGGCGATGACAACTGATAGGGTTGCGCCGCATCCGGGGCACGCCGCCTCACTTCGGCATCGGGATCGGCCCCATGTCCTTCGGGACCTTGTAGCCCTTCTGCACGGCGGGGCGCGCGGCGATGCTCTCGTACCAGCGCCGCACGTTGGGATATTGCTTGAGATCGACGGTGTGCCATTCGAAGCGCGAGATCCATGGCCAGATCGCGATGTCGGCGATGGAATACTCGTCGGCGACGAAATCGCGCCCCTGCAGCCGCGTGTCGAGCACCTTGTAGAGCCGGTGCGTTTCCTTGAGATAGCGCTCCTCGGCGTAGGGCGCCTTGCCGGGATTATTTTTCACGAAGTGATGCACCTGGCCGATGATCGGACCGACGCCGCCCATCTGCCACATCAGCCATTCGATGGTGCGGTAACGGCCTTCGCCGGATTTCGGCAGCAGCTTGCCGGTTTTGTCGGCGAGATAGATCAGGATTGCGCCCGACTCCATCAGCGCCATNNGGGTCAAGCCCGGCGATGACAGGTGTCTGTGGTGAAGCCTTACAGCATCTCCAGCGGCACCCCACCGTGCGGCGGCGGGAAGGCGCGGTCGAGCAGGGCTAGGTCGTCGGCGGTCAGATGCACATCGAGCGCGCCACGGTCTTCCCGCACATGCGCCTTGGTTCCGGCCTTGGGGATGGCGATGACGTGCTTGTGCCGCATCACCCAGGCGAGCGCCACTTGCGCTGGGCTCGCGTCGTGCCGGGCGGCGACGGTGGCAAGGGTGCGGTCGCCAAGGAGCCGTCCCTGGTCGATCGGTGAATAGGCCATGATCGGAACGCCATGGGCGCGACACCAGGGCAGCAGGCCAGGCTCGATGCCGCGGCGGGCAAGATTGTAGAGCACCTGATTGGTGGCCACGGCATCCCCGCCCCGCAAGCCGACCAGCTCCTCCATGTCGTCGACATCGAAATTGCTCACCCCCCAATTGCGGATCAGCCCCGCGGTCTGAAGCGCCTCGAAGCCGGCCAGCGTCTCTTCGAGCGGGTGGCGCCCGCGCCAATGCAGGAGATAGAGGTCGAGCCGGTCGGTGCCGAGCCGCTTGAGGCTCGCCTTGCAGGCGGCGATGGTGCCGGCGCGCGAGGCGTTCTCCGGCAACACCTTGCTCACCAGGAACATTTCGGCGCGGCGATCCTTGATCGCCTCGCCCACGATCTCCTCGGCCCCTCCGTCGGCATACATCTCGGCGGTGTCGATCAGCGTCAGCCCGAGATCGAGTCCGAGCTTGAGCGCGGCGATCTCCTCGTCGCGCCGGTGCACAGTTTCGCCCATATGCCAGGTGCCCTGGCCGAGTGGAGCCACGCTCTCGCCGGATGGCAGATTGAGTGTAGGGACGTCTGTCGGCACGTCAGGTGAACGCGCTTAAGCGCGTTCCGCTCCGTCAAACGCCCCCATCTCAAGCGAACCGGAAGCGTCTCAGGCCCTCTTGGCGCCGGCGGGTGCCTTGCGCAGCTGTGCCTCGCGCCGCGAATGCAGCTGGAAGGCAAGCACGAGCAAGAGAACGCCGAACACGATGGCGTAGGCGCCTATCCACCAGGTGAGCACCACAGCGCCAACCAGCGGCATGACGACGAGCAGGAGGCCGAAGATGAGCGACGCGATGCCGCCCAGCGCCAGCCACCAGCGGCCGTGACTGAGGTTGAGCGTGAAGGCGGCGCCAAGCATCAGCGCGCCGGAGATGATCGCCCAGATAGCGATGATCCATACCAAGACGACCATCGTGATCAGGGGCCAGAGAAAGGCCACGACGCCCGCGGCGATATTGACCACGCCTTCGAGGGCGAGCAGCGCCCAGCGCTCGCCGTTCCGCGCCGCGCGAATGCCGGAGACGACGGCGAACACGCCATCGACCAGCATATAGGCGGAGAACAGCAGCACGAGGGACAGGAGCGCGATGTTCGTCGCCAAGAGGCAGATCAGCCCGAAGACGATGCCGAGAATGCCTCGAAGACCGATCGCCCACCAACTCTCCGCCAACACCTCGCTCAGCGCATCGCAACGCGCTGCTTCTGACGCCGACATGCGGACCTTCGGGGATGCTGTGCTCACGGCCATGGGTCGCCTCCTTTGATCAGCCATGCTGATCAGTTCAAGTTGATCAGTTCAAGTCTTGAGAACGCTTTCGGTTACGCGCGAATCGCTTTGGCGGCAATGGTGAAGCCAATCCAAGCAGCAAGCGTCGGGATGTTGAATTTGTCCACACGAACGCGGGGCGCTTTTCTCGAGCTCCAGGCACATGGCGGCGCAAGATATGCCCCTGTCCGCACTGTCACAGGCAGCCATGGTCATCGAACCAATGGGCCGAGAGTTGGTTGTTGTTGGCATGAAGGCGGCAGCGATCGTTGGCGCCAGGGATTGGATTTTGAGCACCGTCAACGACATGGATGTCCAACACCGGGATACTGCAAGGCCTTGGAGGCGACGCCGGCCGCCAACCGATGGGCCATTGAACGCGAAAGCGGGCTTGGCCGTGACTTCATCAATCCATCAATGAGGACGTGACATGGACACTCTTGTTGCCGAAAGCGCAAAACCAGCCCGACAGGGGCTGAAGACCCCGGCCTATGCCGCGGCGTCCGCCAAGGCGCCGATCGCTCCCTTCACCATCGAGCGCCGCGAGCCGCGTCCGCACGAGGTGCTGATCGATATTCTCTATTGCGGCGTCTGCCACTCCGACATCCATCAGGTCAATGACGACTGGGGCGGCTCGATCTTCCCGATGGTCCCGGGCCACGAGATCGTCGGCAAAGTGGCGAAGGTGGGCGACCAGGTGAAGCGATGGGCACAGGGCGACATTGTAGGCGTCGGCTGCTTCGTCGATTCCGACCGCACCTGCGAGGCCTGCCTCGCCGGCGAGGAGCAATATTGCGAGAGCGGCATGACGCCGACCTATAATGGCTATGAGCGCGACGGCAAGACGCCGACCTATGGCGGCTATTCGACCCGCATCACCGTCGACGAGAACTACCTGCTGCGCATCCCGGAAGGCATTCCGCTCGAGCGCGCCGCGCCGCTCCTCTGCGCCGGCATCACCACCTATTCGCCCTTCAAGCATTTCGGCCTCAAGCCCGGCGACAAGCTCGGCGTCGTGGGCCTTGGCGGCCTCGGCCATATGGCGGTGAAGCTCGGCCATGCCTTTGGCGCCCATGTCACCGTGCTCAGCCATTCGCCGGGCAAGCGCGACGATGCGCGGAAGCTCGGTGCCGACGATTTCCTGGTCACCCGCGACGCGAAGGTTTTCGATGCGAATGCCAATCGCTTCGACTTCATCATCGATACGGTCTCGGCGGCGCACGACTACAATGCCTATCTGAAGCTGCTTCGCCGCGATGGCATCATGGTGGTCGTAGGCTTGCCGGATCCATCGCCGCTTTCGGCCGCGCCGCTCATCACGAAACGGCGGCGCCTGGCGGGCTCCATGATCGGCGGCATCGCCGAGACCCAGGAGATGCTCGACTTCTGCGCCAAGCATGGCGTCGCCGCCGACGTGGATGTAATCCCGATCCAGGATATCAACGAGGCTTACAAACGCATGCTCAAGAATGACGTGCGCTACCGCCTCGTCATCGACCTTGCGAGCCTAAAGGCCTGATCTAAACGAACGCCTCTCCTAAGAGAGCGCCCGTTGCGAGCATGCCGTGCTCATCGTCGGGGCATCTTGCGTGCGCCGGTGGCGGAGTGAGGTTGCGGACCCCGCTGGTGGACCTTCATTGCCGGCTTTAGCCTTATTTGTCTGGCAATGTCAGGCCTGGAGCGAGGGGCTCTCGAGCGGGGGACAGATGCGCGATCGAGCGCTAGAGCTGTGCGTGCTGGGTGGCGGCTTCACCGGCGTCGCGGCCGCTATTGCTTGCCTTGCCCGCATCGACGTCCCCTTTCGCCTCTTCGTCGTGGAGCCGGGCCCGGCGCTCGGGCGGGGCCTGGCCTTCGGCGGCCATCACCCCTTGCACCTGCTCAACGTGCGCACCCGCGATCTCTCCATCCGTGCGGGCCAGCCCGGCGATTTTCTCAGCTGGGCCTTCCGCCAGCTCGACCAGGGCGAGAACCATGCCGGTCTGCATGAAGGCCTCGCCCACACCTTTCTGCCGCGGCAGCTGTTCGGAGAATATGTCCGGCAACGCTTCTTCGAGGCGGTGGAGCGGAGGAAGGACGTCGAGCTCAAGCTCCTCACCGCGACCGCCACGTCCTGCGGCATCGACAGAGGCCGCTTCCGCATCGAGCTCGACCGCGGCGAGCCGTTAAGCGCCGACGCGGTCATCCTCGCCACGGCCTACGGTCTTTCCCCATCCTCCGCCACGGGGGCATTGCCCCCCTACGCGGCGATGGCGCGGGAGGATTTCGTCCGCGCCAAGTCGATGGCGCTGATCGGGTCGGGGCTGACCATGGTCGATGTGTTGCTGGACGCACGCCGCGAAGGCTTCTCGGGCAAGGCGATAGTAGTCTCTCGGCGCGGACAGCTACCGCGGCCGCACGCTCCGAAAGGCGTCGTGCCACAACAGATCGGGCTCCCTCGCTCCAAGAGCATCTTGCGCCTGACGGCTGCGGTGCGCATCGCCTGCGAGGCGGCGGAGGCTCATGGCACGCCATGGCAAGCCATCATGAACGGCTTGCGCTCCTCGCTACAGGACATCTGGCAGGGGCTGGCGGTAGAGGAGCAGTCGCGATTCCTGTGCCATGTCCGTCCCTTCTGGGACGCCCACCGGCACCGCGTGCCGATCGAGGTGCATGGGCGCATCCAGGCCGAGCTTGCCCAAGGACGTGCCGTTCTCTTGCGCGGTCACGTGACGGGAGTGGAGCGGCGCCCCGACGGCTTCAAGCTAACGTTGACGCGGCATGGGTCGCTGGAGCCGGAGGCGCTCGACGCCGACCTCGCCTTCGATTGCACCGGCCATGCGCCGGATCTGGGCTCGGGCCTGATCCAGGGGCTCATTGGGAACGGGTTCGCGCGTCCCGATCCTCACCGCCTCGGCCTTGCGGTGGAGCGGAACGGCCAGGTGCTGGGCGCCGACGGTTGCCCGAAGAGGGGACTCTTTGCCCTTGGTCCCCTCTGCCAGGGGTCGCTGTGGGAGATCATCGGGGTGCCGGAGATCGTGGCCCAGGCCGACCAGGCGGCGGCGAGCATCGCCGCGCTCTACGCCCCAGCCGAGGCCGCCGCCCCGCTCGCGCCCTGACCCCCATTGGCACCACGCGACCGACGCCCGCGGTCGCGCTCGTAGCATTTCGCTAACCTTAATGCTTCCATGGTTAACGATCGGGCCCTCAAAAAGCCACGAAGGCACTGAAAATCATGGTGTTTCCCGGCAGCAGCAAGCCGCCGGGCGTTAACCATGATTGTGTAAAAGAGTCATCACGCTGGGGCCGGGGGGAGGAAGCTGATGACCGATGCGTATCAAGGCCCTCATTGCGTCCGTTCTCCTGGGCGCGTCCGGACTGTCGCTGCCTTGCGCCGCGCAAACCGAGACGGCAGCAACCGAGCCTGAGCGAAGCGTCTCCGTGCCCAAGCAGGTACGCGCGCCTCAAGCACAGCCCATGGCTTCCGCGCCGGAGCCCATGCTCATGGCGCCACCTCAACAACTGCTGCCCGCCGCCGCAGTGCCGGAGCCCGTGCAACCAGCGCCTCCCCAGCCGGCCCTTGCGTTCTCCACGCCCGAGCGGCTGATGGAATGGGTCTATACCTACCGTCAGCACCTGAACCCCTCGCGCGTGCCCGAGGCCGTCCATGCCATGCGCGAGCTCGGCCTGTTCGGCGACGAGGAGAAGGCGGGCTTTTGCGTCGGCTTCATCGCCGGAATCCTCGGCGACAATCCGAAACGGGGCCCGGCGCTCGTGGCCAAGATGCTCCCGCTGCCCGACAAGGACCAGGCGGTCATCATCAAGGCGATCGCCTATTCCGGCCGGCCGGACTGGCGCGAGCTGCTGACCAAGTTCAAGGACCGCATGCCGCTCCGCCAGCCGCTGATCGAGGAGTATCTGTCGGGTAAGCGGGTAAGCTTGATGGATGTGGATCTCGAAGGAGGCTCCCCCATCGTCTATACGCTGTGGGGCTATTACGTCGCCACCGGCCATTACGAGCCGGTGGTGCGCATCATGCAGGCGCTCCGCTGGTCGCGGAACCATGACGATCACAGCTTCTCCTGGGGCAAGATGTTCGAAGGCTGGAGTGGCGATCCTGCGGAGTTGGACAGGATCACCGTCGGGGGCACGGCGAAATGGACGCTCGCCTCCTACGCTGAGCGCAATCGCGATTTGATCGGCCTTTACCGCGCCGAATATGACCGGCAGCCGGAGGACGTGGCACATCCGCTCAAGGACGTGATCGAGGCGGCCGAAGCTTTCGAGTCCGAGAGCATACGCAAGGACCAGTTCGGCGCTATCGAGGATGCGCAGAAGAAGAAGCTCGGCGACGAGGCGGGCATGTCGAAGGCCGCGACCGCGGGCTCCATCGCCATCGCCACGGGCTGCGTCGCGGCAAGCGCGCTCGGCCAAATCTACATCGCCGTGCCATGCGTGATCGGCGGCGCGCTCTACACCGGCGCCGTCAAGCTGATGCACTATTGATGCTGGGAAGGCGGCGCTATTCCGTGCCCCGCCGGATCATGTAGCCCACGAGCACGCCGAGCCCGACCGCCAGCACCAGCGAGGCGCCAAGATTGTCCTTCATGGTCTCCTCCGCGTCATGGGCTGTGTCGGAGGCAAAGTCGCGGGCGTGACTGAGCTGGCGGCCGGCGATTTTGCCGAAGGCGCCGGTAAGCTCCTTCAGATAGTCCCGCATGGTGTCGAGCTGGTCGTAGACGTCGTCGGCGTCGAGCTCCTTCAAGAACCTGCCCGCTTTATGCTCCGCCTTGCCCCACGCCATTATGTGATCCTCCATGCCGAACGTTTGGGATAAGCCCGTCGGTTGCGACGGGCAGCATAAGGAAACGGCGGGGCGCCGTCCTCGTTCCACAAGGCCGGGACTGGTCCCGTGATTAGCAGGCGGGCGCCCGCTTCAAGCGAGCGCCCGGAGAGTCTGGCGATTAGCCTTGGCACTCTTTCATGCCGGCCATGGCCTTGCTGGCCTCGGCTTCCGTCTTAAAGGTGCCCATCGACTTCATGGGCGCGGCAGGCTGGCTGTGCATCATCGAGCATTTGTGGCTGGCGGGATCGAAAGCCACGAAGAACTGCTCGGCGAAAGCGGGACCGGCGAAGACGACGACAAGGGTAGCTGCGATAAGATATTTGCGCATAATGAACCTCCAGGGGGTTGTGACCACCGTCAAAACGCGGCGGACAGCTAAAGCGTTTCATCCGCATTCGGGCTGGAGTGGGGCAGAAAAAGCGCTAGATTTAGGTAGAATTTCCGGCAATTGCAGAAAATCTGCCAAGCATCAAGTGGACGTGATCCAATTCGTCGCGGCGGAGGCTCGCTTTGACGCGCCTTTTCTGTGATCGAAGACAGTTTTCGACCGGCTATTATCACGAAAGATCACAAGCCGGCCAAATCGATCACTTTGTCGTGCGGTGAATTATCGGCTTAGGCTGCCGGTCGCATCGGCCAAGCTGACCTCCCTTAAACGTGCGACGCAATTGATCCACATCAGCACCCCTGTCCTTCGGCTACGCGTAGAGAATGTCAGAGATGACTCATATAGCCGTCTCGAAACAGGCGAAGGGGGAAGCAGTGAATTTCCTACCCAAGATTCTGGCCGGGCTGTGTGCAGCCCTACTCGGTTTCTGTCTCGCTTTCGGGGCCGGCGTGGGAAACGCCGACGGCAAGGAGCAGAAGAGCTTACGCGCCGGCACGAGTTACGTCTTGGAGCTAGAGGGCAATCCTTCGACCGGCTATCGCTGGCGCTTGAACCAAGGCAGCAGCGAGAATCTCGCCATCGTGAAGGTCGAGGACCTTGGCTACGGCGAGGCAAAGTCGAGCGGAAAGAAGCTCCTTGGCGCGCCGGCACCCTATCGCTTCCGCATCACCGGCCTGTCGCCAGGCTTTGCCAAGCTCGCATTCGAGTACGTTCAGCCCTGGGTCGGCAAGCCCGCCAAGACCGAACAGCATGAGGTGCATGTGTCGGACTGAGCCAATGCGCTCGGCGGTGAACGCGCGTGGGCGCCAAGAGAATGCTCTAAGCAACAGGAGAGCCAAAATGAAAATCAAGCTCTTGGTGACGCTCGCCTGCCTGGCCCTCGCGGTGCCGGTTTTGGCTTCAGGGGTTCTGGCGGCCGACCGATCCAACGCGACCCCGGCACCCTGGTCGAACACTATTTCTCCAAAGGTGGCGCAAGCCAACACTGACCAATGCGACCCTCCCTGCACGGGCTCCGACATTTGCTGCAGGCTGAGCGGATTGGAGGCCGCGTGCGTGGGGCCGGACGACTGCTTCAGAAAGCAGCAGAAGTTAAAGAGGAAGTAGCGGCTCTCAAGCGGGGCACACAGTTAGGCAACGCGGTGCTGGAGGAACGATAGACTCTACAGCACCGTGTTGCGCGCCTTGATGCCCCGCTCGATGGCCGCCGTCGTCATCTTGTCGAGGTCGAGCGCTTCGCCCAGCAGCTCCAGGAATCGCACCTCCTCGGGGCGGACCTCCATGTCCGCGGCGGCGATTTCGAGCCCGATGGCATAGGCCGTCTCGCGCAGCTTCTTCGGCAGCGTCGAGCGCACGATGGCGAGCACGCGCTGCAGGCCGCCATCCCCGCCCAGGATCTCGCCGCAGGCCGCGGCCGTCTTCACCAGCTGCTCCTGGTCGAAATCGGCGAAGATGGGAAGGTGCGACACGATCTCGCCGATACGGGCGAGCTCGGCGTCGGTCATGGTCCGGTCGACCGCCGACATGGTGACCATCACATAGACAAGGGCTGCGTGATGATTGGGGGCCTCGGTCATGCTCAAGCTCTCCTCATGCTCGTGTCCGCCCAACTCGTGTCCGCGCCGAACCGTAGAGAATTGCGTTTTTCCCAGCAAGCGCGGATTGATCGGAATCCCTCCCCCTGGAAGGGAAGGGAGCCTTCCCGCCGGCCCGGAATAACTAGCGTCGTTGAGAAATCTGTGAAATTTGTGCGTCCGACACACCGACACGACACGCGAGCATCATGGTCAGCCCACCCCCCGCCAAGAAGCGCAAGCAAGAGAAGCAAGCGGAAGCCAGCATTGCTGCCGACAAGCCGCGTGAGCAGCGCAAGGAGAAGAAGAAGGCAAAGCTCGACGTGCCGTCGGAGCTGCTCGCCTACGCCCATGTCAGCAAGGCTTGGCCCTTCGAGGAGGCGCAGAAGGTCTTAAGCCGCTTGAAGCGGCTGCCCGAGCCGCGCGGCGCCATCATCTTCGAGACGGGCTACGGACCGTCGGGCCTTCCCCATATCGGCACCTTTGGCGAGGTCGCCCGCACCACCATGGTGCGCCACGCCTTCCGCGTGCTGACGCAAGACAAGGTGCCGACCAGGCTCATCTGCTTCTCCGACGACATGGATGGCCTGCGGAAGGTCCCGGACAACATCCCCAACAAGGAGATGGTGGCGGAGCATCTTGGCCGGCCGCTCACGCAAGTGCCGGACCCCTTCGGCGATCATCCAAGCTTCGGCCATCACAACAATGCACGGCTGAAGGCCTTCCTCGACACCTTCGGCTTCGACTACGAGTTCCTCTCGGCGACCGAGTGCTACACCTCAGGCCGCTTCGACGCGACGCTGATCAAGGTGCTCGAGCATTACGACGCCATCCGCGACGTGATCCTGCCGACGCTTGGGCCTGAGCGCCGCGCCACCTACAGCCCCTTCCTGCCCATCTCGCCCAATTCGGGCCGCGTGCTGCAGGTGCCGGTCATCGACCGGGACCTCGCCGCGGGCACCATCCTCTACAAGGACCCGGAGACGGGGAAGCTGACGCAGGTCCCGGTCACATCCGGTCATTGCAAGCTGCAGTGGAAGGCCGACTGGGCCATGCGCTGGGCGGCGCTCGGCGTCGACTACGAGATGGCGGGGAAGGACCTGATCGAATCTGTCCGCCTCTCCGGCCAGATTTGCCGCATCATCGGCGGCCGCCAGCCGGAAGGCTTCATCTATGAGCTCTTCCTCGACGAGAACGGCGAGAAGATCTCCAAGTCGCGCGGCAACGGGCTCACCATCGAGGAGTGGCTGAGCTATGCAAACCCGGAGAGCCTCGCGCTGTACATGTATCAGAGCCCGCGCAAAGCCAAGCGCCTCTATTTCGACGTCATTCCCCGCGCCGTCGACGAATATGTCGGGCATCTCGCGGCCTACCGCAAAGAGGAGCAGTCGGCCAAGCTGATGAACCCGGTCTGGCATATCCATGAGGGTACCCCACCGGAGACCGAGATCCCCATCAGCTTTGCGCTGCTACTGAATCTGGCGAGCGCGTCGAACTCCGAGGACAAGGACGTGCTGTGGGGCTTCATCCGCCGCTATTGCCCCGGCGCGACCCCTGAGCAGCACCCGCTGCTCGACCAGCTCGTGGGCTACGCGATTGCTTATTTCCACGACTTCGTGAAGCCCGCCAAGCGCTACCGCGCGCCCGACGCGAAGGAGCGGGCGGCGCTCGCCGATCTCGACCAGAAGCTGGCGGCGTTGCCCCCCAAGGTGCTCGCCGAGCAGATCCAGGCGGAGGTCTATACGATCGGCAAGGAGCACGGCTTCGAGCCGTTGCGCGACTGGTTCGGCGCCCTTTACGAAGTGCTGCTCGGACAGACGCAAGGCCCCCGCTTCGGCTCCTTCGTCGAGCTTTACGGCGTGCCCGAGACCCGCGCGCTGATCGCCACCGTGCTGAAGTAGCGAAGCGATAGCGCAAATAAACAACCGCGCTTAAGTAGCGAAGCGATAGCGCAAATAAACGAGCGCTGAAGTAGCGAAGCGATAGCGCAAATAACAAGCTGCTGAAGCAGCGAAGCGATAGCG
>PLBV01000092.1 GCA_003135455.1 Hyphomicrobiales bacterium | reverse complement strand
CGCGCGGCACGATGACGTCGATGGCGCCGCCGAGCCCCCCAAGCATGAGGCCTACAGCCTCGCGATCGACGGTCGGCACGAGCTGGATGGCGGCGACCGGCAAGCCCGCCTGCTCCAGGCCCTCGTTCAGTGCGTTGGTGATGACGAGCGAGGTGAGGAAGCTCTCCGACCCGCTCCGCAGGATCACGGCATTGCCCGACTTGAGGCANNGCCGTTCGGCCGCGTCCAGGACGCCATCACCTGACCCACGGGATCGGGGAGGGCGGCGATCTCGCGCAAGCCCCGCGCCATGGCGCCCGCCCTGCCTTCATCGAGCCTCAACCGGTCGATGAAGGCAGCATCGCGGCCCTTGCCTTGGGCGGCCTCGATATCGTGGCGGTTGGCCTCCAGGATCGACTGAGTGCGCGCCTCCAGGCGCTGGGCCATGGCCTCGAGCGCCCTATTCTTCGCCTCCGTCGAGGCGAGCGCGAGCTCCCGCGCGGCCTCGCGGGCCGAGCGCCCCATATAGAGCATCATCGGCTCGATGCTCACCTGCGAGCTCTCTGCAATCACTGCCATTCGGACTGCTCTAACCCTTACGCTGCAACGCCATGTCGTCCCGGTGGATCAGCTCCGGATCCCCACGGTAGCCGAGAATCTCCTGCAATTCACCGCTCTTGCGGCCGATGATGCGCCGCGCCTCGCTATGGTCGTAGGCGGCGAGCCCGCGGCCGATCTCGATGCCCTCGCCATTACGGATGACCACGGCGTCGCCGCGCTCGAAGCTGCCCTCCACCCGCGTGACGCCCGCCGGCAAGAGGCTCTTGCCCGACGCAAGCGCTACCGCCGCGCCGGTGTCGACCACGACCGCGCCTTTCGGCTCGAGCGTGCCCGCGATCCAGCGCTTGCGCGCCGCCACCGGGTCGGAGTGGGCCAGGAACCAGGTGCATCGGCTGCCTTGGGCCAGCGCCGCGAGCGGGTTCCGCACCTTGCCGCTGGCGATCACCATATGGGTGCCGCCGGAGACGGCGATCTTGGCGGCCTCGATCTTGGTGACCATGCCGCCGCGCGACAGCTCGGAGCCCGCATCGCCCGCCATGGCCTCGATCGCCGGGGTGATGTCGCGCACCTCGTCCAATCGCCGCGCGTCGGCGCACGTGCTGGGCGGGGCGGTGTAGAAGCCATCGACGTCGGAGAGCAGCACGAGGCAGTCGGCGCTCATCATCGAGGCGACGCGGGCGGCGAGCCGGTCATTGTCGCCGTAGCGGATCTCGCTCGTCGCCACCGTGTCGTTCTCGTTCACCACCGGCACGGCGCCGAGCTTGAGCAGCGTGGTCATGGTGTTGCGCGCGTTCAGATAGCGCTTGCGCTCTTCGGTGTCGCCGAGGGTGAGCAGCACCTGCGCCGCGACGATGCCGCGGGCGCGGAAGGCGTCCTCGTAAGCGTGCGCGAGATCGATCTGACCCACGGCGGCAGCCGCCTGGCTATCCTCGAGCTTGAGCGCGCCCTTGGGCAGCTTGAGCGCGTTGCGGCCAAGCGCAATGGCGCCGGACGAAACCACGATGATTTCTTTGTCCGCCTTACGTAAGGCCGCGATGTCGTCGGCGAGCGAAGCAAGCCACGCCGCTTTCAGCGTGCCCCTGATGCTGTCGACGAGCAGCGACGAGCCGATCTTGACCACGAGGCGCTTGGCCCCGCTCCATTCGGTCCTCATGGCCGCCACCCTGCTTCGCGGCGCTCCTGCTCACGCTTCTCGTGCTTAAGCGCGGCGATGGCAGCCGCGATCGCCCGCAGCGCCTCCGGCATGCCTTCACCGGTGACGGCCGACAGGATCAGCGGCTCGCGGCCTGCCGCCTTCTTCACCGCTCTTGCCTTCTTGCGCAACTCGGCCTTCGGCACCGCATCGGCCTTGGACAGGGCCACGATCTCGGGCTTGTCCTCGAGCCCCGCGCCATAGGCCTCGATCTCGCCGCGGATGATGCGGTAGGCGTCGGCGGGATCGTCGAGAGTGGCATCCACGAGATGCAGCAGCACGGCGGTACGCTCCACATGGCCGAGAAAGCGATCGCCGATGCCGGCACCTTCATGGGCGCCCTCGATCAGCCCCGGAATGTCGGCGAGCACGAAGTCGGTGGTGTCGATGCGCACCACGCCGAGATTGGGATGCAGCGTAGTGAACGGGTAGTCCGCGATCTTGGGCTTGGCGGCGCTGACCGCCGCCAGGAACGTGGACTTACCGGCATTGGGCAACCCGACCAGGCCGGCATCGGCGATGAGCTTGAGCCTCAGCCAAATCACCAGCTCCTCTCCCTTCTGGCCGGGATTGGCATGGCGCGGCGCCTGGTTGGTGGAGGATTTGAAGCGGGCATTACCAAAGCCGCCATTGCCGCCCCGGGCGAGCACGATCCTGTGGCCGGGCTTGGTCAGGTCGGCGATCAGCGTCTCGTTGTCCTCCGCCAGGATCTGCGTGCCCGGCGGCACCTGCATCACCACGTCGGCCCCCTTGGCGCCGGAGCGGTTCTGGCCCATGCCATGGCCGCCCTTCTTGGCCTTGAAGTGCTGCCGGAAGCGGTAGTCCAGCAGCGTGTTGAGGTTGGCGACACATTCGACAATGATGTCCCCGCCCCGACCGCCGTCGCCGCCGTCGGGCCCGCCGAACTCGACGAACTTCTCCCGGCGGAAGCCGACGCAGCCGTTGCCGCCGCCGCCCGAGCACACATTGACCTTGGCTTGATCGAGGAATTGCATCGGAGCCTCTTAGCACGAGAGTGCTAAATCCTCTCCCCTGCGGGTGAGAGGTCGAGCCCCCTCCCCGAGAGGACAGAGGGGGTCGCCTTACAGCGTAGAGATACTTTTCGGCGTGCTGTCACGATCGAGCCGATAGGTGAAGCAGACTGCTTTTGCCCCCTTGGCGGCGCGGTCGCGCGGCTCCTGCCCTTGGCGCGCAAAACCAAGCTTGGCGATCACCCGCCCCGACGCCGGGTTGTCGTTGAAATGGCCGACGGTCAGATAGTCGAAGCCGTCGCGCTCGAAGGCGTAGGCAATGACGGCGCGCGCCGCCTCGGTGGCGTAACCCATGCCCCAATAAGGCTTGCCGATCCAATAGCCGAGCTCGGCATGGGTGCGTCCGTGGGCCCGGTAGCCGACGCAGCCGATCAGAGCGCCGGAACGAAGGATGGCGAACACCTCGCCTTCCTCGCCGGCATGGACGCCCTCGATCCACTCCGCCGCCAACTGCTCGCTATAGGGATGCGGGATGGTGCCGGTCATGCTTGCCACCTCATAGTCGCCGGCAAGCAGGCTGATGCGGGCGGCATCGGCAGCCACCGGCGTCCTGAGCAGCAGCCTGGCAGTCCTCATGTCCACCGGAAGAAGCTACACGGCCGCCTTACCGCAAGCGAGACCCTGCGATCCAAAAAAGCGGTTGATACGATTTAAGGGCGCGGGACGCGCGAGCATGATCTTAGAAAAGTGGGAACCGGTTTTCGCAAAAATATCATGCGTCAAAAAAGCTAGATCCGGAAAAGTGGGAACCGGTTTTCCGATAAGATCATGCTCAAACAAAAAGCGAGAAGCGCTGTCGCGACCCTATTTCACGCGATAGCGCGCTCCTTCACCGAGACGTAGACGCGGCTCTTCTGCTTGGTCGTGTATGTCACCTCGCCCTCGCGGAGCGCGAACAGGGTGTGGTCCTTGCCCATGCCGACGCCCTCGCCCGGATGCCATTTTGTGCCGCGCTGGCGCACGATGATGTTGCCGGGAATGACGCTCTGGCCGCCAGACTTCTTCAAGCCCAGCCGCCGCCCCGCCGAGTCGCGGCCGTTGCGCGATGAGCCGCCTGCCTTCTTATGTGCCATCTCTTACG
>PLBV01000024.1 GCA_003135455.1 Hyphomicrobiales bacterium | reverse complement strand
CGCCATCGAGACGGCGGCGTTCGGCGCGCGCTTGCGCAAGACCGCTGTTCGCCTTGCTCAAGCTCTGCTCGGAGGCGGCGAGCGCGTCGGCGGCGTTGGCCAGCGTCTGCCGGAGATGCGGCTCCTCATGATCGCGCGAGCTTGCGGCCTCAAGCCGGCGCGCTTCCTCGCCGAGCCGGCGCAGCATGCCGTCGGCCTCGCCGATATGCTCCTCCTCGCGAGCAAGGTCGCGCGAGGCCTGCGCCAGCCGCGTCTCAAGCTCTGCCTGCCGCGCCTTGGCGCGCGCCTCCTCGCGCTCCAGCGCATCCCGCTCGACGCTGAGGCGATGCAGCACCGCCGCGCGCGCCGCCTCCTCGTCGCGCAAGGGCTGTAGCCTCTCGGCGGCCTCAGCCTGCTGGCGGAGCGCCTCGCCTTCCGCCTTGGTCTCTTGCGCGACGGCGCCCAGCGCCTCCTGGAAGGCCTTCTCCTCCTGCTCCACATGGGCGCAAGCGGCGACCCAATGCAGATGATGCTGCAGGGCCTCGACCTCACGGATCTTGCCTGAAATCTCCCGGTAGCGTTGCGCCTGGCGCGCTTGACGCTTGAGCGCCTGCAGCTGCGAGCTGAGCTGGCCGATGAGGTCGCCGAGACGCTCAAGATTGCTTTCCGTCGCCTTCAGCCGCAGCTCCGCCTCGTGGCGCCGGCTGTGCAGGCCGGCGATGCCCGCGGCATCTTCCAGCACGCGGCGGCGCTCCTGCGGCGGGGCATTGACGATCTCGCCGATGCGCCCCTGGCGAACCAGCGCAGGTGACCGCGCTCCCGTGGCGGCGTCCTCGAACAGGAGGCGGATATCGCGCGCACGGGCATCCTTGTTGTTGACCCGGTAGGCCGAGCCCGCCTCGCGCTCGATGCGCCGCGTCACCTCGAGGAAGTCGCTGTCGTTGAACTCGGCGGGCGCGGTGCGGGCGCTGTTGTCGATGAACAGCGTCACCTCGGCCCTATTGCGCCCTGGCCGACTTTCGGAGCCCGCAAAGATCACGTCCTCCATGGCGCCGCCGCGCATGCTCTTATAGGAGGTCTCGCCCATGCCCCAGCGCAGAGCCTCGAGCAGGTTCGACTTGCCGCAGCCATTGGGGCCCACGACGCCGGTGAGGCCGGGCTCGATCAAGAGCTCGGTCGGCTCGACGAAAGATTTGAAGCCCAATAGGCGAAGACGGGTGATCTTCACGACAGCGTGGTCCTTAAATGGAAGAAGCTACGCGCGCCAACGACGCAAAAACGCTCGTTTTAAGCCCCGGAGGCCGGTCGCGACGAAGACTGCGGCTCGATCATGGCCTTGATTTGCTCGAAGGTCACTTCACCTTGCGCCATCTGGCCATTGATGAAGAAGGTCGGCGTGCCCTTGACGCCGAACTGCCGCCCCCGCTGCTTCACCTCCGTTAACGCGTCGATAATGGTTTGATTCGTGAGGCATTTGTCAAACGCCGCGCGCGACATACCGCTCGATTTAGCCACCGAATAGATGGCATCGGGGCGGATCTCCAGGCTCACCCATTCGGGCTGGCGCAAGAGAAAGTCGTTGAACAGCGCGAAATATTTCTCCGGCGGCGCGCACCGATTGATGATGGCGGCGGTGCCGGAGGTGTGCCCGATGGGGAACTCCCGCACGATGAAGCGCACCTTGCCGGTGTCGATGAACGCCTTCTTCACTCGCGGGAACACGTCTCGCTGGAAGCGCGCGCAATGGGGGCAGGTGAGCGAGGCATATTCGATGACGGTGACGGGCGCGCGTGGGTTGCCCATGACGCGGTCGCCGAGCGGGCCTTCGCGCATCAGCTCATCGGGAGCGGGCCCGGTCGCGGCCTTAGGGTCGCCCGCACCGGTCGCGGGTCCAACTCCCCCGCAGCCGGTAAGGGCAAGCCCCGCCGCCAGCATCGCCCCTGTTAACGCCCATCGTGTCTGCATGGGACCTTCAAGCCTATTGGCTCTGCGGATTGCTCTCAGGCGTGCTGCTTGGCGCGGCTGACCCCGCGCCGCTGTCGGTTGGCGGTCTCGCGTCCGGCGACGGCTCGGCGCCGGCGGAAGGTTCGGACGCGTTCGGCTGCGGTGCTTCAGGTGGCGCACTTGTCGCCGGCCCATTGCCGGCGGCGGGTGTCGCGGCGCCGGCCTCGCCCAGCATGGCGTCGAAATCCTTGAGCTCGTGGTCGCCGGTCAGCCGCTTGGCGTTGACGAAGAAGGTCGGCGTCGAATTGACCCCGAATTTCTGATGGGCGCGGGATCGGGTCTCCACGATCTTGTTGAACAGGTCCTTGTCGGCCAGGCACTGGTCGAAACGTTCCTTGGAGAAGCCGGCCTGGCGGGCGATCTGCAACAGTTTGTCCTTGCCCTCGCTGCCCGGCACCGCCCAGGTCTCCTGCGTTTCGAACAGGGCGTCGACCATGGGGTAGTAGCGGGTGTCGCCTGAGCAGCGCGCCAGCATGAAGGCCGCGACCGCGAGATTGTCGAGCGGGAACTCGCGCAGGATGTAGCGTGCCTTGCCGGTGTCAATATATTTCGCCTTGACCTGCGGCAGCACCACCTTCTGGAACTGGGCGCAGTGCGGGCAGGTCATCGAGGCATATTCGACGATGATATTGGCGGCGTCGGCGTTGCCCAGCACGAAGTCCGGCAGCGGACCCGCTTGCATCAGCAGGGCGGGATCGGGGTCGCCTTTGGCCATGGGCTCGACCTCTGGCGCGCCGAACCCGCCGCGGTAATAATAAATGGCGCCGCCGGCTGCGACTACCGCTATCACCGCGGCGATGACGATCAGGCCGGTCTTCTTGGCCGCGCCGTCCTTTTCAACCTTGTCTGGCTTGCTCACGCTTCCACTCCGCCTGATGCTTCCAATATGCCCCGCTGTTCGCGGCCTACATTCGTTGCTTGACCCTCTCCTGGCAAGAGCAAGAAGGAGCCAAACGTCGCGCTCTATTCCTTGGCCTGCTTGGCGCGGATACCGGTGCCGAGCTTCAGCAGCGCCGTGCGCAGGCCCTGATCTTCGATCGTGGCCGAGGCGGGGAGCGCGTTCTCGTCGATTGCGACAGGCGGCGCGACAGGCTGTCGCGCGGCGCGGGTCACCGGCGCCTGCAGGATGCGCATGTCGGCCACGGCCCGATAGCCGAAATAGGTATTGACGCGGTCGAGGATCTGTCCCGCGCGATATTGCACCTCGATGGCGCGGGGGCCATCGACCCTGAGCACCAGCGTGGCGCCCTGGGCGCGCCGCGTCCGATAACCGCCTGCCGGATCCTGGCCCTCCCCCCGCCGCGGCCACGCCACCTTGTCGGGCATGGTGAAGGCGGCGAGGTCGGCGCCGACGATGGCCGGCCATTCGGTCAAGAGCGCCGTGGTGGCAAAGCCGCGGGCCCGCGCTACGGGATCGAGCAGGCGCGCGATATAGGAGCCGATGGCGCGCGCCCCCCCGCCCTTCACCCACGCCTTTCGCTTGTTCTCGTGCATGGGTCTTTCGTCGCAATGGTGGATGGCGGCAAGGGCCGGCTTGCTTTCGCGTTGCCCCATCTTACACCATGGGCGGCTCCAGGAGAGCGGCGGGTTTGGCAGATGCTGCAAGTCAAGGCGAAGGCGGTACCGAACCTCGACGNNGAGATCATGCTGCAGCAGACGACGGTCAAGGCCGTGCTGCCCCGCTATGGCGCCTTCCTCCACCGCTGGCCAAGCGTGAAGGCGCTGGCCCGGGCCGAGCTTGGCCAGGTGCTCGCCGCCTGGGCGGGGCTCGGTTATTACGCCCGCGCCCGGAACCTGCATGCTTGCGCGCAAGCGGTGGTTGAGAACCATGACGGCGAGTTTCCGGCGAGCGAGGCCGAGCTGCGCACCCTGCCCGGCATCGGCGACTATACCGCGGCGGCCATCTCGGCAATCGCCTTCGGGATCCGGTCGACGCCGGTCGACGGCAATGTGGAGCGCGTGATGGCGCGGCTCTTTGCCGTGATGACGCCGCTGCCACGCGCCAAGGCCGAGATCAGAGCGCTGGCGAAAGGCCTGACACCGGCGAAGCGGGCCGGCGATTACGCGCAAGGCCTAATGGATCTGGGCGCCACCATCTGCACCCCGCGCCGCCCGGCCTGTGGCCTCTGTCCCCTGAGGTCTGAGTGCTGCGCTTATGCGGAAGGGCTCGCCGAGAGGCTGCCCTATCGCGCGGCGAAGGCGGAACGGCCGACGCGGAAAGGCAGGGCCTTCGTCGCCATCCGCGCTGACGGTGCGGTGCTGTTGCGGGAGCGGCCGCTCAAGGGCCTGCTAGGCGGCATGCTCGAGCCGCCGTCCACGCCATGGACCGAAACCGGACCCTCGCCAACGCAAGCGGCCGAGCATGCGCCGGTCGAGGCAGTCTGGCAGGAGGTGCCGGGCCTGGTGCAGCATATTTTCACCCATTTTCATCTCGAGCTCGCCGTCTACCGCGCCGAGGTGGGACGGCACGCGGTGCTGACGCCTGCCGCGTCCCCCGAATCTTGCCGCTGGCTGAAGCAGCGCGATCTCGTCGAGGCCGCGCTGCCGAGCGTGATGCGCAAGGTGCTGGCGCACGCGCTTGATGCGCAGCGTGCCAAGCGTGCGCGCTAAGCTGCGCTGCCGAGCTGCTTGCGCGCCTCGTCGCGCAGCACGTCGATGGGCTTGAGCGTGCCTTCCGCCTCGTAATGCCAGAAGGTCCAGCCATTGCAGGCGATGGCGCCTTGCACCTTGGCCCCGATCTTGTGGATGGAGCCTTGTGCGCCGGCGCAAGCGATGCTGCCGTCGGCGCGCACTTGCGCCTCGTGCCGCGCGGCAGGATCGTAGAGCACGGTGCCCGGAGGGATCAGCCCGAGCTCCACCAGCGTGCCGAAGGGAATGCGCGCCTCGGCTCGCTTGCCGCGGGTGATCTCGATCGCGGCAGGGTCGAGCGGGGTGGTGGCCGCGACCCGTGCGGCTGCTGCCTCGGCGTAAGCGGGATCGCGTTCGATGCCGATGAAGCTACGGCCCAGGCGCTTGGCCGCGGCAGCCGTGGTGCCGGACCCTAAGAACGGGTCGAGCACGATCTGGCCCTGATGGCTCGAAGCAAGCAGGATGCGGTGGAGCAGGGCTTCGGGCTTCTGCGTCGGGTGGGTCTTGCGCCCGCCTTCCTCGCGTAAGCGCTCCGGACCGCCGCAGATCGGCAGCAGCCAGTCCGACCGCATCTGCAAGTCCTCGTTCAGCGCCTTCATGGCATCGTAGTTGAAGGTGTAGCGGGCGCCGGGTCCCATGGCCGCCCAGATGAGCGTCTCGTGCGCATTGGTGAAGCGCCGCCCGCGGAAGTTCGGCATCGGGTTGGTCTTCCGCCAGATCACGTCGTTCAGGATCCAGAAGCCTATGTCCTGCAGCGTCGCGCCGACGCGGAAGATGTTGTGATAGCTGCCGATCACCCAGAGGCTGCCTTCCGACTTCAGCACGCGGCGGCAGGCTTGCAGCCAGTCGCGGGTGAACGTGTCGTAGACGGCGAAGCTGCCGAACTTGTCCCAGTCGTCATCGACGCCGTCGACTCTGGAGTTGTTGGGCCTGAGCAGCTCGTTGTTGAGCTGCAGATTGTAAGGGGGGTCGGCGAAGACGAGATCGACGCTTTGCGCAGGCAAGCGCGCCATCTCCTCGATGCAGTCGCCGACGATGATTCTGTTCAGCGGGAGCTTGGCTCCCCCGTCCCCACGTAACCCCATGCCACCACTCGCTTACGCAACAAGACACTTGAAGACACTTGAAGACGCTTGGCCCGGCCGGTGTGACCGGCGAGGCCTAGGCCATGCTGCGGGAGTGGGGTAAAGGGCGGCTTAACCCGCGCTATTGCATGCTCGGGGGCCGAGCGGGCGGCAACAGAGGACGCGGCACAAGATGGCCAAGGACATCGTGATGGTGCATGGCGCCTCTTGCGGCGGCTGGTGCTTCGATCCTTTCCGTGCCGTCTTCGAGGGCTTGGGCTGGACCTGCCATACCCCGGACCTGATCGGCCATGGCAAGGATGCGACAGGCCCGGCGACGCGGCTCCTGGGCGTGGGCGTTGCCGATTACCGCAATCAGCTGCTGGACTTGCTGAAGGCTTTTCCCACGCCGCCCGTGCTGCTCGGCCACTCCATGGGCGCGGTGCTGGCCCAACAGCTCGCCGCCCTTGGGCACGCGCGCGCGCTCGTCTTGGTGAGCCCGGCGCCGCGGGCAGGCATCCTTCCCACCACCGATGGCGAGAGGCAGCTCGACCGCGATCTGATGACGCTCGGGGCGCTGTGGACCAAGGTGATCGACCCCGACTTCGATCTCGCCTGCACCTACTCGCTCAATCGCGTGCCGGCAGCAGAGCAGCGGCAAGTGTTCGACCGCTTCGGCCCTGAGTCCGGCCGGGCCTATTTCGAGCTGTTTTTCTGGATGTTCGACCAGGCGCGCGCGGCGTCCGTCGATACCGCTGCGGTCCGTTGCCCGGTGCTATGCCTGTCCGGCACCGACGACCGGCTTGTGGCGCTTCCGACCGCGCGCGCGACCGCAGCGACCTATCGCGACGCGGCCTTCTGGGAGTTGGAAGGCCACGGGCACTTGCTGCCGGTCGAGCCTGGCGCCGACGCCATTGCCCGCCGCATCGCCGCCTGGATCCCCGACTGAAGCTCCGTTCACTCCAGCAAGCTTTCGACCGGCGCGTTCAGCAGCCGCAGCGCCTGCTCGATGGGGCTGAAGGAGCGGCGGTGATGGGTGCACACGCCGTGCATCTTGATCGCGCGGGCGTGCTCGGGCGTGCCATAACCCTTGTTGTTTTCCCAGCCATAGCGCCGGTAGCGGCGGGNNGACGATCGAGGCGGCGGCGATCGATAGCGACAGCCCGTCGCCGCCGATGATGGCGCGGGCCTGACAAGGGAAGCGGCGCGGGCAGATATTGCCGTCGATCAGCGCCGCGGCTGCCGCCACTCCGAGCCCGCGATAGGCTACGCGCATCCCCCATAAGCTTGCCTGCAGGATGTTGTCGCGGTCGATGCGCCCGACGTGGCCGATGGCGATGGCCACGCAAGACGTGGCTATGATCTCGCCATAGCGATCCTCGCGCGCCTCAGGCGTCATGAGCTTGGAATCGTTGAGGCCGTTGGGGATGCGGTCGGGATTGAGGATCACCGCGGCAACCACGACCGGACCGGCCCAAGGCCCGCGGCCGGCCTCGTCGATGCCGACGACCGGCCCGCAATACTGGTCCATCAGCACCGCTTCCAGATCGAAGCAGGGCTCTGGGCGGAGGCGCGAGGCTTGCCGGGGCTGTCCCATAGCCAAGGACTCTTCGCCAAGCCGGGGGTCTTTGCAACTCGTTAGCGGAGCAACCCGTGGACGCTATGGAAAACCCCGCCGCGTTTTCCGCTCCCCTCTTGTGGGGGAGCACGCTCGGCAACGGCCGAGCGGAGGGGGTGATCGGGGAGCAAGACCTACCGCTCTGCCTAAAACAGGCGGAGCTGCTGGCCGCTAACGACCGGCGGGGTGAAACGGTCGGTGCGGAGCTCCACCGATCCCTTGTTCAGTCCGAGCCGCTCCGCCGCCATCTCGAAACGCCGGCCGATCATCCAGGCATAGGGCCCGTCGCCAACCATGCGCTCGCCCCATTTCGCATCGTAGAGCTTGCCCCCGCGCGTCGAGCGCATCAGCGACAGCACGCGGGAGGCGCGGTCCGGGCAGTTGGCGGTGAGCCATTCGGTGAACAGGTCGCTGATCTCGAGCGGCAGCCGCAGCAGCACATAGCCTGCGTTTTTCACGCCCGCGGCCACGGCCCGCTCCAGGATCCGCTCCATCTCCATGTCGGTGAGGCCGGGAATGACCGGCGCCACCATGACCGAGGTGGGCACGCCTGCCTCGTTCAGCCGCTTCAGCGCCTCGAGCCGCTTGTCGGGCGTGCTCGCGCGCGGCTCCATGGCGCGGGCGAGCTTTAAGTCGAGCGTCGTCACCGACAGCGCCACCTTCACCAGCCCGCGCTCCGCCATCGGGGCGAGAATGTCGAGGTCGCGCAAGACCAGCGCCGACTTGGTGACGATGCCCACCGGGTGATTGGCGGCGCTCAACACCTCCAGGATGCGACGCATGATGCGGTAGCGCTTCTCGATCGGCTGATAGGGGTCGGTATTGGTGCCGATGGCGATGGTCCGAACCTCGTATTTCGGGTCGGCCAGCTCGCGCTCTAGCGCTTGAGCAGCATTGGTCTTGGCGAACAGCTTGGTCTCGAAATCGAGCCCCGGCGACAGGCCGAGAAAGGCGTGGGTGGGCCGCGCAAAACAATAGATGCAGCCATGCTCGCAGCCGCGATAGGGATTGATCGAGCGGTCGAAGCCGATATCGGGCGAAGAATTGCGCGTGATGATGCGCCGCGCCGGCACCTCCTGCACCTCGGTGGCCAGCGCCTCGAGCTCGGTGAGCGACTCCCAGCCGTCATCCACGCTTTCATAGGCAATGGGCTCGTAGCGGCCGGAGCGATTGGTCTGAGCGCCCCGCCCGTGGCGGCGCTCGCCCGTGACCCCTCCGGCCTCCAGCGGGAAGCTATCGTCCTCAAGCTGCTTTCTGAGTGCGACCGACATGCTCCCAATATAGTGCCGCCACGTGAACAAATCAAGAACAAGCGGCCTGCGTCGGTGCAGGCGATTGCTGCCCGAGGGCCAAAGGCTATAGTCCGCCCATGATTTCGGTGATCATCCCCACCTTCAATGCGGAAGCGACGCTCGGACCTGCGCTCGCGGCGCTGGTGCCGGCGGTGGTGAACAGCGTGGTGCAGGAGGCGATCATCGTCGATGGCGGCTCGACCGACGCGACGTGCCTGATTGCCGAGGCTGCGGGCACGCGTCTCATCCGGGTGGAGTGGGGAAGGGGCCGCCAGCTCGATGCAGGCGCAGCCGTCGCGCGGGGCGATTGGCTCTTGTTCCTGCATGCCGACACGGTGCTCGAGCCCGGCTGGGAGGAGGAGGCGCAAGCCTTCACCGAGCGGGTGGATGCTGGCCGGCGCGCGCCGTCAGCCGCTGCCTTCCGCTTCGCTCTCGACGATGATGGCCTGATGCCGCGGCTCTTGGAAGCGCTGGTGCGCCTGCGTTGCCTGATCCTGGCGCTCCCCTATGGCGACCAGGGGCTGCTCATCTCGCGCAAGCTCTACCGCGAGCTCGGCGGCTTCCGGCCGCTACCGCTGATGGAGGATGTCGACCTCGTGCGGCGCTTGCGGCGGGGCCAGCGCGTGATGCTGAAATCCCACGCCGTGACCAGCGCGCAGAAGTACCGAACCGACGGCTATCTGCCGCGCATGCTGCGCAATGCCGTCTGCGTCACGCTCTACTATCTTCGCGTGCCGCCCCGCGTGCTTGCGCGCCTCTATGGCTAAAGCATGATCCGGAAAAGTGGGAACCGGTTTTCCGATAAGATCATGCGTCAAAAAAGAGCATAATCTTAGAAAAGTGGGAACCGGTTTTCCGAAAAGATCATGCGTCAAAAAGAGCTAGAAGCGCCGTCGCGATTCAACCTGCCGCGATGGCGCGCTAGGGCCACGCCTCACACCGGCCGAATGAGCACGTGCCGCTTCTTGCCGAGCGAGAGCTTGATCACGCCTTCAGGCGTCAGGTCGTCGAGGGTGATGAGCCGCTTCTCGTCGGTGACGGCCTTGTCGTTCACCTTCAGCCCGCCGCCCTTGATCTGGCGGCGCGCTTCGCTGGTCGAGGGCACCAACCTCACTTGTACATAGGCGTTGAGCACGCCCACGCCTTTGGCGAGCTCGGCGCGCGGTATCTCGAAGGTGGGCAGCGACTGAGCGATCGCTCCTTGCTCGAAGGTGGTCCGCGCGGTGTCGGCGGCGCGGTCGGCGGCGTCGCGGCCATGCAGGAGCGCGGTGGCTTCGGTCGCCAGCACCTTCTTCGCTTCGTTGAGCTCGGCGCCCTCAAGACGCTCCAGCCGCCCGATCTCCGGAAGCGGGACCTCGGTGAACAGTTTGAGGAAGCGCCCGACATCGGCGTCCTCGGTGTTCCGCCAATATTGCCAATAGTCGTAAGGGGAGAGCATGTCGGGGTTGAGCCAGACGGCGCCGGCCGCGGTCTTGCCCATCTTGGCGCCCGACGCTGTGGTGAGAAGTGCGGTGGTAAGCCCGAACAGCTCGGCGGCCTCGACACGGCGGCCAAGCTCGATGCCACCGACGATGTTGCCCCACTGGTCCGAGCCGCCCATTTGCAGGCGGCAGCCGTAACGCCGATGAAGCTCGACGAAATCGTAAGCCTGCAACACCATGTAGTTGAATTCGATGAAGCTCAAGGGCTGCTCGCGCTCGAGCCTGAGCTTCACCGAGTCGTAGGAGAGCATGCGGTTGACGCTGAAATGGCGGCCGTAGTCGCGCAGGAACACGATATAGTTGAGGCTGTCCAGCCAATCGGCGTTGTTGATCAGGAGGGCATCGGTGGCGCCATCGCCGAAGCTCAGGAACTTGGCGAACGCCGACTGGATGCCCGCGATGTTGGCGGCGATCTCGGCATCGCTCAACAGCTTGCGCTGCTCGTCCTTGCCGGACGGATCCCCCACCTTGGTGGTGCCGCCGCCGATCAGGACGATCGGCCGGTGCCCGGTCTGTTGCAGCTTGCGCAGCATCATGATCCCGAGCAGATTGCCGACATGCAGGCTCGGCGCCGTGCAGTCGAAGCCGATATAGCCGGTCACGTGACCGGCTCTTGCGAGCTTGTCCAGACCCACTTCATCCGTCAGCTGGTGAAGATATCCGCGGGACCTGAGCTCGCTTAGGAAGTCGGATTTGGCGGTGCTCATTGGCGGTACTCATGGGATTTCTGCAACTATCGTGGATGCTCCAGCGCGTGCGATAGACAGAGCCTGTATCAGGCAAGCCTGTATCAGGTTTGCTCGAGGATTGCACCGGAGGCGGAGCGGCATTGAGCGGCGTGCGCTCTCTTCGGCGGCTGCCGTTGACCTTCCCCGGCACGACCGGCGTANNGCTAAGTCCTAACCGTTCGCGACTGGCTGGTGGGCCCGACAAGGCGCGTTACATCGTCCGCTGCGCGGACAATTTACCGAACGCGTCCGCCGCCTGGGACGACCTCGCCTGGTCCCGTACCGAGACCCTCACGATTGCACGCTTTCATCCGCGCGGCACAGGCTCGCCTGGCAGCAACCACAGACCGGCCACGCAGGTCCGACTCTTGTACGACGGCCAGGCGCTTGGCCTCATCTTTCGCGTGGAAGACCGTTACGTGCTGGCGCGCAACACGGAATTCCAGTCGCCGACGCACAAGGATTCCTGCGTCGAGTTCTTCGTGCGCCCCCGACCCGATCGTGGCTACTTCAATTTCGAGTTCAACGCGATCGGCACATTGAGGCTGTGGTACGTCGAAAAGCCCCGAAAGGCCGACGGCAGCTTCGAGAAGTACACAGAGGTTCCAAAAGATATCGCTTCTACCATCGAGGTGTGCGCGTCGCAGGCAGAACCGATCCGCGAGGAAGTTCCCGGCCCGGTGGTCTGGACCGTCTCCTATCGCGTGCCCTTGGCGCTGTTCGAAGGATTCATCGGTCCCCTTGGGGCCCTAAGCGGTCACACGTGGCACGCGAATTTCTACAAATGCGCGGACGATTCCTCACACCCGCATTGGGGCTACTGGGCCGACATCGGCGACCGCCTCGACTTTCACCAGCCCGGCCGCTTTGGGGAGATCATCTTCGAATAGAGGCCCATGCGGGCCCAGTCTCAGTATAACAAATACGGCCTTCTGACCTCCTCGAACTCCCTCATNNTCGTCGATCGGGACCTGTTGCTCGATCTGTTCCCGCAACGCGGGCGAGCCCGCCAGGATGTCGATGGGCATCTTGTCGTGCTCGTATTCGTAAGGAGGCTCGCGCCACTTGAACCGGTCCGGCGCGGACCCGAAGCATTCGCGGATCAGTGACACGCCGACCTTCACGGGCTCGAAA
>PLBV01000019.1 GCA_003135455.1 Hyphomicrobiales bacterium | reverse complement strand
CGCTCGAAGTCGAAGGGCACCTCATCCAGCTTCCGCCAGGCCGCGACGTCGAGCTGGGGACAGGCGAGGATCGCGTCATCGAGCGGGCTCTTGATGCCGCCCTGAAAAGAGCTATTCAGATACGCGAGCCGGAGCACCTGCTCGCTGTTCTCGCCGTTGCCATCGACATGGCCCGCCAAGCGAATCTGGGACTCGGTCAACGTCCCCGTCTTGTCGGTGCACAGCACATCCATGGCGCCGAGGTCGTGGATGGCGGCCAGACGCTTCACGATGACGCGATGCCGAGCGAGCCGTCTTGCCCCATTGGCCAGCGTCACGGTGACCACCATGGGCAACAGCTCGGGTGTAAGGCCGACGGCGAGAGCCAGCGCAAACAGAAGCGAGTCCAGCCATGGGCGATGGAACAGCACATTGGTGGCCAGCACGAACAGCACCAGGAAGACGGTGAGGCGCATCATCAGGAAGCCGAACTGCCGGATGCCTTGGGCAAATGCGTCCGCCGGCCGCGGCGCCGCCAGCCCTTCGGCAAGACCGCCCAGCTCGGTCGCGCGCCCGGTGCGGCACACCAACGCCGTGGCGGTGCCACTGATCACCGAAGTTCCCATGCAGAGGAAGTTCACTGCCGTGGCCGCGGCCTCGGCTGGAGCGGCAAGCTCGGCTGGCTGCTTTTCGATTGGGTAGGGCTCGCCGGTGAGGAGCGCCTGGTTCACGAAGAAATCGCGCGCCGTGAGCAGCCGGCAATCGCCCGGCACGAGATCCCCGGCTCGAAGCTCGACCACGTCCCCCGGCACGAGCTGGTCGACCGGAACCTCGCGGCAGCCTCCATCGCGAAGCACGCGGGTCTGGAGCCCCACCGAGCGGCGCAGCGCGTCGACGGTATTCTCGGCCCGGCGCTGCTGGACGACGTCGAGCACCACGCTCAACAGGATGATGCTGACGATAATGACAAAGCTCGTCACCTCACCGGTCCAGGCCGAGAGACCGCTGGCAAACAGCAGGATGAGCACGAGCGGATTGGCAAGGCGCTCGACCGTTTGCCGCCAGAGGGGACGGCGCCGGTGGCTCAGTGTGTCATTGGGGCCGTGTTCGACCAGCCGCCGCTTGGCCTCTTCGGCGCCGAGGCCGCTGGATGTTGCGCCGAGCTCGCGGAGGAGCCCGTCGAGGGAGCGGTTCCAGGGCAGGCTCTCAACCATTGTGGTGCTCCCATGAGGTTGCCCAGAATATGCTCGAAGCCATCGCGGGCTGGACTGCCTCGTGCGCGCAAGCGGCCGGTTGCTCCTCTACAGCATGCGCCGATGACATTTCTATGCAGGCTGCGGGGAAATGCCGGCGCTCAATGAACCATGAGAACGGGCACGGTCGCATTGCGGAGCACATAGCTTGTTGCCCCACCGAAAACCCATTGCCGCAACCGCGAATGACCATAGGCGCCCATGACGAGCATGGCACTCTTTTGCTTGCCGGCCTCGGCAACCAAGACCTCGCCCACCCCGCGCGAGCCTTGTGGAACCGTCGCGACCTCAGCCGCGACGCCCGCCCGGGTGAGGTAGTCGGTGATCGCGGCGAGTGAGCCATCGTCGTGATCGCCCTCGGTCACGCTCATCACGCGAACCCGCTTGGCCTTGGCGAGGAAGGGCGCCGCCGCCACGATGGCGCGCACCGCTTCCGGGCGATCCTTCCACGCGACGACGACCGTGTCGGCGCGTTTGCTCAGCGCCTCCTGCGGGACCACGAGCATGGGCCTGCCCGACGAGAACAGAGCGCCCTCACGCACATCGCTCCAAAACGCGCCTTCAGCCTCGCCTGCGCCGGGCACGACGCTGAAATCCGCCATGCGCGCATACTTGCAAACGACGAGGCCGACCAGCCCCTCGCCGGCCGCGAATGTGGCCTTCACCTTGGGAAAAGCCTTCGCCATCTTGCGAAACCACGCCTTGGCGTGGCGCTTTTCGAGCGATGCCTGCTCGCGTTCCACCTCGATCAGCTCCTGCACCGCAAATGGGCTGAGCTCGGAGGAATAGGGGAGCCGCTGCCATGCCGGCGGGCAGGGATGCAGCGCCTCGACCTCGATGCGGAAGCGGCTGGCAAGCGCGAAGGCGGCCGCGGCACAGGCCTCCGTCGTGCCGTGCTGGTCGATCGGCAACAGGATTCTGACAAGCTGCATGGCCGTAACCTCATGGATCGCCGCGGGCGGTAGACAAGAAACTAGAGCGCTGTAGCGATTCAACCTGACGCGATAGCGCTCTAGGCGAGGGTGACGGGCTTTGACCAGGATCAAGCGGGACGCAGCCTTTGATTTCTGTCAAGTTGGCCCCTGCCTTGATGCCTTAGGGGAAGTCGGGACCGATAAGGGGGAGAAGGCGTTTATCGGGGATGATGGAGCGGACCGCACGCCGGGCGCCGCCCACATCGAGGCCTGACCCCGGTGCATCAGTATCGAAAGGAAACCGTATGCCATTCCCTGTGCAGATCACCTTCCGCAATATGGACCCCTCCCCCGCCGTTGAAGCGCGCATCCGCGAAAAGGTGACGAAGCTCGAGCACATTTCCGATCGCATCATCGGCTGCGACGTCACGGTCGAGGCGCCGCACCGCCATCACCACAAGGGCAAGCTTTATAGCGTGCACATTAACATCAGCCTGCCCGGCAACGATGTGCATGTGGACCACGCAGGCCCCGAAGATCCTGCCCATGAGGATGTCTACGTTGCCATCCGTGACGCCTTCGATGCCGCTATCCGGCAAGTCGAGGATCACGTCCGGCGTATGCGCGGCGACGTCAAGACGCACGTGTCCTGATCGCTAGAAGCGAGCCCGTCCGGCTTCCGGACGACCTTCCAGTTTGAGCCGGTCAAGGACATTTCGCCGAATTGGAGTGAGGAAGAGCTTTGGCGCGATTTGTAGCCGTGGCCCTTGGCCGCCCGCGCCTTCTTTCCTCTCCTTGACCTAGCTCAATGACGCGCGGGCCCGGCTTGTGGAGTCTTGGCTTAAGGGTCTGATGCCCATCCTCGTTGTCGACGTCCAACTTAAGGAGACGACCATGGACGTGCTGGAAGCCATCGAGGGACGCCGCTCGGTACGGGAATATACCGATGAGCCGGTGGCCGACACCGTCCTTCGCGAGCTCATCGACGTCGCGGTCCAGGCCCCGAGTGCCGTCAACCAGCAGCCATGGTGCTTCCTCGTGGTGAAGGACAAGGCGCTGCTCACGCAGATCTCCGACAAGGCCAAGGCGCACATGCTCAACACCCCGCTCGGCCTGGCCGAGGGGCGTCACCGCGACATGCTGAGCGACCCGGACTTCCACATCTTTTATCACGCACCAGTCCTGATCGTGATCTCGGCGGTGGAAGCCGGCGACTGGGCCGTCGAGGACTGTGCGCTGGCCGCCGAGAATCTGATGCTTGCGGCCTACGCGGCCGGGCTCGGGACCTGCTGGATTGGCTTCGCCCAACATTGGCTCGGCACCAAGGACGGGAAATCGACGCTCGGCCTTCCCGAATCCTATGTCCCCGTAGCGCCGATAATTGTAGGCCATCCGCGCCGCGAGCCGGCGCCGATACCGCGCAAATCTCCCAATATTCGTTGGATTGAAGCCTCAACGCGGCCTGCCCAGCCCAGCAAACCGAGCTAACCCCGATCAAGCAAGTGCGGCGTCTTTGACCGACATCAATTGTGGCGGGCAGAGGCGCCTATGCGCGATGGGGGCTGGCGGCAGCATGCCGCCGGTAACGAACTCCTCACCATCGCCACTCGCCCGCAAACGCTCTCTTGCGAATCGGCGTAAGTTGCGGCCGCCACTCGAATAGTCATGTGCGCCGCTCTTCTCGACGCCATGAATTCTAGACGCGAGGGCTTTGACACGTTAACNNGTTTATTCGCGGTCTGCCGCCGGGTCAGCGCCGCTCTCTGGCGGTTTAGGTTGAAGCCCGAATAAAAGCTGGTCTAGGACAGCACACTCGGCACTGGACGGGCGGTGAGTCTCGCCCGCTTCTTGCCGTCCAATTCAGGACTGAGGATGCTCCTTTTTTATCCTCTCGAAGGCCTCGTTGGCCTTGCGGCTATTCGTCTTGGGCCATTCCTGAAAAGACAAGAGTGATGCGGCACTGGAGAAGCAATAAAGCTTCCCATTGTCGGGGTCGCGCCAATTAAGCGAGCAGTCGGCGTGGATCAAGGCGCCGGCAATGAGCCCGATTGGATCATAGTTGTTTAGCTCGCCCTTCATGCCGCGGGGCGAATATGCCTTCCATATCCCGACTTCGTTGGCGTTAGGTTTGGTTTTCATACTCGACTCGCCTGCGTGCATTAGGACTGAACCCGAAGCAAGCGATAGGAGAAGGATGGCTGCCATTGCAAGAGCGCCGGTCGTGACGCGGGAAATACGATTCATTGATTTTCCCTCCCAGAAAGTTACCGGCGCCGGCAGCCGAATACCCGCAATGCCAGACCTAGCGCAAAGCACAAGGCCGTGAGGACCCAGCC
>PLBV01000043.1:328-6201 GCA_003135455.1 Hyphomicrobiales bacterium | reverse complement strand
TGGCTCTCGGTGCCGCCAGCGCCCGCGTGAATCTCCACATAGGTGTCGTTGGCGTCGGCCTCTCCCGAAAGCAGCGCCTCGACCTCGCTCACATGGGCCTGTTGCTTCAGTCGCTTCAGCGCGTTCTCGGCCTCGGCCACAACCGCTTCGTCGCCCTCCTCCTCGCCAAGGGCGACGAGCTCGATATTGTCGTCGAGCTCGCGGGAGAGGCGCGTGAAGGCGTCAAGCGCCGCCACGAGCTGCTGCCGCTCACGCATCAGGCTTTGCGCACGGGCAGAGTCGCTCCAGAAATTGGGGGATTCGACCTCGCGGTCGAGCTCGGCTAAGCGGTCCTTGGCCCGGTCGGGGTCAAAGGTGCCTCCTGAGCAGGGCTAGGGACTCATGGATGTCGTTGACGACTGTCTCGGTTTCGGCGCGCATCGTTGCCTCTTAGCGAAAATTATGGAGTGGGTTCGCCACTTAGAGCGCTATCGCGCGAGATAGAATCGCGACGGCGCTCTAGCGTTTTGTTTGAGCATGATCATTTCGGAAAACCGGTTCCCACTTTTCCGGTTCTCTAGCCCGCTCAAGGCCAAGGCAGCCAGATTGTTGGCGCTGGGTTGCGTCTAGTAGAGGCCGCCCGGGCCCGATGTCAAAGCATGGTCATTGCCGGCGCCTGGGAACGCACCCCCTGGGGTTGGCGGCGGTGCCGTGGGTCCTGGGCCGCGCATCGGGGCCTGCGGCTGCGGCGGCTGGCCGAAATCGCCCATGCCCACCGCCTGCTCGCCGCCATCGCCCTCGGGACCGGCGGCAACCGCGCCTCCTGGCTCCTGGCTGGGCTTGAACGCCTCCATGATGGCGGTCTTGTCGCCGGGGCCTGCCGGCAAGCCGGTCTTCAGGTTCACGCGCACGAGCTTGATGCCGGGGGGCGCGCGGAACGGTATGGGAGGCTGGTCGACGAGCGCAAGTTTCATAAAATCACGGAACACCGGCGCCGACACGTTGCCGCCCGTCTCGCCATGGCCGAGCGGCGCTGGATTGTCGAAGCCCATGAACACGCCGACCACGAGGTCCGGCGAAAAGCCGATGAACCAGGCGTCCTTCTCGTCATTGGTGGTGCCGGTCTTGCCGGCGAGCGGTCGCTGCAGCACCTTGATCTTCTGCCCGGTGCCCCGCTGGATCACGCCTTCCATGATCGAGACGGCCTGATAGGCCGACATCGGATCAATGATCTGCTTGCGGTCGTCGACGAGCTCGGGCTCGTCCTGGCCGCTCCACTCTCGCGCCGCGCAGTTGTCGCAAGCGCGGTCGTCATGGCGCCAAACGGTCCGACCGTAACGGTCCTGAACGCGGTCGATCAGCGTCGCCTTCACCTGCTTGCCGCCGTTGACGATCATGGAATAGCCGGTGGCCAGACGCAGCAGCGTGGTCTCGCCGGCGCCGAGCGCCATGGACAGAACCGGCATCAGATTGTCGTAGACGCCGAAACGCCGCGCATATTCGGAGATGATCGGCATGCCCATGTCGTTGGCAAGGCGCACCGTCATCAGGTTGCGCGAATGCTCGACGCCGAAGCGCAAGGTCGAGGGGCCGGCCGCTTCGCCGGCTTCATAGTTTTTCGGCTGCCAAGGCGGCATGCCCGGCCCCTGATCGATCGAGATCGGGCCGTCGACGATGATGCTTGAGGGCGTGTAGCCGTTGTCGAGCGCCGTCGCATAAATGAACGGCTTGAAGGAGGAGCCCGGCTGGCGGTGCGCTTGGACCGCCCGATCGAACTGGCTTTGGGCAAAGCTGAATCCGCCGACCACGGCGAGCACGCGGCCGGTATGGGGGTCCATGGCCACGAGCGCGCCACCTACCTCTGGCACCTGCTCGAGCGACCACTGGCCCTTGACGTCGTCCTTTGCGTCCTTGGGCTCGCGCGGGGCGACATAGATGACGTCGCCAGGCTTGATCACGTCGGTGAGGACCCTTGGGCTGCCGCCCAGTCCGATTTTCAACTTGGGGCGCGCCCATTGCACTTCGCTGAAGGGGATATCGCCCTGCTCCCGCGTCTTTTCGAGCTGGCCTGTGTCGGTGCGGTTCGGACGAAGCCCGATCACCGCCTTGTCCTTGGAGGCTTCGAGCACGACGGCGAGCCGCCAGGGATCGATGTCCGGCCACACATTCATGGCGGCAAGCGTCTTGCCCCAGTCTCCCTTGATATCGATCTGCTTCACCACGCCCCGCCAGCCATGGCGATGATCATAGGCAACCAGCCCGTCCACCAAGGTCTTGCGGCCGATGCGCTGCAATGTGGGGTCCAGCGTGGTGCGCACCGACAGGCCGCCGCCATAGAGCTTGTCCTCGCCGAAGAGGTCGAGGATGTCGCGGCGCACCTCCTCGGCGAAGAACTCCGAGGCCACGATCTTGGGGCCGGTCTGACGCACCGTGACGCCGAGCGGCTCCGCCTTGGCGGCTTCGCCTGCATCGCGGGTGACGAAGCCGTTCTCGATCATGCGGTCGATCACCCAGTTGCGGCGGGCGATGGCCCGCTCGGGAAATTTGAACGGGTTGTAGTTGGAGGGCGCCTTGGGCAGCGTGGCGAGATAGGCGCAATCGGCAAGGCTGAGCTCGGGCAGAGATTTGTCCCAATAGGTCTGGGCGGCTGCGGCGACGCCGTAGGCGCCGCCGCCGAGATAGATCTCGTTCAGGTAGAGCTCGAGGATCTGCTCCTTGGTGAAAGCGCGCTCGATGCGGATGGCGAGGATCGCCTCCTTGAGTTTGCGCTCCATGGTCTGCTGGCTATTGAGCAGGAAGTTCTTGGCCACCTGCTGGGTAATGGTCGATGCACCGACCTTGTGTCCGCCCGACTGCATGCTGCTCAAATTGGTGACGGCGGCGCGCAGGATGCCCTGAATATCGAGGCCGCCATGCTGGTAGAAATTTTTGTCCTCGGCGGAGATGAAGGCCTGGATGACGCGGTCGGGAATGGCGGTGAAGGGCACGTAGATGCGCCGCTCGCGCGCGTACTCCGCGATCAGGCTGCCGTCATCGGCGTGGATGCGGGTCATCACCGGAGGCTCGTATTTGGCGAGCACCTCGTAGTCCGGCAGGTCCTTGGAGACCTTCCACAGCACGAAGCCCGCGGCGCCAGCGATGGCGACGAACACGATCATGCCGGCAGCGAACACAAAGCCCAGGAAGCGGAGCAAGAAGCCGCCACGCCGCCGCCGCCGCCGTTCCTCGGGCGGCTTGATGGGAGCCGTAATGTCCATGTTTTTCGTCCCGTCCAGGGTGGTCTAAAGGTGTGGAGCGCCCGAGGCAACCCTAGCCAAGATTATGGCAACAAAACGCTTCCGTCGTCGGAATTCTGGGGTGAATGAGCGCAAATTTGGGCGCGGCGGCGGCGGGAGTCAAAACGGCATGCGCGCCAGCCGCTTGGCGAAGAAGATGTCGATAGCGGCGGCGACCGATTTCGCCCTGGCATCGCGCCAGGTCTCGTCCTTGAGCTGCTTTTCGTCCTCGGGATTGCTCAAGAAGCCGAGCTCGAGCAGCACCGAGGGCACGTCCGGCGCCTTCAGCACGCGGAACCCTGCCGATTTCATCGCCTTGGTGTGCAAATTGCCGGCGAGCGCCCCCACCATGGACCGGGCAAAGATCAGCGAGCGGTTCTGGGTCTCGCGCTGGGCGAGGTCGATCAGGATGTTGGCCACCACCTCGTCCGATTCGCTCGGAAGCTCCACGCCGGCGATGGCATCGGAGAAGTTCTCCTTGGCGGCGAGCTCCTTCGCCTCGTCGTCGGAGGCCTGCTCGGACAGGGTGTAGACGGTGGCGCCGCTCGCTTCCGCCACGCGCTCGGGGAAGGCGTCGGCGTGAATCGACAGGAACAGGGAGGCGCCCTTCTGCTTGGCGAACTCCACGCGCTCGCGCAGCGGCAGGAAGGTGTCGTCCTGCCGGGTGAGATAGACCTCATAACGCCCATCGGCTTCGAGCTTCGCCTTCAAGGTCTTGGCGAAATCGAGCACGACCTCCTTCTCGGTGGTACCGCTCGCGCTCATGGTACCGGGATCGACGCCGCCATGGCCCGGATCGAGCACCACCACGGGCTTGCCGTCGGCTTGCTTGGCGGACCCGGCGGCGGGCGTCGCCCCTTCCTCTTTAGCAGACGCGGGCTTGGCCTCGCGCAGCTTGGCAAGAAAGGTGGCGCGGTCGGTCGGGACCAGGTCGACCACGAGGCGTGCAGGCTGGTCGGGCCTTGCATCGAGCACGAAGGCCTTGTCGATAAGGAAGGGGCCGTCCACGTCGATGACGATGCGCGACTTGCCCGGCGCGAACAGACCGTAGCGATAGCCGGTGACCAGGCCCCGCTTCTCGTTGCCGAGCCCGGACGGCATCTGGAAGCTTACATCGGGCAGATCGACGATCACCCGATAGGGCTCGCCGAGCGCGAACACGGTGACCTCGACCTTCTTCGACAGATCGGCGATGAACCGCGTGCGCTCCCGGTCGCCGGCAAGGCGCGCATCGTTGGCAATGGTCGGCTTGGACGCAGCGCCTGCCAATTGGGCGCTTCCGCAAAGTGCCACCACAATGAACGCGAGCAGGACGCCCCAGAAGGGCCCCCGTGAGGGCTTCGCTGCCCGCAAGGCACGCTCCCTTCGCATATCCCCCGCCAGACTGAATTCTAAGCGCTTTTTGCCGGTCGCATGAAGCTGGCACGTTCAACCGCCGCGCCAGCGCCGGCATGGCGCGCCGCTTGGCAGGACCCCGTCCGACCCGCGCAGGCCAACCCTCGCCAATTCATGCCGTTTTCGGCGCAAATCTTAGAGGACGTTGGTTAAGCGAAGCTTGTGACGCTTTGGGGGCGACAGGGCTTGCCAAGTCTCCCGCTAAGCACGTAATAAGGGATAGGCTCTCTTAGCAGGAGCCTGGCTCTAGCCCATGGGACGCCAACAGGCGAGACGGGGCTTTAGCGGATATATTTCGCGCGTCCGGCCTCAAAAGTAACGGCCGGGACGCGAAAGATGGCGGTCAGGTGAGAGACGACCGCCCTTCTTAAAAGCTTCTCGAACCGCCGCCCCAGCGCGGTGGTGGGATTTGCGATGCAGGTTCAAAGCACAGGATCAAGCCTCTGGCAAAGCACGACTTTGTCAATGCCGCCCATGCAAGGCGGCACCGCTGAGTTCATGCCTTACCGCCGAGGCGGCGAGCCTCCTATGCCTCATCGCAGCGAATCGTGGTCTATTCATCATTGGCGCGCGCGGGGGTTGAGTCTTTCGGTGCGGCGGCGTTCTGCCCTGCCCCTCCAGCCCCGCGCGGCGGAGAACAATCAACATGACAAGCAAAATGCTCATCGATGCGGCGCATCCGGAGGAAACCCGGGTCGTCGTGGTAAAGGGTAATCGCGTCGAGGAATTCGATTACGAATCAGCAAACAAGAAGCAGCTCCGAGGGAATATCTATCTCGCCAAGGTTACGCGGGTTGAGCCATCGCTGCAGGCGGCGTTCGTCGATTACGGCGGCAACCGCCACGGCTTCCTAGCCTTCACCGAAATTCATCCAGACTATTACCAGATCCCGGTCGCCGACCGTCAGGCGCTGCTTGAGGAGGAGGCCGAGGAGCAAAGCCGCGCCAGCGCGGCGNNGATGAGGAGGCCGCGTCCGGGCGCCGCCGACGGCGCAGCCGGCGTGGCCGCGGACGGCACGAGCCGTTCGAGCGGCAGGGCGGGGCCGGAGGCTCCGACGCTGCCAGGAGCGAGGGCGGGGCGGATGCGGAAGCTGCCGATCAAGCACCTGAAAGCGAAGGCGAAACGGCGGAGTCGGTTCGGGACGACGTGGCGCTCGAGGCGAGCGACCTCACCCATGCGGTGTCCGAGCCCGCCGCGCGCGACCTCGACCCCGAATCCGAGGAG
>PLBV01000043.1:0-236 GCA_003135455.1 Hyphomicrobiales bacterium | reverse complement strand
GGCAACAAGGGCGCGGCGCTGACCACCTATCTGTCGCTTGCCGGCCGCTATACCGTGCTCATGCCGAACACGGCGCGGGGCGGCGGCATCTCGCGCAAGATCACTCAACCCACCGACCGCAAGCGCCTGCGCGAGATCGCGGGCGAGCTGGAAGTGCCGGAGGGCATGGGGCTCATCATCCGCACCGCCGGGGCCCAGCGCACCAAGACCGAAATCAAGCGCGACTACGACTATCT
>PLBV01000132.1 GCA_003135455.1 Hyphomicrobiales bacterium | reverse complement strand
GCAATCTGGAGCGCGAGATCGGCGCTATTTGCCACCGCGTCGCCATGCGCGTGGCGGAAGGCCAGACCCAGCACGTGAAGATCGAGGCCAAGGACCTGCACGGCATCCTGGGCGCGCGGCGCTTCGAGAGCGAGGTGGCCATGCGCACGAGCGTTCCGGGCGTGGCGACGGGCCTTGCCTGGACGCCCACCGGCGGCGACATCCTGTTCATCGNNGACGTCATGAAGGAGAGCGCGCAGGCAGCGCTCAGCCTGGTCAAGGCGCGCGCCTCAACGCTTGGCGTCGACGAGCGCCTGTTCGAGAAGTCGGACATCCATGTGCACGTGCCCGCCGGCGGCGTTCCCAAGGACGGCCCGAGCGCGGGCGTGGCGATGTTCATCGCGCTGGTGTCGCTGCTCACCGGGCGCACGGTGAAGAGCGACACGGCCATGACCGGCGAGATCTCGCTGCGCGGCCTCGTGCTGCCCGTGGGCGGCATCAGGAACAAGGTTCTGGCGGCGGTGCGTGCCGGCATCACCACCGTGCTGCTGCCCAACCGTAACCGCAGGGACTATGAGGAGATTCCGGAAGCCGCGCGCGAAGCGGTGCGCTTCGTCTGGCTCAAGACCGTCGATGACGCCATCGAGGCGGCGCTGGAGCCTGCCAGCGCCGAGCCGGCCGACGCGCCGGATGCAGTGCGCCAAGCTGCAACCGGCTGATAAGCAAGAGGAAGCCGGGCAGACGCGGCGCGAGCATGCTAACCTGCCATCGCTTAGGAGGCCCCGGGATGAGCGATCGGCAGCAGGTCCCAAAAATCCCAGACGTCGTTGGCGCCGACGAGCTGGTTGCCAAGCAGTCGGCGGTCAATGAGCAAGGCAAGCTCCGCGCTGTTCCCATTGACGGCGTGATCTTCCGCCCGGTCAGGGCGGTGCCGCACGAAGATGGCCACGTCACCGAGGTTGCGCGCGCGAGCTGGGGAGAGCTAGCCGACCCGGTCGTGCAGGTGCATCTCACCACGACTTTCCCGGGACGCGTGCGGGCTTGGGGACTGCATCAAGCAAGCACCGACCGTCTGTTCGTGGTGAGCGGCCTTATGAAGATCGTCGTCTTCGATGGCCGCCACGATTCGCCGACCTTCGGGCGTCTGAACGAGTTCACCGTCAGCGAGAAGAATCCGGGCCTGCTCATTATCCCGCCCAACCTCTATCATGGATGGAAAAACATCGGCACATGGGAGGCGACCATCATCAATATGCCGACCGCGATGTACGCCTATGAAGCACCCGACGCCCTCGATCTGCCTTGGGACTCCGACGCTGCCGCACGGATCGTGCCCTATCAGTGGTGAGCGGACAATCTCCGGACTCATGACCTCAAGACCGTATTTCTCGGTGGTCTTGTCGACTTACGGGCGCGGCGAACACATTAGACCCACTGTCGAGTCCGTTCTCCGGCAGAACGTATTCCGATTTTGAGCTGATCGTCGTTGGTGACGGTTGCGCGGATGAAACCGCAGAGGTGGTTGAGTCATTCAAACCGCGCGAGGTGAGCTGGTACAACCTTGAGAAAAACACCAGCAGTCAGAGTTTTCCAAACAACCTCGGAATTGCAAAGGCGACCGGGAATTGGATCGCCTATATCGGCCATGACGATATCTGGAGCCCCCACCACCTTGAGAGATTACGGGCTCTAATCGAGGCTGATAGCGAGCTCGATTTCGCTGTCAGTGGCTGCGTCTATTACGGCCCGAAAGATAGCGGCATCTACTACGTCACCGAGATGTTCGACGGTAAGGGTGCTCCCTTCGAGCACTTCTTCCCTCCATCCTCCCTCGCCCACAGGCGAGAGATCGTTGAACTGATCGGGGGCTGGCGCGACCCTCGAGCCGTTGCCGCGCCAGTCGATTGTGATTTCCTACTGCGCGCTGCTCACGCGGGGCTGCGATTTTCATCGACCAACGAAATCGCCCCGTTTTAAAAGAGCTCGACGGCCGAGTCGTGATGGAACAAACCGGAGAGCCGCGGGCCTTGGACCGGTACGCCGTGGAGAATGGGGATCGTCCGTCCAGGTGGTCCGGCCCCAACCCTTGGCCAAAAATCCTGATCCCCTACGCTTGCCAGCGCGAAGTGCAGATAACCTTATGTATATCCCCCACCGTCCTGGCGCCTCTCCGCAATATCCGCATTGGGATAAATGGCCAGCCGGTCGATTATGAGATCCACGGGAGGAACCGCATTCCGACCGTGGTCATTCGAACAACCCTGCAGGAGGCAGATTATTCGATACTGACTCTCCATACACCCGAGATGGTCTGTCCCAACGATCGGCTCGGCAATGGTGACCTTCGACGGCTGGGGATTGCCGTCAGTGACGTCGTCATCGAGCCACTGACCCTTCGATGACTCTATCAATCATTGGGCGCATCTGCTTCTCGCCTGCTCAGGAAGCGCCTGCGTTTGAACCTGCGGTGACAGACCTACCCGACAAGGCGCGGCAAAGCGCGAGCGAGTGACGCGACCCAAATGCCCATCGCGCGCATCCAGCCAAGCTTGTCGAGCACATCGTCCGTCTCGCTGAGTTCAGTCATCGGCAGAACGCTATCCCGTCAGCGTGCAGCATGAAACCGTGTCCACCTCTGTCCTGCCATCTCACCGGCCGCGATGCCGAGTGGCGACATGGTGCCTCAGATAGCGATAGAGGCGCCGCTTGGCGACTTCGACGAGCACCAAATAGGCGCTAACCGCCGCGACCAGAAACAGATAGAAGCCGGGCGGTGGCTCCACAAAGCCGAACAGGGGCCCTATCGGCGTCAGCGGAATAATCAGCCCGACCAGCACGACCCCGATGGTCAGGCAGGTCAACAACAGATGCGGCCGGCTCCGCCACGGCGTGCCGCGGGTTCTGATGATGAAGATGACGAGGGACTGCGTGGCCAGGGACTCGATGAACCAGCCGGTCTGGAACATCGCCTCGCCTGCGCCGAACAGCCAGAGCAATGCGAAAAAGGTGAGGAAATCGAATAGCGAGCTGACCGGGCCGAGCACCAGCATGAAGCGCTCGATCAGCTTGGTATTCCAGCGCACCGGCCGGCGCAGCGCCTCGGCATCCACATGATCGAACGGCACGCCGACTTCCGAGACATCGTAGAGGAGGTTGTTGAGGAGCACTTGGGTCGGCAACATGGGCAGGAAGGGCAGGAAAAGGGCCGCGCCTGCCATGCTGAACATGTTGCCGAAATTCGAGCTCGACCCCATCAGGATATATTTAGTGACATTCTCCACCGTGCGCCGGCCTTCGATCACGCCGTCATGCACGACGCCGAGATCGTGCTCGAGCAGCACGAGATCGGCGGCCTCTTTGGCAACGTCGGCGGCGCTGTCGACCGAGATGCCCACATCCGCCGCATGCAGCGCGGAGGCATCGTTGATGCCATCGCCAAGATAACCCGCGACCCTACCCATGCGCTTGAGCGCCAATAGGATGCGCTCCTTCTGTTGCGGCGTCACCCGGCAGAAGAGGTTGACCGAAGCCAAGCGCGCGCGCAGACCCGCCTCGCTCATATGCAGGAGCTCTGGCCCTGTCACCACGCCCCTGACCGGGACACCGATCTCGCTGCAGATGTGGCGGGTGATGCGCTCATTGTCGCCCGTCAGAATCTTGACCTCGAC
>PLBV01000076.1 GCA_003135455.1 Hyphomicrobiales bacterium | reverse complement strand
TATCGGAAAACCGGTTCCCCCTTTTCCGGATCATGCTCTAGCTTAACGGCCTTGCCTCAAGGGCGGCGATCAGGCGGGCAAGCGTGTCGAGGGTGGAGGCGTCAGCGCGGCCGTCGACCCGCTCCGGTCTGAAATGGCGCTGGAAGGCCAGCACGATCTGCTCGAGCCCGCGGCCATAGGTGCCGGTCACCTCGACGCCGTAGCCGTAGCTAGCGAGCACTCGCTGCAGCTCGGCTATCGCCTTGCCTTCGTCGCCCGCACCCATGCCGGGATCGTCGCCAACCGGCGTTGGCGCGACGTAGAGGCCGATGCCGGCGAGCGCAAGGCGCGCCCAGTCGAACTTCTCGCCGGGGTCGCGCTTGCGGAAGGGCGCGATGTCGGAATGGGCGAGCACGCGCTCGGGCGGGATGGCATTGCGGCTCAGGATGTCGAGGCAGAGCGCCTCGACGGCGCGCATTTCCACTTCCGGGAAATCCGGATAGTCGAAATCGTGGCCCGGGTTATGGATCTCGATGCCGATCGAGCAGGAATTGAGGTCGGTCTCTCCCGCCCATAGGCTCTGGCCCGCATGCCAGGCGCGCTCCGGTTCCGCTACCAGCTGGACGATCCGCCCGTCATCGTCGATCAGGTAATGGGAGGAGACCTTAGCCTCGGCGCTGGTCAGCCGGTCGAGCGCCGCCTCGCAGGACTCCATGCCGGTATAGTGCAGGATGAGCATGTCGGGCTTGCGGCCACCGACGCGGGGCTCGTAGTTCGGCGATGGGCACCACAGCGTGGCGAGCGGGCTGTCGGGGGCTAAGGTCATGTGGCTGCGTATGGTCCCGATTGGGGGTCATTACCCGGCTTGACCGGGCAATCCAGTAAACAAGGCCGTGAAGAAATAACAAATGTCGGCGGCTACTGGATTCCCGCTTCCCGCGGGAATGACGCCGAGGGGCTGGGCTGGCGTCCGCGCTAAATCCCGCGATCCTTGGCGACCTGGCCATAGGCCTCGTTGATGGCGGCGACCTTGTCGGTGGCGATGGTCACGAACTCCTTCGGCACCCCGCGCGCCATCAACTTGTCGGGATGGTTCTCGGTGATGAGCTTGCGGTAGTGGCTCTTCAGCTCGTCATTGCCGATGGAGGGATTGATGCCCAGCACGTCATAAGGGTTGCGCTTGGCCACGACCACGTGCCGCGCCTTGATGTAGCTGAACTCCGTATCGGAGATGCCGAAGCGCTTGGCCACCTGCTGCAGGAACTCCTCCTCGCGCGGATGCAGCGTCTCGTCGGCCTTGGCGATGTGGAACAGGCCTTCCAGCACGTCCTCGAGCAGCTTGCGGTTGCCCTTGAACATGGCGGCAAGCTGCTCGGCATAGGCCTCGAAGCCGGCCACATCCTGCTTGGCCAAATTGAACACGCGGGCGACGTTCCTCATTTCGCCCTCGGGCACCTTGAACACCTCCTTGAAGGCGTTCACCTCGTCGAGGGTGACGACGCCGTCAGCCTTGGCCATCTTGGCGCCGAGCGCGATCACGCCCACGGTGAAGGCCACCTGGTTCTCCGCGGGGCCTTCCTGCTCCTGGTCGCGATCGATAGCGTAATGGCCAGCGACGCCGCCGAGCAGTGCCCCGATCGGGCCGCCGATCGCCAAGCCTGCCGCCGCGCCGGCCAACTTCCCCCAAATCGACATTGCCGAAACCCCCCAGCCTTTAGCCTCACGCAAGCATAAGCTGTTTTGCCCGAGGCCGCATGTGGAGATTCGCTATCCCTTGGATCGAAGCGCCCTTTTTGAGCGCTCAGTAGCCGCGGAGATTGGCGAGGATGGAGAGCTTGGGCTCGTCCACGTCGAGACCGGCCCTAAGTCGCCGCTCCACATGCCAGGAGCGGGCGAAGCACCAGACGGCGAGCCACACGGTAAGGGCCACCACGAGCACGCTCGCCGCGAGTACGAAGGTGTGGCCGAGCTGGAACTGACCGGCGGCCGAGATGATGAAGGCCTCGAACACGATGCCGAAGCCGCCGGCGACGCAGATGGCGGCGCAGAACGAGGTGGTGAATACCGCGATCGGGCTCGCGGCACGCGGCGAATAATCTCTAGCGGGGGCTTCGGTGTCCATGCGGCTGACTGAACTCACTGTGTGTGGCGCCTTTCATCCCCTATAGCCGAGCGGGGCCATGGGTTACAAGGCCCCGCCCCTCCCGACCCGAAAAGATCGCGGAAGCTATTTGGGCCGCGGCACGGTGCGGCGGAGGCTGCGCGAGGCACCCACAATCTCGATGCCCCGGCTGCCCACGAACTGGTCGAGCGGCATGGTCACGTAATAGGGCGACGGAATCGGCATGACGAGGAAGTTCTTGACGCAGCCGATGACCAGCGTCCGCCAAAAGGCCGGGCGGCTCTGATAGCCCTGATGGCTTAGGGAGACCTCCATATTGGTGTAGGGCTTGATGCCGCTCACGGTGAGCAGGTAGACGCCGCGGCTCGCATACCATTGGATGTCGACGCTGTCGAAATCGATGGGCTCGCAAGAGCCGATGAGGCTCAGTTCGGGCCGGGTGAGCGGCGGCGCGGTGAGCCTGGGTGCCCGGGGCTCCGCCGACGCATGACCGCTCGCGGCCACGGCAAGCAAGATGACGAGGCTCAGACTGCGCATCGTTCCCCCTTTTTTTGAGGGGGCACCCTATGGCGCGACGGTGACCGGCTCAAGGCCGGTTACGGTCGTCGTCGGCTTAAGCGGATCGGATCTCATCATCCCTTAACGACGGCGATGGCTCCTTGGATACGCCTGAACTAACATTCCGCATCGCCAGGCGCCCCAGTAGGCCTTCGGCAAGCGGCAATCGAGAAGGCGAGCGAGCCCGTGGTCGGTAACCGAATCCTGCTCATTGGGCTGACGCTCTGGGGCCTCCTCATGATCGTCCCGGACCTGGTGCGCATCGCCCAGCCGCTCGGCTCTTTCGGCTTCAACGTCAACAATGACGGGCTGATCTACGACGTCACCGGGCCTTTTCCCGACGAGGCTTCGTCGCCCGCCTGGAGGGCGGGGCTGCGCGTCGGGGACCGGGTCGACCTATCGCGCATGCGATGCTCCTTCACGCATATGGACACCTGTCGCGACGCGCTAACTGTGCTCAGCGGCCTGCAATATGTGCTGCCGGGCGAGAGCACCACCATCGACCTTGCCGCGTCCGGCGATCAGCCAGCAAGGCAGGTGACCCTCACCGCCGAACAGCGGCCATCGAACTTTTTCACCCGCGCCATCGTGGTCCTCGATCAGATCGCCGGGATCCTGGTCGTGGTCGCGGCGGCCTGGCTCGTCTGGACCCGGCCGAGCGGGATGAGCTGGGGTTTCTTCCTTTACGTGCTCTGGTTCAATCCGGGCCTGGTGTTTGCGTTTTACGCCCTGCTGCAACAGTGGCCGGCCCTGCTGCTGGCGCAAGACGTTGCCGGTTGCCTCGCGCAGGCCGCGGGATATGCGGGCCTCCTTCTCTTTGTCCTTCGCGTACCCAGCAACAAGAGGGAGCCCAAATGGCGCCCCCTCGAGCGTGCGTTGCCGTTCTTCGCCATTGTCGTCGCACTGGCGCTGATCGCTTCCTATGGCAGCGTATTCGGTTACCGGACCGAGACGACGACGCGCGCGGCGACCCTGGCGGGTTTTGTCGTCGACCTTTGCGCCCTTGCCATCCTGATGGTCCGGCGGCGCACCCAGACGCCCGAGGATTATCAGCGCGTGCGTTGGGTGATCTGGGGCTGCCTGATCGGGCTGCCTGCATTCCTGATCGCCGAGCTCGCCTCGGAAACGACATTCTTCGACACGGCCTGGGGAGACTTCACGCCGTCGGAGGACGTCATCGGCCTGCTTTATCTCGTCAACGGCATCCTCTGCCTGTTCGTGTTCGAAGCGGTGCGCCGGCCGCGGGTGGTGAGCGTGTCGATCCCGCTCCGCCGCGTGACCATTCTCGGCCTGACGCTCAGCCTTCCGGCGCTGCTTCTGCATCACGAGGTGGATCGCATCAAAGGACACCTCGAGCTGCCCGGCTGGGCATGGCTGGTGATCGGCGCCGTGTTCGTCTTTCTGATCACCCGCCTGCATGAGAGCGCCGTCCATATGGTGGACCGCTATTTCAATCAGGCGCTCGACCAGGCCGAGCGGGAACTCGGGGAAGCCATCCTCAAGGCACAAAGGCCGGCCGAGATCGATCGGCTCTTGGCCGATGAGCCGTCCCGCCTGCTCAAGCTGACCTCCGCCGCGTCCTTCCGCCGGCAAGGCCCGGTGTTCGTCCGGGATGAAGGCGGCAACGGTTGGGAGGACTGTGCGACGAGAACGCTCCGGCCGGATGAGCCGCTGCTCGCGCCTTTGTCCAGCGGCGCGCCGTTCAGCCTGGCGGAGACGGATGGGGGTGGGCTCAGTCTCCCATCCGGGCTGAGCCGCCCTATACTCGCGGTACCCGCCGTCAATCCCGTCCGTTGCTTTGCCATAGCGCTCTATGGACCTCACGCCTCGGGCACGGACTTCGATACCAACGAGCGCGCCATGCTCGCCCGGCTCGCTCGCAATGCCGCCGCCATGTACGCAGAGCTGGAGAGCGATCAGCTACGCAACAAGGTGGCGACGCTAGAGCGCGAGCTCTCCGCGGCGAGGCTGCCGACGGACCCCGGTGCCATATCCGGATGACGGCGCAGGATTAGGGTTATCAACGCGACCTGCCAGACCAGGAAAGGACTAGGCATGGCACTCTACGCACTTGACGGTCAGGCGCCCGAGCTTCCGGCCGACGGCCTTTACTGGGTGGCGGAGACCGCGATCGTGGTCGGCCGCGTGCGGCTCATGTCGGAGGCGAGCATCTGGTACGGATCGGTGCTCCGCGGCGACAATGAGTGGATCGAGATCGGGATGCGCTCCCAAATCCAAGACAACGCCACGCTGCATACCGACCCGGGCTTCCCGCTCACTGTCGGCCGCGATTGCGTCATCGGCCACAACGTCGTGCTGCATGGCTGCACCATCGGCGATTCGAGCCTGATCGGCATGGGCGCCATCGTGCTGAACGGCGCCCGCATCGGCGCCAATTGCCTGGTCGGCGCCGGCGCGCT
>PLBV01000123.1 GCA_003135455.1 Hyphomicrobiales bacterium | reverse complement strand
GGCTTGCTCGTGTTTCTCCTAGGCGTCGCCTACGCCTTCGCGCGCAAGGTGCACGCGCCTGCCAATCCGTGGGGCGCCGGCGCCACGACGCTCGAATGGACGTTGCCGTCGCCGCCGCCCTTCCATACCTACGGTACGTTGCCGCTCATCAAATAACCGAGGTGCGGCGTCTCTTAAAGAAAACACCGGCCATTTTCCGCTCGATCCTAGGCTACGCGAAGCGCAAAGGAGCCGCATTTTATTCCTATTGCCCAGTATGACATTGCCCTTTTTCACGATCGGACATTCCACGCGTTCCATCGCCGAGTTCGTGGATCTCCTCCGCGCCTCGCAAGTCGCGCTTGTGGTCGATGTTCGGCATTTGCCCAGATCGCGCGCCAATCCGCAGTTCAACTGCGAAATCCTTCCGGACGAGTTGCATAGCTTCCAAATCGGTTATGTCCACTTGGCCGCGCTTGGCGGCTTGCGAAATCGTCGCCGCGGGCTCGAGACCTCGCCCAACCTGTTCTGGGAGAACTCGAGCTTCCGGAACTACGCCGACTACGCCATGACAGAGGAATTTCATAAGGGTCTGACCGAACTCCACGAGCTAGGGCATATGCGGCGCTTGGCCATCATGTGCGCGGAAGCGGTTTGGTGGCGCTGTCACAGGCGCATCATCGCCGACTATCTCATTTGCGCCGACGAGAGCGTCTTCCACATCCTTGGCTCAGGTCGCGCCGCTCAGGCGCAGCTCACGCCAGGCGCCATTCGGCAGCCAGACGGCAGTGTTATCTATCCTGCGGTAGCCAGAACACCCCGGTGATCTGCCGCCAACCGGGGGCCCAGCGGCAGAAGAGGCTTGAGCTACTCAGCCAATTAATGCACCCGCCGACCCTTTTGCCCGCCGGGATTTGGTCGTGCGGGACGAGCTCGATTGTTGTCGCCCAGCTCAATTGATAACAAAGCCCGCAGCGGCGCCCGCGGCTTGACGAGGTCGCGAAGGGTATAGCCGTCAAGAACCTCGACGAATGCTAGGCAAGCTTTTTCCAAAGCGCGCCGCAACACACAGCACGGTCGGATCACGCAGGCAGCATCGATGGGCTCGAAGCACATCACGATGGCCATGTCGGGCTCGGTATGACGCACGACCTCGCCGAGTCTTATTGCCTCGGCGGGTTGTGCGAGGCGAAGGCCGCCTCGCCTGCCGCGAACCGTCTCGACATACCCCGCAACACCAAGTTGATGAGCGACCTTCATGAGGTGGTTCTTGGAAATTGCGTAGCTCTCAGCGATCTCAGCGATCGTCGCGAGCCCATCTTCCTTGAGCGCCAGGTACATCAAAAGACGCAGCGCATAGTCGGTGTAAACGGTTAGGCGCAAGCGGTTCCTCCTGCTGTGCACCAAACATGTATTTTGGTTATTGCTTTTATGCAAGCGCCGTGTAAAGATGTATCCATGATATATGTTTGACCCGATGAGGCATACGAATCATGAAACTCACAGCCCTAACAGCCGCGGCACGCTGCTGCTTAGCGCCGGTTATGCATTTGCTGGGGGTGGCGCACCGGTGCCTCCGCAGCTCCCGGGGGCCCCGAGTTCTGGCCGTCCGAGCGCAGTGTTGAATGACAGCGAGTGCGAGGCTGCCTGGAACAAGGCTCTGGCTGGTCCTGCGGGTGCGGGGGTGAGGATTACCTTACGCCCGATAAGGGGGCAAAAATCGTGACGGACTTCCAACAGGCCGACACCAACAAGGATGGCAAGCTCTCTAAGGCAGAGTTTCAGGCCGCCTGTAAAAGCGGCCTGGTGCAGAAGTAACGCGCAGCTCGGCCCCAAGATTGTAGTCCTTCCGCCGATCGGCATCGTATCGGTCGAGCAGGGGAGGGGTTGGCGAACGGGTCCAGGCTCTACCGGAATGAAGGAGGCTTGCTATGAGGACGAAACTTCTTTGCGCCATGGCAGTTGCGAGCGCGGCCTGTGCGGCCGTGACTCTGGCCGGCGCGCTGGCTGAAACCGACAGCCCCCCGAGCGCGGTCTATGTCGCCGAGCTTCACCCCTTGAACACCAAGGCGACCGGGAGCGAGACGACCGGCGAAGCCCGGTTTTCGATTACCGGCGACACGCTGACCATCAGTGTGGAGGCCAAACGACTGCCCTCCGGCATCATGCACTTGCAACACTTCCACGGGCTTAAAGATCACGGCGATGCGACATGCCCGACCGCAGCCGCCGACACGAACGGCGACGGCATCATCGACCTGATCGAGACCGAACCCACGTCCGGGACGACGATGGTGCCGTTCCATGACGATCCGGTCAGCATGGAAATCTTGCGCGACACCTATCCCAAGGCTTCGGATGAGGGGAGCTACCACTACGCCAAGGCAGTCTCGCTGAAAGACTTAAAGGCGGCATTCGCCAAAGCGTTCGGTGGCCAGGAGCTCGATCTCGACCGCCGTGTCGTTTTCATTCACGGGGTTCTTCCGGCGACCAAGCTACCGGCCTCTGCGGCCTCGCTCGGGACTATTCCCGCGCAGGTCACGTTGCCAATCGCCTGCGGCAAGATCAAGCGCGTTGAACCGTAATGGATGGTGGCGGCTATGAGGACCGAAGCACGACTTGAGCCAGGTGCGGATGGCGCAGCGAATGCTTGCTGCAGCCGTGCCGACGACGTGACGTCACCGGTCGCCAGCGCCGACGCGATATCCGAGGACGCTATCCATCGTCTCGTGGATCGCTTCTATGCCAAGGTCCGGGCCGATCCCGAGCTTGCACCGATATTCGCGCGCGCCATTCCGGGCGACTGGGGGCCGCACCTGGCCACGATGCGCGACTTCTGGTCGTCGATTATGCTCACGTCCGGCCGCTACAAGGGCAACCCCGTGACCGTCCATCGCCGGGTCGAGGGGATCGAGCTCGAGTTGTTTGAGCGTTGGCTGGCACTGTTCAACCAGACATGCGGCGAGCTCTTCAATGACAGCGCGGCCGAAGCTTTTCGCGGCAAGGCCATCCGCATCGCAGAGAGCCTCAAGCTCGCCCTGTTCTACCGAACCGAGCATCCCTGGCCGAGGAGCGTCAAGTGACCTTCGTCGTCACCGATAATTGCATCAAGTGCAAATACATGGATTGCGTGGAGGTCTGCCCAGTCGACTGCTTCTACGAAGGCGAGAACATGCTCGTCATCCACCCAGACGAGTGCATCGATTGTGGCGTTTGCGAACCAGAATGCCCGGCCAAAGCCATTTTTGCGGACACCGAGCCTGGTCTCGAGAAGTGGCTGAAGCTGAATGCCGAATATGCGCCGGTCTGGCCAAACATCGCGGTCAAGCGCAAGCCGCCAGCCGATGCCAAGGAGTTCGACGGTGTGCCCAAAAAGCTCGAGCGGTACTTCTCGCCAAGCCCGGGATTGGGCGATCAGACATAGGGCGGGAACCTTCAGCCCAATACATCCATCTAATGGGATGTGAATTGGTCCCAGCGCAGAACGCGCGTAAGCCCACAGGAGAATTATAAAATGCTGAAGCCACTCGCTTTCTCAGTCGCCATTCTCGCAGCGCTCACCGCCGGAATGGCGTTGGCTGATCCTGCGGCAAAGCCCACCGATCCGCAGATCGCACATATCGCTTATACAGCGGGGCAACTTGATATCGAGGCCGCAAAACAGGCCCTCGATAAATCCAAGAACACGGACGTCCGCGCATTTGCGGAAGAAATGGTTCGGGACCATACGGCCGTAAACAATCAGGCGCTTGCGTTGGTGAAGAAGCTGAATGTCACGCCCGAGGACAATCCTACCAGCCAGGCTTTGACGAAACAGGCGGAAGCCACCCACCAGAAGCTCGCCGGCTTGAGCGCCCAAACGTTTGATAAGGCCTACGTGGACAACGAGGTCGCTTTTCACAAAGCCGTCAATGGCGCGCTAAGCACGACTTTGATTCCGAATGCCCAAAACGCGGAACTGAAATCGCTCTTGCAGACTGGTCTCAAGCTGTTCCAGGAGCATCAGCAGCATGCCGAGCATCTGGCTCAGCAGCTGAGCTAGTCAGATGACCCTGGTCATCCACCGGTTGTTGCTCCCGGCGGCGATGGTCTTTGTGGTCGCTCTGGGCGAAGCGAGCGCGGGTGAGGCGGAAGTGCGAACCATCGTGGTCAAGGAGCTCGCGTTTAGTTCGGCGTCGATTGAGCTGCATGTCGGTGACACCGTCGAATGGGTAAATCAGGATATCTTCGTCCATTCGGCAACCGCGGATAACGGCAGTTTCGATGTCGAACTCGCGCCGGGAGCCCATGGACGGGCTGCGTTGAAAACGCCCGGCGTGATTGCCTATCACTGCAGGTATCATCCGGGCATGAAGGCCGAGCTGCACGTAAGCGAGTGAGTTCCCAAGGGAGAGCTGGAATGGTCGCGTTGGAGCGCATAAGGGTCGATTATGAGGGCCTATCGGACATCGAACTCGCTGGCCGCGTCGGCCAGCGAGATGTCGCCGCCCTGCGGCTGCTGACTCAGCGCAACAATCAGAGGCTCTACCGCTCCGCCTGGAGCATCCTCAAAGACCGATCCGAAGCGGAGGAAGCCGTTCAGGATGGCTATCTGAAGGCCTTCGCAGCCATCGAGAACTTCGCGGGGAGGTCGTCCCTCTCGACGTGGTTGACCCGCATCGTGATCAACGAGGCGCTGGGCCGAAGAAGGGCGGCGGAAAGCCGGTCGCGGCAGCAGCAACAGTCGGTTCTATTTATCGAGGAGTATCGGGAGAAATTGATGCGCGGATCAGCCAGCTCACAATCCCCTGAGACAGCGCTCATGCGGCGTCAGCTTGGCAAGCTGCTCGAGCGTGCGATCTCGCGACTCCCAGACGCCTTTAGGCCAGCATTCGTGTTGCACGAGATCGAGGGCCTTAGCCTTGCGGATACGGCTGAAGCCCTGCAAGTCCCAAAGGAAACGGTGAAGACGCGTGTCTTCCGCGCCCGCCGTCTCCTTCAGAAGGAGCTGGGTCCGGAGCTACGCAATGCCCTGTCGGAAACATTCGTTTTCGCGGGCGCCGACTGCGAGGCACTCACCAATCGGGTGCTTACTAGTTTTGGCAAATCGGCAATAAGTATCTGAACTGAACTACGTCACACCTGGTTCGGCAAAATTATTGTTTCTTGATCCGACGCCGTAGCAACCACCGCGCCCCGAGGCTGTCAGCCGCGTTAGCTGGGCGAGTGCCTCCGCCATGCGCCGTCGAGCTGGCCGCGGCACTGCATCGGATTGATCAACCTGCCGATGTCGGCGGCCTGCACGCTTTGCAAGATCATGATCTCGCCGGCGACGCGATGCACGGCGACGCGCACGCCCTGAATGTTGAATCCGACCGAGCGCGGTGACAAATACGCCTTGCGCCGAACCACGAAGCGGGACCTCGAGTATTTTCGAGGACATCGACGCGCCCACCGACCTTGCGAGCATCACCCAACCGCGCGCGGACAGATAACGGTCGGCAACGTCCTGGGTTCGAACCTTCCCTAAAACAGCAGGTGCCAAAGAACGGCGATCTCGACGACGTAGCAGAGCACGAGCACGATCGGCATCGTCTGTACCAGCCAACGCGGTCTATTTTCGGGAAACAGCCAAGCGTGGAAGCCCCAAATGGCCAGCGGCATCAGCGGCCATGTGGTCAGCGCTACGCTTAGCGCATTACCGATGAAGGTGCGGAGGGCGGGGTTGAGCGCCTCCAGGTGCGGATTGAGAAATCTGAGTTCCAACATGACGACCGGAAAGAGCGTGAGCAGAACGAGGCCTGCCGTCTTCCACATATTCGGCGGCTTGCCGGTGGTGGGATCGGTCGGCACCCACCCCGGAAACGACGTGTCGATTCGCTGAGCGTGGAAGCCCTGGACCAAATCCTCGCTCTCTTTGACCATGGCGGCACGCGCGTCGGACTTCAGCCACCCCTCCAGGTTCCCCGCCGAGTCAAAACGCAACACCGTCGTCCAACCGGTTTCGTTATGCTGCGGCGGCTGGACGAACGAACCGACATATCCGGGAAACGTCGCCTGGAGCTTTTGGATGCGATCCGCCCATGCTCGATACGCGGCTTCCTTGCCGGGCTTGATTTCGGTGACCATCACCATCGTCACCCCGTGCTTGACAGAGTATTCGACCGCGGCCTGTCCCACGAGCTGCATCGCCAAGCCGCCTTCGGCCAGCGGCGCGACATCGTCGATGAGTTCGCGATTCCGGTCGCCGCGCCGCCACTGCCGCAACGCATTGATGGACGTGAAACGAGTTACGGCCACCGCTTCCAGCTGATCCGGCGGTGCCGGCGGCCAGAACTCGACACTCAGCGCACCCGCAGAAGCGAGCACCGAGGTTTGCCAGCGGACCTGCCACTGCGCAAACGCGGTCTCGCTCCCCGGGCGAACCCGCGCGCAAAGGAGGAGCGTGGAAACGTCGTTACCCACGATTCACTCAATCGCCGCCCAGCACATCAGGCAGCGAACCTGCTGCCGAGACGACTATGCCGAGTTGCTTGGCTTGCAGCATGACCGCGTCAGGATTCGGCCTGGCGAGTTGGAATTTGAGAACTTGCACGGCCCTGTCCTTCGACGAGACGCCGCTCACGAGCAGGTCGGCACCGATCGTTGTGCTCGTCGTAGCCACGCGGACTCCGGAGGTGCTGTCGAATGGGTTGAAGCTAACGGCCTCGGTAAAGTCGACGGTGTGGCCCTGCCTCATCGCACTTTCCAAGTACATCTTGGGGCCGCCCTGCAGTAACGATCCGCTCGAATAGACTTTCACCGTGCCGGGGCCGGTCAGTTGGCCAACAACGATCGTCTCGGCTCCGCCCAGCGCTCCGGTAAGCCAGCCAGTGGCCAGCGAGACGCCGCCCCGATAGCCGATGCCGAACGGCATGAACGCGGACGTGACTGCCGCCTGGGTGGGACCCGGACAATTCTCTGGCACTGAGGCGCCCTTGATCGGCGTCATTAGCGAGAAGTTGAAGACCTTGACCTGGGTCGGGGTGCCGGGGCCTGGAGCCGTGACGATGCTGTAGCGGCCTGACGCGAAGTCGACAAAGCCCGAGGCCACGCTCACCCCCGAGTTGTCGTTGGGGTAGGGGTTGAAGGTCGAGAACAGCGGCGGAGCCGTGCCCGGCTGCGACGGCAGCCCGGAGCCGAACACTTTGACTTCGCTTTGGATGCCGGGTCCAGAGCCGACGATGATGTTATCGGCATTGGTTCCGTCGATCTGTGTCGCAGTCACGCTGATGCCGCCCCGCGCGTCCGAAGCGAAAGCGTCAAACCGCGCAAGCTCGGTCGCGAAGGCAGCCTTGCCGCCGCTCGCCTTGCCTGAATAGGCGACGACTTCGGGGGCGTGGTCCTTTCCGGCCCCGACGACCAGGTCGAGGATTCCGTCGTCATCAACGTCGCCCATGGCCACGCTCGGAGTTCCCTCGAAGCCTGGGAAGGGCGTGACCGTGGCGAGCAGCCGGTCGCCATTGCCGTCGTAAACATTGACCTCGGCGGGATGGCCCGAGGATCCGGGAACGGCCACCGCATAGCTCGACACGGCCGGGATCACGTTGATCAGCGCCATCAGCCCGTTGTCTTCGTGGTTCAGGCGATGGCAATGCATCACGTACAGGCCGTCGAAATCGTCGAAGCTCATACGCAGCGTCAGCGCGCCGGGCTGCACCACGGCCTCCTGAGCGCCCATGGTCGGTGCAGGCACGTTGGCATTGTCCACGTACCACATCTCCGGGCCGGTCTTAAGACCGGTGGTCGGATCGTAATAGTGCATGACTTGAAAGTCGTTGACGTGAATGTGGATCGGATGCTCGTCGTTGTTGTTGTTGACGAACTTCCACTCTTCGACCGAACCGAGCCGCGGCTGGATCAGGGGCACGTTGGGAAACGTCGTGCCGGCGAACGCGTAAACGAAGGATTTAGCATCGGATTTGCTGGCGAGATCGTTGAGAAATCCGCCGGAAATTACCAACTCCCGCTCGAAGTCGGGGGTGACCTTGGAAATGTCCTCGAACGCGGTGGAAGCATTTAGCGGTTGTCCCTCGGCGAACGCCGTCGCGACCCCTTGACCACCAGAGGTCACGGCCCTGGCCAAGATCTGGGTCGGGGAGAAGAAGAACCCGTCGTAATAGCTGACCGCCGACGGCAAGACGCTTAAGTTGCCGAGCGTCGCAGGGGGATTGTCGGTCCCGTCGTTCTGATAGAGCACCCCCGGTGCGCTAGTCGTCACGGCGCCGCCGCCCCTCGGCGGCATCTCCAGGATCAGGTCTTCGGTGGCCGGCATCGTCACCGCAACCGCGTAGCGGGTCGCTGGCGGGATGACCAGTTTCGTGCCGTTGTCAAAGACGGGGTAATGAACCTCAGGGAATGGAAGTCCGTCCTGACCGACAATAGCGATCTGAGGGTGCTTGCCCGTTGCCGTCTCGGTAAGTTGCACGGGCATGTAGGCGATGTCGCTGACATTGGCGAGGACCCAGATCTCGGTCTGCCCTGCCTTGCTCTTGATCACCGGTTGGAACTGACCGTTCACGGTGAACTGCACGTCGCGCTGATAGTCGGGAAGGGCCGGGTCTGCGGGCACGTCTTCGCCCGGGCCGGCGGGGCCAGCCGTGAAACTTTGCAGATTGCTCGGGATGAATTCAAAGCGTCCACGCTGGTTGCCAATCGATAGCGGGCCCGAGTACCAGATGGTGAAATATTGCTCTCCTTTTTTCGATTGGCTGAAATTGACCGGAGCGAGCAGCGGCCGGTAGGTGCCCTTCGCCAGCTCATCGCCTTCCGGCGGTTTGATCGTGTTGACCCATTGCGACCAAGTGTAATTGTTGATCTGTGCAAGCCCTCCGGCCCGATCGAACACAAAGTTGTATTGCAGCACCATGTTGCGGATCGGGATGCGGTTCTCCGTGACCAACGGAATGTTGCCGTCGGTGCGCCCGATCGCCAGCAGGCCGGCGAGCCCGAGATAGGTTTGGGCCGAGGTGAGCGTGTGCAGATGGCTGTGATACCAATACGCACCCTGGGGCGCGTCTTTGGGGATGTGGTAGGTGTAGGTGTTCGACATCCCCGGCGGGATGTGCAGCATCACATTGTCGGAATTGCCCTTGGGACTGACATGCAGGCCGTGAACGTGGAGGTTGATTGGCGACGCGGTCAGCTGCTCGGGATAGAGCGGCACCTCCTGGCCCTTCGCGATGTATTTTGGATCCATGAAATCGCGGATCGTCAGTCCGGTCAGGCCGTTGTCGAGATGGACGATCAGCGTCTCCCCCGGAAAGACCTGCAGCGTCGGCGCGGGGTATAAATTATCTCCCGACATCTGCCTGTTGGAGGCCGTTCCCCGGAGCAGTTCATAAGCAAAGACGAGGAAGTTCTGGACCGGCGCCGCCACCGTATCGAGGGTCGCGTGGCCCTGACGCGCAACAAGCCTCACCTCAAGAACGCCGTCTTTGCTCGCGAGAGTCACGGGCTCCCTGAATTCGGGTCGAACGGCGGGATTAAATTTGGAGCCCGTTTCTTGTGCGCTGCTGAGCGACCCTGGCCATGTCGTCGCGAGCATGAATGCAACCGCGATCCCGCACATGAAGCGCGCGCGCAAAAACCGATCCATGTCCATCCTTCCCGGGGGTGAGCGTCGATTCAAGATGGCGGGAGTCGTCTGCAGGTTAGTCACTTCTTCACTGGGGCATAAAAGACGCTGTCGATCTCCACTATATCATCGTCAAACAGGCGCTGGACCTCGACCATCGTTCGGGGTGGATGGGGCGGCTTGCCCCAGAGATCGGCTTGCGCCTTGTCCACCATGGGTGCGAAACGGTGCAGATCGCTCACGTAAACAGTGAGTCGCACGCAGTCCTTGAGGCTCGCGCCCTCGGATTGTGCAATCAATTTGAGATTGAGGAAGGCTTGAAGAATTCGGGCTTGAGGATCCTTCACCAATGTGTTGGTCGCTGGATCTACACCTTGCATACCCGCGATAAAAACAAAGTCGCCAGCCCTGGCGCCGAGACTCCAAGTGCCCTCCGCCTTGATGGCACCAGGCGGATTGAGAATTTTGACACCATCCAGCGACTGCGGCTGAGCCAAGCCGAGACTTGAAGCCACGGCTATTGCTGTCACGCAAGGAAGAGCGAGGTGCCGCAACCTCTGCATGCTCCACCCTCGGGAATCGTTGTCCACCGAGTTCGACATGGGGTCATATCCTGTTGGCGACAGTCGAGCCGGCAGCGGCTTCAATCCATAGCTTTCGCCATCTGCCGCGAAACGTTTCAAAAGCAGTACAACGAAAAGCGTGAGCCGCCTATGACCGAAGACTGAAGACGGCAATGTCACGGTAACTCGGA
>PLBV01000079.1 GCA_003135455.1 Hyphomicrobiales bacterium | reverse complement strand
ACAAGACGGGGACGCTGACCGAGGGGAAACCGGCGCTCACCGGCATCGAGGCGGCGCCGGGCTTCGACCAAGATGGCTTCGACCAGGATCAAGTGCTGCGCTATGCCGCTTCGCTCGAAGCCGGCAGCGAGCACCCCCTGGCCGACGCGATCCTGAAGGCCGCCGCGGCCAAGGGCTTGAGCGTGGCGAAGGTGGAGGATTTCGAAGCCGTCACCGGTCAGGGCGTGGAGGGCCGCGTCGAGGGACGCGTCGCGTTTCTCGGTAATGCCCGTCTCATGCAAGGCACCGGGATCGACGCAAGCCCGCTGGCAGAGGCGGCCGAGGCGCGACGCCGCAATGGCGAGACGGTGATGTTCTTAGGCGTGGACGGCACGCTCGCCGGCTTCGTGGCCGTCGCCGACCCGATCAAGCCGACAAGTGCCGAGGTAATCGCCAAGCTTCATGATTTGGGGCTCAAGATCGTCATGGCCACCGGCGACACCGCCACCACCGCCAAGGCGGTTGCCGCCAAGCTCGGCATCGACACGGTCCATGCCGGGCTGAAGCCGGAGGACAAGCTCGCGCTGATNNATGGCAGGAGACGGCATCAACGACGCGCCAGCGCTCGCCCGCGCCGATGTGGGCATCGCCATGGGAACGGGCGCCGACGTAGCCATGGAAAGCGCAGGCCTCACCCTGCTCAAAGGCGACCTCCGCGGCGTGGTGCGAGGCGTCAAGCTTGCCCGCGCCACGATGCGCAACATCAAGCAGAACCTCGTCTTCGCCTTTGCCTATAACGCGCTTGGCGTGCCGATCGCGGCGGGTGTGCTCTATCCATTCTTTGGCATCACGCTCTCGCCCATGATCGCTGCCGCCGCCATGAGCCTGTCGTCGTTGTCCGTGGTCGGCAACGCCCTCCGGCTCAGAACCGTGAACCTGAACTAGGCTCCCTCAGGGGACGATGCCGATGCCGCCGCTGGCCGGCGGTCCCGGGGTCGGCTGCGGCCCGCGCGGCTCGAAGGTAAAGAGCGCGGCGAGCCTGCGCCAGGTGGCGAACTCATTCAACGGCGACCGCTCGAACGCCGCCATCAGCACGGCGGCGAGGAAAGGCAGGCTCTGCACCAGCATCACCGCGCTGAAGATAGAGACCTCATGTACCTGTTGATCGTTGGTGAAATAGAGGGTCGCGGAGCCAAGCAGGAGCAGCCCGCCCAGCAATCCTTCCCAGAAGGCTGGGAACGTCTCAAGCCCGCGCCTAGCCCCGCCCTTCGCCGTGCGCAGGAAGGGCAGCTTGTCCCGGATCACGCCTTGGGCAACTGCCTTGCCCACGGTGAGCTGCAGCGCCATGGCCGAGAGCGCCGCGCCGAGCGAGGCGAAGATCGGCGCCTGCACCCGCGTCCGGTAGAGCACCATGAAGTGGACCAGCATGACGGCGAAGGTGGCGAGCACCGGAAGTGTGAGCACCGCCTCAGGTACGGCGATGCCGAAAAAGGCGACCAGCGGCATCCAGATCAGATTGAGGATGGCGAGCACGATGCCGAGGCTCTCGGCGCCGAGCCAGGTCAGCCAGCCGAACAGGAACTCGGTGCGCTGCTTCGGCGTCAGATGGCTGCGGCCGGGGATGAAGTCGCGCCAATGCTTCTTGATCAATTGCACGCCGCCATAGGCCCAGCGCTGGCGCTGCCGTTTATAGGCCGCGAAGTCATTGGGCAGCAGGCCAAAGCCATAGCGGTGCCGCGTGTAGTGCGACCGCCAGCCGCGCTTGAGCAGCGTCAGCCCGAGATCGGCATCCTCGACGATGGTGTCGCTCGACCAGCTGCCCGCATCGAGCAGCGCCGACCGCCTGATCAGGCACATGGTGCCATGGGTGACGATGGCGTTGACCTCGTTCCGCTGCACCATGCCGATGTCGAAGAAGCCCATATATTCCCGGTTCATCACTCCATGCAGGATGCTCTTGCCGCCGTCCCGGTGGTCCTGTGGCGCCTGCACCAGGCCTACGGCGGGATCGGCAAAAGCGGGCACGAGATCCTTCAGCCAGTCCGGATGCACGGCATAGTCGGCATCGAGCACGCCGATGATCTCCGCCTCGGGCGCGGCCTGCTCCAGCGCCAGCCTGAGCGCGCCGGCCTTAAATCCTTCGAGCCGCTCGGCATAGACGAACTTGAAGCGATCGCCGAGCACCTGGCAGTGCTCCTCCACCGGCCGCCAGAGGGTCGCGTCCGGGGTGTTGTTGACGACGACGATGCATTCGAGCCGCGGCCAGTCGAGCTTCGCTACGCTGTCAAGCGTCTGCCGCAGCATCTCCGGTGGCTCACGGCACGCCGGGATATGGATGGAGACGAACGGCGCTGACGCGAGCGCGCCCACTTGCGCGGCCCCCGGCGCGAGCAGCCGCCCCGGTTTGCTGCCAAACACGATGGCTGCCACCTCTTCGATCCGCTGCTTCATGATCAGAATGAGGGGCACGAGCAGCGCGGCGCCGACCATCATGGCCACCTGCGCCCCGAAGACAAAATAGTGCGTCACCCAGTAATCGATGACGCTGGAGGACCAGGCGCCGATCCCATGCGCGGTGAGCGCAAGCACGCCCGCTTGTGCCGGCGTGGCGCGCGCCACGACGAAGATGGGCAGCGAGAGCAGCAGACCGAAGATCACGGCGGCCACCGCCTTGAGCTGCCAGTTCGGCCGCTCGACCGCGCCGTCAAAGGCAAACTTGGCGTGACGATTGGCGTCGTACATGCCCCAATAGGGCCCGACGCTGCCCTCGAAGGTCTTCCACGGCTGGTCGAACGCCTCGACGATCGAATAGTCGATGCCCACCGCGTCGGCACGGGTGACGAAATCGCGGATCACTTGCGCCTGGGTGAGCGGGCTCGGCACCGCGTCCTTGCGGTTCAGCCCCGCGCTCGGCCAGCCGAACTCGGCGATCACGATGCGCTTTCCGGGGTAGGCCTGCCGCAACCTCTCATAGACGCCGATTGCGTGATCGACCGCGGCCGAGCCGGGCACTCCCTCCCAGTAGGGCAAGATGTGCACGGCGATGTAGTCGACGGCGGAGACAAGCTCCGGATGCTGCAGCCAAATGTTCACGACCTCGGCGGTCGTCACGGGGACCGAGACCTCACGCTTTACGCGCTGGATCTTGGCGATGAGGTCCTGGACCGTGTCGCCCTTATGCAGCGCCTCGTTCCGGAATTGCGTTTCGTTGCCGACGATGATGCTGTCAATGTTCCGGTAGCGCTTCGCGAGCGCGATGGCGCTCTCGATTTCCTTGTCGTTCTGCTCCTCCCATTCATTCAGCCAGATGCCAAGCGTCACATGCAGACCGAACTCCGACGCGATGTCGGGCACGAGCTCCATGCCGTTGGTCGAGGAGTAGGTCCTGACCGCGCGGGTATGGGGTGCGATGACGGCGAGGTCGGACCTGATCTGGGCGGCCGTGGTGCCGTCGACCTCACCATTGCGATTCGGATTGATGGGAGAGAAGGAGACGCTGGCGATATGTCCCCCGGTATTCGGCGGCGAGACCTTCTCCTTCGTCAGGAACCAGGCCACCGCATGCAAGGCGGTCGCAAGCGCGACCACAACGACGAGAACGACGCGACGCATTTTGCTTGGAGTCTTTCAGCCTGACCCGGCCTACCCTGTCCCCCCGGCTGAAGATGCCGCCGAGAGCCGCAGGCCATAACTTTCTTAATTCGGAATTGTTCCGCCCTTTATGGTCGAGCCGGTCGTTGCCTGACTCGACGCTGTTGTTGGCTCGTCGGGAGAGACCCAGCAGCCATGCACACGCGAGGCGAGGCGGTCGGCCGCCTTTGGATCGAGTGGGCCCTGCCGGATGACGCAGCGAAAGACGAGCTTCAAATGCTCCGACGAACAGCCGAAGCGGTCGTAAAGATCGATATAGCGGCGTGCGGTATCGATGTCGTCGCGCCAAAGGAGGCTCGCGATCCGGCGCCCGGTCCACACGCATTCGGCCGCGCCCGCCGAGATCGGCAGCTTGGCTGCCGCCTCCCGGTACTCCTCCATGTCCTTGGCTTGGGCCTGCTGCTCGGCTGTGGCCTGGTCGGCAGCCTTCTGGTCGCCTTGCGCTGGCTCTGGCGGCTTCTGCTCGCCTTGGGCTGGTTCGGGAGGCTTCTGCTCGCCTCCCTGGCCTTGGGCGGGACCGGCGGCGACGGACGCCAACAAAACGCCGCCGGCCATGAGAGCGGCGGTGCAAGACGCGAAGCGCATGGATGGGTGCCCGGCCCGGAAGGAATGCGACACTGGTTTTGGCATGAGACAGCCTAATTTTGGCGGTCCAGCGACAACACGTCTTCATTATCACTTCGCGGTCGCACAAACCAGAGCAATCGGTAGTGGGCCAGTTTGAATGAGGCGCGACATCCAGCCTCATGACTCGCTTTTGCTTCGCTGGCTGCGACAGGCCGGAGCGGCTTTTGCTTTGATTTGGATGAGTGCTTCGTTTGCTTACGGCTTAGCGCCAACTAACACACGAAGTTTAGCGGGGGCTGCTCCCGTTGGCCCCATAAATCCGCCAGAAATTGCCTGGCCGAGGGGGTATGGTTCCATCTTCGTCGCCGTCAATCCGGCGTCGTTTAGTGCTTTGATGATCTGGTCAACTGCCGCCTCAATCTGCGCCGATGACCCGACCTCAGTTCTTACCGCAATGCCGCGAACGAGGCCGCTGCCACCCATTGGCGTGAAGACCTTGGCATTGATCCCGGCGATTACCAACACGGCCGCAATCTGTTGGGACAACATCGCTATATCGGTTCCCAGCCCTTCATATGAAACGACATCAACATCGTTTCCCTTGAGAGATACCAGCTCCTACCGAAGAGAGATTGCTTGCTCGTCTGAGAGAATTCGAGGCGCATATTTTGCCTCCAACTTGAGCCATTCAACTCTCTCAGTTTCGGCCTTCAGATTCGCCTCAGCGGCGCGAGAATCAGCCTGCGCGGCCCGCTCATTCGCTTTTCCCGCCGCCTCGTTAGCGGCAGACAAGGACTCAGCGCGAGCCTTGCCACCTTTAAGGCCACCCTTGCGGCCAAGTGAAACTGCGGCGGGGTCTTTGCCTTGTTCCTCTGGCGTCGGCTCGCGATCCTCGACTGCACCCGTCGCGACATCGACCATGCGCTTCGCCCACTGATTTAGGTCGCGCGGGCGTTTGGGGTGTTTGTCAGCCACTTATGGGCTCCCCAGGGAGAACAAGTCTGACTTGGCTTTCGGTCAAGCCCCAGTTGGAGACGCTGGTAGCTGGTATGCGTCCGACGACCTCAATTATTTCATCGGTAGCTTTTGTGGCTTTGGAGACTGCGTCCTTAGCCTTTTCGTCATCGTCTATAGCGACGAGAAACCATTGCTCTAATGCTGGATCTTCGACAGCATGATGCCTGGTCAAGACTCGTATCACCCGACCCTCAGTCTTTTGCTGCATGCACTCAATATGGCATGCGCGATCCAATCGTTCCACTAGCGTCATAGCGCCTCATTCAAACTGGCCCACTACCGAGCAATCAGTTCACTGCATCGCACAAAGCTGCTATTCGTCGCATCCCCACCGCCTCCAAAAGCCTCGCATGCTCCGTCCCGCCCTCTCCTTCGCGCTTGTCGCCGTTACTATCGTGGCCGTCTGGTATGGGATGGGCCGACCGGTGGTGATGCCCCCCTCGCCGCTGGCCGAAGGCGAGAGGCTTGGCTGTGTCTCCTACGCTCCTTTCCATGGCGACCAGGCCCCCTTCACCACGCCGCTGCATATCCCCGACGAGCAAATCACCCGCGACTTGGAAAGCCTGTCCCATGTGACCGGTTGCGTGCGCACCTATTCGGCGGCCAAGACGCAAGGCAAGATCACCGCGCTCGCCGGCAGCTCAGGCCTGAAGGTGCTGCAGGGGATCTGGCTCGGGCGAAACCGGGCCGAGAACCGCCGCGAGATCGAGGCCGCGCTGAAGCTCGCCCGCCTTCATCCAGGCGTCGTCCAGGCTATCATCGTCGGCAACGAGGTGTTGCTCAGGGGCGAGCTGCCGGCCGCCAAGATCAAGGACTATCTGCAAGAGGTAAAGCGGCGCTCTGGCTTGCCCGTGACCTATGCCGATGTGTGGGAGTTCTGGCTGAAGGCGCCGGAGCTTGGATCTGCCGTCGACTTCGTCACCATCCACATCCTGCCCTATTGGGAGGACGAGCCGGTGCCGGCTGCGGACGCGGTCCAGCATGTGCGGCAGATCCGGGCCAAGCTCGCCTCAACCTTCGCCGGCAAAGACATCTTGATCGGAGAGGTCGGCTGGCCGAGCCAGGGGCGCATGCGCGAGGGCGCCCTCCCCTCCCCTGCCAATCAGGCGCGAGTGCTCGCGGGCGTGGTGGCGGCCGCCAAGGAGGACGGCTGGAAGGTGAACCTCATCGAAGCCTATGACCAGCCCTGGAAGCGGCTTCTGGAGGGAACGGTCGGCGGCTCTTGGGGCCTGTTCGACGACGGCGCGCAGGCGGCGAAGTTTCATTGGGGCGAGCCCGTGTCCAATCACCCAAGCTGGCGGCTTGAGGCAGGGCTCGGCGTGGCTGCTTCGTTCATCGTGGTTCTGGCTGGGTGGCTGGGAGGCCGCGGCTCCGAGCCAAGGGAGGCAAGGCGCGAGCTCGCCATCGCCGCCGTTTCGCTAGGCTGTGGCCTCGTCTTCGGCTGGGCGGTGGTGAACCTTCCCATGGAGGCGCCTTGGCCGGGCGACCGCATCCGGGTGGCCGCCCTGGTCCTGCTCGCTCTCGCTTTGCCCGCGGTCTCCGCATTCGTCATCGCTCGGGGCGTGGGCCTTCCAAGCTTCGCGCTGGCGCTGAACCGGGCCTATTGGCGCGATGCCGATGCTGCTGAGGTGCCGCTTGCCGCCCTGCTCGTGGCGACGGTGGTGGCCACGATGCATATCGCGCTCGCGCTCGTCTTCGACCCCCGCTACGAGAACTTTCCCTTCACCCCGCTGACCGGACCGGTCGTGGCGCTCGCCATTCTGGGTTTCGCGTCCAAGCCTGCTGCAGGGGAGCACGCCCCTTGGCGGGCCGGCGCGGCCGAGATCACTGCCGGCCTCGTGCTTGCCGGAGCGGCGCTGTTCGTCATCGTCAATGAAGGCCTCGCCAACTGGCAAGCGCTGTGGTTCGCCGCCCTGCTCCTCGTCCTGTCCCTCACCCTCCTTCGGACGCGGGCGGTCCGGCTGACGCGGCCTTCGTATGCGGCGCAACCCGCGCCAGGCTGAGCACGAGCAGCGCCACTGCCAAGGCCGATAGCCGCAGATTGTAAAGGACGAGCCCCAGCATGGCGGCGATGAGGCCGATTCCGAAAGCGACCCGGTTCGGGCGTATGAGCTGGATGATGGCAGCGACAAGCGCGGTCCAGCCGAACACGCTCCTGACGAAGAGCAGAATGACCGCGAGCCTGACCGTACAGGTGAGGCTCTCCTCGCCCGCCTCGCAAGCAAGCCCGATCGGCGTGTTCTGGATGATACCGTAGCGAAGGAAGAGGGCGGCGCCCAGTGCCACGAGCGCAAGCGGCGCGAGCACGACCATATCGCGCCTGGACGGGAGGAACAGCTTGGGGGGAAGAGCGGCGCCGGTCATGACGAGGCGGGTCATAGGCCAATTGCGCGCGTGCGTCACGTGGAAGCCTCGCCAGAGACGCATCAAGGCGCGGGTACGGCCTCTTCAAAGCGCCGGCAAGGCGTGGCGGGCAAATGTTAACTTCTTGCCGCTAGCATCCTTGTACGGAGCTTCCGGTCCATAAGAGGCCACGGCTCCGGAACTGCAGGGCGTCAAACAATGGCAAAAGCCAAGTTTCACAAGTCGCAGCGCGTTTTCGTCAAGCCGGTCGGCACCTGGGCCCATGTGGAGTCCGTCGTGCCGAAATGGATCAAGGGCTGCGACGAGCCGATCAAGATCGCCTATGACTGCGGCATGGGACGCGAGTTCACCCAGGACGAGTTGGAGGAGGAGTCGCTCGCCCTGCTCAATGGCGCGCAAGGGTCTTCGGACGGAAGCTGGCGCGTGCTGCGCGGCCAGAACCGCTGGAAAAGCGCCGAGCAATGCAGCCATCACCCCTATCCCGGGACTCATCCTATGATCGTGACCACCGACCACGATTGGGGCGGCTGGCGGGTACCCGGTGCTGAATACGACCTCGACCCCTACCGCATCGAGCAGCAGGCGCAAGTGATCGTGCGGGCGCCGGTGTTCCACAAGCTGCTCGAGGATTTCGTCCAGCACGCCGAGCAGGAGCCCGAGAATTTAAGCGACGACTTCACCAAGCTCGCCCAGATCGCCAGACGCATCCTGAGCGAAGTCTCCAACTGACCCCATAACTAAGTAAGAGTGCCTGCGCGACCCCCTGACCTGCCCATGACCTGCGGTGGGGCCTTGGCTTTGCGCGGCCGGCGTTCTAAGAGCGACGGAAAGGATGCTTGCCGCCATGGATCATTCCGGCCGCCGACCGAAATTGCTGAAGGACTACGCGCCTCCCGACTATCTCGTCGAGGAGGTCGACCTCGACATCGCGCTCGACCCCCACGCCACCCGAATCCGCTGCAAGCTTCGGCTTAGGCCCAACCCGAAGGTCGCCACGGCCGGCCGGCCGCTGAAGCTCGATGGCGAGGGGCTCACCCTTGAGAGCCTCAAGCTTGACGGCAAGCCGCTCGCGGCGGGCGCCTATGCGACCGACGAGAAGTCGCTCACCATCGAGGCGGTCCCGGCGGGCCCCTTCACCCTGGAAGCGGTGACCCTCTGCGACCCAGACGCCAACACGGCGCTGTCCGGCCTCTATCGCTCGCGCGGCACCTATTGCACCCAATGCGAGCCGGAAGGCTTCCGCCGCATCACCTACTTTCTCGACCGGCCGGACGTGCTCGCCGTCTACACGGTGCGCGTCGAGGCCCCGCGTGCCACGACGCCGGTGCTGCTCGCCAACGGCAACCCGGTCGCGGCTGGCGACGTGCCCGGCACCGATCGGCATTTCGCCATCTGGCACGACCCCTTTCCCAAGCCCTCTTATTTGTTCGCTCTCGTCGGCGGCGATCTCGCCCACATCGCCGACAGCTTCACCACCCTGTCGGGCCGCGACGTGGAGCTCGGCATCTATGTGGAGAAGGGCAAGGAGGACCGCTGCGCCTGGGCCATGGAGTCCTTGAAGCGTGCCATGCACTTCGACGAGCAGCGCTTCGGCCGCGAATACGATCTCGATGTGTTCAACATCGTGGCGGTCAGCGACTTCAATATGGGGGCCATGGAGAACAAGGGCCTCAACATCTTCAACGACAAGCTGGTGCTGGCCCGCCCCGACACTGCGAGCGACGCCGACTATGGCGCCATCGAAGGCGTGATCGCGCACGAATATTTCCACAACTGGACGGGCGACCGCGTCACCTGCCGCGACTGGTTCCAGCTCTGCCTGAAGGAGGGGCTGACCGTCTTCCGCGACCAGGANNCAGTTCCCGGAGGATGCGGGCCCCTTGGCCCATCCCGTGCGGCCCGCCTCCTACATCGAGATCAACAATTTCTATACCGCGACGGTCTACGAGAAGGGCGCCGAGCTCTGCCGGATGCTGCAAACCCTGCTTGGTCGCGAAACCTTCCGCCAAGGTCTCGACCTCTATTTCGAGCGCCATGACGGCGAGGCGGTGACGGTCGAGGATTTCGTCAAGGCCATGGCCGACGTTTCGGGCCGCGACCTCTCCCAGTTCATGCTCTGGTATACGCAAAGCGGCACGCCGGAGCTTGCTTGCTCGCTGGACTATGACGCGCGCGCCAAGACCGCGCGGCTTTCCGTGAGCCAAGTGCTGCCCGCCACGCCCGGCCAGACCAAGAAGGAGCCGATGCTGATCCCGCTGAAGGTGGGACTGCTCGGCAAGAATGGCGACGACCTTCCCTTGACGCTGGAGGACGGCACGCCCGTGCCCGAAGGCCTGCTCGAAGTGAGCGGCCGCGAGCACGCCTTCACCTTCCGCGATATCCCCTCGGCGCCGATCCCCTCGCTCCTGCGCGGCTTCTCGGCGCCGGTCAGGCTCACCATCAGCCTCGACCTCGCCCAGATCGAGTTCCTGATGCTGCATGACTCCGATCCGTTCAACCGCTGGCAGGCGGCGCAGACCTATGCCACCAACCTGCTCACCGCCGCGGCGCGCGCGCTCGCTCCTGCCGGGCCGGTCGACGGCAAAGAGGCCGGGCGCCTGGCCGACGCGTTGGCCACGACCGCGATCGCGGAGTCCTTGCCCGCCTCCTATCGCGCCGAGTTCCTGAAGCTGCCAAACGAGTCCGACATCGCACGCGAGCTAGCCCGCGACGTGGATACCGACGCGGTGCGGAACGCGCGCGAGGCCTTGCGCGCCATCATCGGCCGCAAGGCGCGCCAGACCTTGGTCGAGCTTTATGAGGCGAACGCCGAGGCAGGCCCCTACTCTCCCGACGCCGAGAGCGCCGGGAGGCGCGCGCTTCGCAGCGTCGTGCTCGACCTCCTGGTCGGCACGGGCGAGAGGACCGAGGTCCTCCGCGCGCTCCGCCACTATCGCGAGGCCTCGAACATGACCGACGCAATCGGCGCGCTCTCGATCCTCGCCCAGCTCGACGGAGAGGTGCGCGACGAGGCGCTCGCCGATTTCTACGCGCGCTGGCAGGATGAGCCGCTCGTGCTCGACAAATGGTTCGCGGTGCAGGCAAGAGCGCCGGGAGCCCGCTCGGTCGAGACCGTGCGCGCGCTCCTCTCCCATCCCAAATTCTCGCTCAAGAACCCGAACCGCGTGCGCGCCCTGATCGGCAGCTTCGTGCACGCCAACCCCACCGGCTTCAACCGCTCCGACGGTGCGGGCTACGAGCTGCTCGCCGAGGAGGCGCTCAAGATCGACGCCTTCAACCCGCATGTGGCGGCGCGGCTCCTTGGCGCCTTCGAAAGCTGGCGCATTCTCGAGCCCGGGCGCCAGGCCCGCGCCAGGGCGACTCTGCAGCTCCTTGCCGCCGAGAAGCTTTCCACCGACAGCTACGAGATTGTGACCAAAACCCTCGGTCCGATCTAGATTCGTTCTCTGTCAACAGGTTATTAACCATTTTTCCACAGTTTTAAGCTGGACAGAGCACCTCTGCGTCGATTCCAATCAATGGGCGATTCGGAGATGCGGCACTTCTCCGTTTGCACGCGAGGAGACCTACAAAAGGGGGACCGAATGCCGCGGACCAGTTCCGCGCGTGGGGAGTCATTCGCGCTCGCGGGGGCCTCGTGGCCGGACCTCCATGCGGGACTCCGCCACCATTTTCCCTCCGCCGAGCGGCTTAGGCGCATCCTGCCCCTGCTGATCGCGGCCTTCGTGGCGCTTGCCGCCACGGGGCTGGTGACCCAGATCGTGCACGGCAAGAAGGTGGCGCTCCAGGGCGCGGAGGTGCGGCTCGCGCTTTTCGCCGATCTTGCGGCGGTCCGACTTGAGGGCCAATCTCTCGCCTCGAGCAGCAATTGGCAGAGCGCTCTTGCTGCCAGCCTGCCGAAGGGCGCGACTGGCGACGGCCGCATAGCGCTGCTCGCCGACGCCGAGGGCCAGATCCAAGCCCGCGCGCCGCTCGACGCGCAAGCGAACGGTAGTCTCCTCACCATCATCGGCCCCGAGCAGCCGCTAACCACCTTCGGTAAGGATGCAGGCGTCCTGCGTCTGACGCTCACCGACGGCACCGACGCCATCGTCACCGTCCGCGACATCGCCAACACCGACGTCCAAATCGCGTTCCTGCAGCCGGCCTCCGTGGTCCTTGCCGACTGGCGGGGCGACGCACGTCTGGAGATCACCATCCTGGTCTGCGGCGCGCTGGTGCTGGCGTTGCTCGGCGGCTCGCTCTGGTATCTGCCGCAAGGAACCGCGCGGCAGGATGACAGCTTCGCGGGCGAGATCATCGACGCCCTGCCCGGCTGTGGCGTGTGGCGGTGGAACCTCGCCCGCGGGCATGTGCATTGGTCGGCGCCCATGTACCGTCTGCTCGGCAAGGAGCCGGGCGAAGGAGCCATGGCCTTCGCCCAGATCGCGGGAAGCTTGCACCCTGATGACGATCTCCGTGGCGAGATCGACCGCATGCTTGGGCAAGGCGAGCAGGTTTTCGACCGGAGCTTTCGCCTGCGCCATGCCGACGGCCATTGGCTGTGCTTACGATTGCGCGGCCACATCACGCGCGCGCCGCAGAGCGGGGAGCTTTATCTCACCGCCATGGCAATGGCGGTGGATCAGGACCTCATCCCAGGCTCGGTGGACGCCAATGCGCGGTTGCGCGACGCGGTGGAGACGATCTCGGAGGCCTTCGTGCTCTGGGACAACCAGAACCGCCTCGTCATGTGCAACTCGAAATACCAGCAGTTCCACGGTCTGCCCGAGGAGGTGGTCCGGCCCGGCAGCGCCTATGACGAGATCATCGCCTCGGCATCCGAGCCCATCGTGCGTAAGCGCATCGCCGTGGAAGACAAGGACGACGGCGATTCCCGCACCTATGAGGCGCAGCTCGAGGACGGCCGCTGGCTGCATATCAACGAGCGCCGCACCAGGGACGGCGGCTACGTCAGCGTCGGCACCGACGTGACCGTGCTGAAGGAGAGCCAGCAACGCCTGGGCGAGAGCGAGCAGCAGCTAAGGGCGAGCGTCACCGAGTTGCGATCGTCCCGCCGCGAGCTCGAGCAGCAGAAGCAGCAACTTGTCGATCTCGCCGAGAAATACGCGCTGGAGAAGAACCGCGCCGAGGCCGCCAACCGGGCGAAGTCGGAGTTCCTCGCCAATATCAGCCACGAGCTGCGCACGCCGCTCAACGCCGTGATCGGCTTCTCCGAGGTGATGCAGCGGGCGCTGTTCGGCCCGCTCGGCCACGCCAAATATCAGGAATATGCGCGCGACATCCATGCGAGCGGCTCCTTCCTGTTGGAAGTGATCAACGACATTCTCGACATGTCGAAGATCGAGGCTGGGCGGCTCAGCCTCGACTTTGACAGCGTCGACGTCGCCGACATCATCGAGGACAGCATGAAGGTGGTGAGCCAAGCCGCCGCCGAGCGCAATATCACCCTTGGGCGTCACGGCCCGTCGCGGCTGATGCTGGAGGCCGACCGCCGCGCGGTGAAGCAGGTGTTCCTCAACCTACTCGCCAATGCGGTGAAGTTCACCCGCGACGGCGGCAGCGTCGACGTGCACCTGTCGCGGACGCGGGGACATGTGCGCATCGCCATCAAGGATACCGGCATCGGCATTCCGGACGCCGACATCGCCAAGCTCGGACGTCCCTTCGAGCAGGTGGAGAACCAGTTCTCCAAGAGCCATCAGGGGAGCGGGCTGGGGCTTGCCATCTCGCGCGCGCTGGTCGAGCTGCATGGCGGCACCTTGCAGATCAAGAGCCGCGAAGGCCAGGGCACGACCGTCACCTGCACCTTGCCGGCGAGGGCGCAAACCGCCGAGAGCGAGGCGGAAGCCGCGGCAGCAAGCGAAGCGCAAGCCGCCACCGGGTAACTGCCGGCGCGGCGGGCATGACCGTGGAGAATTGCTACCCTCGCCCGTCGCCCTCTTGTCATCGCCGGGCTTGACCCGGCGATCCAGTAACCGCCGAACATTCGGTCGCGACGTCAGTGGTTACTGGATGCCCGCCTGCGCCGGCATGACAAAGGAGAGGTGGTGCGGTCCCCGCTCACGCCAGCGCCAACGCCATCGTCGGCCTCGCCGCTCACAAAAATTGCGGAATTTACGCATTTCACTTATATTGCGCAGATGGCAGCCAATGAGGTCCCGATGGACAGCAAGACCCGCCCGACGGCCGTGCCTGCGTCCGAGTTCGTCCGCAACTTTGGGCGCTACCGTATGCAGGCCCAGCGCGAAGCCGTGGCCGTGAGCAGCCACGGCCAAATCACCGGCTATTTCATCGCTCCCGACGCGTATGAAGACTATGCGCGCATGAAGGCGGCGCGACGGAGCTTCGCCACGGTCGAGCTGAGCGACGACAAGGTTCAGGCGGTGACCAAGTCGCGCATGCATCCCCGGCACAGGCACCTGGATGCTCTACTGACGCGCAAATAGCGGCCCGCATGGCGGTCCCTCCACCTGAGCCGGGCCTGGTCATCAACTACGCCTATCTTTGGCATTACGAGCACGAAACCGGGCAGGAAGAGGGACGCAAGGACAGACCGAGCGTCATCGTCCTCTGCGTCGAAGAGGCCCCGGACGCCGAAACGGTGGTGACGGTGCTACCGATCACCCATCGCAAGCCCGAGCGGCCAGAATGGGCCGTTGAAATTCCTCTCGCCGTGAAGCGCCATCTCCGCCTTGACGACGACCCGTCTTGGATCGTGGTTGCCGAAGGCAACGAGTTTGTCTGGCCGGGCTACGATCTCAGGCAACGGCACGACGGCAGCTATGCGTTTGGCTTCCTGCCACCGCAGCTCTTTGCCCGCGTCCGACGTGCCTTCGTCGCGCTGCATCGGGCGGGGAAAACCCGCAAGACATCGCGAGACTAGCCTCCGCCTTAAGCCACGATCCGCTCAAACGCCTCCTGCACCGCGGCAAGTGAATCCTTCAGCGTGACTTCCAGCGTGCCGAAGTCCGGCATGTCGGAGGCCCGCGCCAGCAGGTCCTTCAGCGCGCGGGGCGCCTCATCCGGCACGAAGGGCCTGTCGAGGCAGAGCCGCAAGCATTGCGTCAGCGTGTGATAGAGCGCCACCGCCGGCACCAGCGTCTCGGCATCGGCGAGGCTGATCAGCCTTGCCTCGACGAGCTTGGACAGCGCCCCCGCCGTGTTCTGATCCAACACTTCCGGGTGTCCATGCGCGCTCACGATCTCGAGGAACTGGGTGAGGAACTCCGCATCGATCAGGCCGCCCGGCACCTGCTTCACGTCCCAGATGTCTTGCGTGCCCTTCTCTGCCTCGATCTTGGCCCGCATGGCGCGGACCTCCGCCGCCACCTCAGGCAGGTCGCGCGGCCGCATCAGCACCTCGCGGATGGTCTCGCTGATCGCCCTGCGCAAAGCGGGCGGCCCGGAGATCGGCCGTGCCCGGGTGAGCGCGAGATGCTCCCAGGTCCAGGCGGAAATCCGCTGATAGTCGATGAAGCTCGAAAGCTTGGTCGCCACCGGGCCCTGATTGCCCGACGGCCTGAGCCGAATGTCCACCTGGTAGAGCGAGCCTTCGGCGGTGGGTGCGGAAAGCGCGCTGATCAGACGCTGGGTGAAGCGGGTGTAATACTGGCTGCCGGCCAGACTCTTCGGGCCGTCCGACTGCGCGCCCTCGGCGAAGTCGTAGACGACGATCAGGTCGAGGTCGGAGCTGGCCGTCATCTCCCGCCCCCCGAGCTTGCCCATGGCCACGACCGCCACCCGTCCACCCGGTACGTGCCCATGCTGGCGCACGAGCTCGGCTTCGACGGTCGAGGCCAGCGCCTCGATCACCGTCTCGGCGAGCGCGGCATAAGCCGCCCCCGCCTGCCCCGCCGAGATCGTGCCCGAGATCACGCGGACGCCGATGAGGAAGGCCTGCTCGCGACCGACGATACGCGCCCGGTCGAGCGCGTCCTGATAGTCGCGGGCTTGCGCCAACGCACGTCCCACCAGCTCCTTCAGCTTGGCAGCTGTCGGCACCGCGCCGAAAAATCCGGGATCGAGCACTGCATCGAGCAGGCGGGGCGCCCGCCCGATGATGCGTGCCAGCCGCGGGGCCGTGCCCATGATGTCGGCGATGAGCCTGAGCAGGCTCGGATTGGCGGCAAGCAGCGAGAAGAGCTGCACGCCCGCCGGCATCTCGGCGATCACCCGGTCGAAGGTGGCAAGCGCCAGGTCCGGCTCGGCCGTGCGCCCGAAGGCATCGAGCAGAACGGGGAGAAACTCGGTCAGCCGCTCCCGCGCGCGGGTGCTGCGGGTGGCGGGGTAGCGGCCCGACTGCCAGGCCCTGATGGCGGCCATGGCCGCGCCCGAATTGTGGAAGCCGAGGCCCTTAAGCGCGGCAAGCGCTTCGGGATCGGCCTCATCGCCATGCACGACGATGCTGGGCGCGGGCGAAGACAACGCGGGCAGCTTCTCGAACAGCGCGCCGTAATGGGTCTCCACCGCCGTAAGCTCCTTGACCAACCCCGCAGCAAAGGCGTCCGCATCGGCAAACCCCGCTAACGCGGCGACGCGGGCAAGCTCCTGGGGCTCTTCAGGGAGGACATGGGTCTGCTGGTCGCCGATCATCTGCAGCCGGTTCTCGACCCGCCGCAGGAAGCGATAGGCGCGGGTCAGGTCCTGCGCCGCGAGAGGCGCGACCCAGCCGCCCTCGGCGAGCCGGTCAAGCGTCTCGATGGTCCCCCTTGTCCTCAGCTCCGGATGCCTGCCGCCGACGATCAACTGCTGGGTCTGGACGAAGAACTCGATGTCGCGGATGCCGCCCCGCCCGAGCTTGATGTCGTGCCCCGCCACCGCGATCGACCCATGGCCCTTGAAGGCGTGCACCCGCCGCTTCATGGCATGGATGTCGGCGATGGCCCCGAAGTCGAGATATTTGCGCCAGATGAAGGGGGAGAGCTCGCGCAAGAACGCCTCCCCCGCGTCGACGTCGCCTGCCACGATGCGCGCCTTGATCAGCGCGGCGCGCTCCCAGTTCTGGCCGAAGCTCTCGTAATAGATGAGGCCGGCATCCTTGGAGAGCGCGATCTGGGTAGCGCCGGGATCGGGGCGGAGCCGGAGGTCGGTGCGGAACACATAGCCGTCGGCGGTGTGCTCTTGCAGGAGCCGCACGAGCTCGCGCGTGATCCGCACGAAGAAAGCTTGCGGCTCGATGCCGGCCGCCAGGCCCGCACGCGCGGCGTCATAAAAGACGATGATGTCGATGTCGCTGGAATAGTTGAGCTCGCAACCCCCAAGCTTGCCCATGGCGATGACGAAATAGCCGTTGGCAACAGAAGCGTCGGCGGCGGGCAAGAGCTGGCCCCCCTCGCGTGCCTGGCGGAAGAGGAACTTGACCGCCTGCTGCAGCACGGCTTCGGCAGCTAGGCTCATGGCCGCGAGCGTGGTGTCGGTCGACCACACGCCCCCGAGATCGGCCAGCCCAATGAGGAGCGCGATGCGGCTCTTGAAACGCCGCAAGGCTGCCATGGCCGCCTTCGCCGCTTGGGCCTTCGTCATGGCCGTGGCGAGGTCGACGCGCGCCTCGGCAAAATGCCCATCGGGATCGCGGCAGAGGCAGTGGGCCAAGAGGGAAGGATCGCGCGATGCGAGCGCGGCGAGATAGGAGGAGGCGGAGAAGGTGCCTGCAAGGAGGGTGCGGACGCGCTGGTTATCGGCCAGCAGTTTGGCGGCAGGGGCGAGGTGCGGGTCCTCGCCCATTGCCTTGGCCAGCGTCGAGAGAATGTCGGCGGCGCGGGCCTCGTCATAGACGGGCGGGGCGTCGCTGATGTGCTCGTAGAAGGCCGTCACGCCCGGCCGAGCTCGGCTCCCGGCGCCAACTGGGCTGTTGCGCCGTTGAGAACAGCGTCCGCCGGCAGCGAGAGGACGACGCGGAGCCCGGGTTGATTGTCCTCGAGCTGCAAGCGTCCGCCATGCAGCCGCGCGACGGCGGCGACCAGGCTCAAGCCCAGCCCGCTCCCTGGCTCCGAGCGGCTCGCCTCAAGCCGCACGAAACGCTCGAGCACGCGCTCGCGCTCGGCACCTGGGACCCCGGGCCCGCGATCGCTCACCACGATCTCCGCCATGGCGCCCACAGCCTTTGCCTTGATGCCGATCTCAGGCTTTGGTCCGTTGCCGCCCTGGCATGAGTCCGGCGCCCCATATTTGATGGCGTTGTCGATGAGGTTGGCGATAGCTTGGCCAAGCAATTGCCGGTCGGCGCGGATGAAGATGGGCTCGCTCGCCTCAGCCCTTAGCACAAGGCCGCGCTCGTCCGCCACCGGCTCGTAGAGCTCGGCCACGTCGCTCAACAGCGCCGATACGTCGAGCACCTCCCGGTTCTCGCCGCCGGCGCCGGCCTCCAGCCGCGCGATAGAGAGCAGCGCATTGAAGGTCTTGATCAGACCGTCCGCCTCCTCGATGGTGCGCTCCAGCGCCTCGCGATAAGCGGGCTCGTCATGGGACTCGCGCAAGGCCGCCTCGACGCGGTTACGCAACCGGTTGAGCGGCGTCTTGAGGTCGTGGGCAATGTTGTCGGAAACTTCCCTGAGGCCCGCCATGAGCTGCTCGATGCGCGCGAGCATGAGGTTGAGGCTCTCCGAGAGGCGGTCGAGCTCGTCGCCCGAGCCACTGACCGGCAGCCTGCCGGTAAGATCGCCCTCCATGATGGTGCGGGTGGTGGCGGCGACCGCGTCGATGCGCGCCAGCAGGTTACGGCTCACCAGATACCCGCCGCCGATGCCGAACACCGCCATGACCCCGAGCCCCCACAGCATTGCCGACCAGATCACGCGCGCCAATTCGCGCCGCTCCTCGATGTCGCGGCCGACGATCAGGCGGTAACCCCCGGCCAGGCGGAAGACATTGGCGAAGGCAAGCCGCGCCTCGGTCCCCCCCGGCGCCGGCCGGCTATAGACGAACTCGACCGGCCCCACGCTATTCCACAGCTCAGGCGAGATGGCGCTGAGATTGCCGGCGATGCGGTGGCCTTCCTGATCGGCCACGAGATAGAGGCTGTTGCCAGGGGTCTGGCTGCGCTCGGCCACGGTGCGGACGAGCTGGGCCTGGCCGCCGGCCTTGTATTGCTCGGCGAGCCCCTTGAGCTCCGCGTCGATGGTCTGGTGGAGCTGCCGCGTGAGCAGGACGGTGGTGTTCCAATAGATATAGAAGATCGCCACCGCTGCGGCGGCGCTGAACAGCGCAAGATAGGTCAGCGACAAGCGAAAGGTGGTGGTGCGGAAGAGCTTAGTGAGCGCTGTCACGGATGCTGTAACCGGCGCCGCGCACCGTATGCAGAAGGGGGTTGCCGAAATTCTTGTCGATCTTCGACCTAAGCCGCGAGATATGCACGTCGATCACATTGGTCTGCGGGTCGAAATGATAATCCCAAACGCTCTCGAGCAACATGGTGCGGGTGACCACTTGGCCCGCATGCTTCATCAGATATTCGAGCAGGCGGAACTCGCGCGGCTGCAACATGATGGCTTCGCCGGCGCGCGTCACTTTGTGGGAGAGACGGTCGAGCACGAGGTCGCCCACCACGAAGCGGGTGCTGCCCTCCTCCGGCGAGGCGCGCCTGGCCAAGGCCTCGATGCGGGCGAGCAGCTCGCTGAAGGCGTAAGGCTTGGTGAGGTAGTCGTCGCCGCCGGCGCGCAGGCCCTTCACCCGGTCGTCGACCTCGCCGAGCGCGCTCAAGATCAGCGCCGGCGTTCGGATCTCCTCGGCTCGCAGCGTTCCGATGACGGCGAGCCCGTCGCATTTCGGCAGCATGCGGTCGACGATGAGCACGTCGAAGGCGTTGGCCCTAGCCAGGTCCAATCCGGTCTGGCCGTCGGCGGCATATTCGGCGACATGGCCCGATTCTTTTAGGGCCCGCCTCAGGAAGCTCGCGGTCTCCTGATCGTCTTCGATCACCAGCACGCGCATGATCGGAGATCTCCTCGGGCTGCTGCCTCGATAGAGGCAAGGCGAAGGGCTGAGCCCCTTGCAAAGCGCCCCGCCATAAAAGGTGGGCGGCGCGGTCGGGGGGAAACCGCGCCGCCCTTCCGGCGATGAAGGCGGGGTTACGCCTTCTTCAGGGAAAGCGCAACGAAGCGCTGCTGATCGCCGGATTTAACCTTCACCAGGACATTGACCTTGTCCTTGTCCTTGGCCTTGTCGATCGCCTTCTGGACGCCTTTGGCGACGTCGCCGGGCTCCGACACGGTCTCGCCGGCAACCTCCAGGATAACGTCACCGGCCTTCAGTCCCTTGTCAGCGGCATCGCTGTCGGGGGCGACTTGGGTGATGACCACGCCCTGGTCACCGGCGCCCGGGAACTTCCCGGCCGGAGCGAGCGAGAGGCCGAGATTCTTCATCTCCTCGCCCGTGTTAGGCTTTTCCTCCTCGAGCGAGGCAAGCTTCTTGCCGCTCGGGAAAGTGCCAAGCTTCATGTCGACGTTCCGCGTCTCGCCATAGCGGATGATGGAAAGCTTGACGTCCGTGTTCGGATGCAGCTCGGCGACCTTGCGCGCGAGGTCGCGGGAATCGTCGATCTTCTCGCCATTCACCGCGACGATGACGTCACCGGCTTTGACGTCCTGCTTGGCGGCAGGGCCGTCCTCGGACACCTTGGTGATCATGGCGCCCTTGGCGTCCTTCAGCCCGACCGAGTCGGCGATGTCGTCGGTCACATTCTGGATGACGACGCCGAGCCAGCCGCGGTCGACGGTGCCGTGCTCCTGCAGCTGCGACACGACCACCTTGACCAGCGCCGCGGGCACGGCGAAGGCGATGCCGACATTGCCGCCACTGGGCGAGAAGATCGCGGTGTTCATGCCGACGACCTTGCCGTCCAGGTTGAAGGACGGACCGCCCGAATTGCCGCGGTTCACCGCCGCGTCGATCTGCAGGTAGTCGTAGGGACCAGAGCCGATGTCGCGGTTATGGGCCGAGATGATGCCGGCTGTCACCGTGCCGCCGAGGCCGAAAGGATTGCCGACGGCGAGCACCCAGTCACCGACGCGGGGGTCCTTGTCGGAGAAGTCGACGAAAGGAAACTTCTTGCCGTCCGACTTGACCTTGATCAGGGCCACGTCCGTACGGGCATCGGCGCCGACCAGCGTGGCCGGGAACTTGTCGCCGTTCTCCATCGTCACCGAGATGTCCTCGGCGTCCTCGACCACGTGATTGTTGGTGACCACGAGGCCGTCAGGCGAGATGAAGAAACCCGACCCTTGCGCCAGCGTCGGGTGGGGCTTCTCGGGAGCGCCGCCGCCACTACCGCCACCGCCATTGGGCTGGCCCTGGCGGAAATGCTTGAAGAAATCATAGAGCGGGCTGTCCTCGGGGATGTCGGGCATGCCCGGGATCTGCAGATCGTTATTGGCGACCTTAGCGTCGCCCTTGACGTTGATGCTGACCACCGCCGGGCTCACCTTCGCGACGATGTCGGCGAAGGTCAAAGGTGCGCGGCCAAAGGGGGTATCGATCGTCGGCTGCGGGGTCTCAGCGGCAGCGAACGGCACGCCGTAGACAAGCGTGAGCCCTAGTGCGCTCGTGGCAATCAAGGCGGCAGCGGCAAGCAGCACCGGGCGGCGGGCAAGCGTGCGCCGGCCCTCTGCCGCATGCGGGCTCTGGTCGGAATGGGTCATTGGTCACCTCTCTCCTGAGATGGAAGGGAAAAACTGGAAACGCGAGCCGGGCGTCCCTCAGAGGACCCGGGCTTCTAGCGCAAGATATAGGCGTTTACCGATTACCCCGCTGTTTCGAGGGTATTAAATTTCGGTAAGGTTTTGCCCGCTTGCAAGGCCCCACGCGGGGCTGAAGCCGCGTCAGGATTGGTCGAGCAGACGCTTCAGCCGGCGTCGTTCCGAGGCGGTCAAGGGCTGAAGCGCCGCGCCACCCGCACTCCGCCGCCGATAGGCTAGAACGATGATGAGAAGTGCTGCAAGGAACAGCGCCGGAGTGGCAAACCACAGCACCAGCGTGTGTGGGGCAAAGCGCGGCTTGAGCAGCACGAACTCGCCATAGCGCGCTACCAGGAAGTTGAGCACCTGGCTGTCGCTATCGCCCGCGCTCAGTCGCTCGCGCACCAGCAGCCGCAAGTCGCGGGCAAGCGGCGCCGCGGAATCGTCGATCGACTGATTCTGACAGACCAGGCAGCGCAGTTCGCTCGACAGATTCCGCGCGCGCGCTTCCAGCGCCGGATCCCTCAATATTTCGTCGGGCTCCACCGCGAGCGCCGCGGTNNGTTCTGGCAGACAAGGCAGCGCAAGCCTTCGGAGATGTGGCGGGCGCGGGCTTCGAGGCCCTGATCTTGCAGCACCTCGTCGGGCTCGACGGCCTTGGCCGCAATGCCGACCGAAAGGAGCAACAGCAGCGTAAGCAGCAGCGAAGAGAGGCGGCGGCACATGGTCATTTGGCTGGCGCAAGGCGCGGTGTCCTAGCCTCCGCCCGCTTCGGCGCGCCGACCCGCAAGCGCCGGTCCGACAGCGAGAGGCCGCCGCCGATGAACATGACCACGGCTCCGAGCCAGATCAGCCGGACGAGCGGGTTGAAATAGACCCGGACGCTATAGGCGCCATCCTTCAGCGGATCACCCAGCACGACGTAGAGATCGCCGCGCCAGCTCACATGGATGCCGGCCTCCGTGGTGGTGTTCTTCTCCACGGTGAATTCGCGCTTGGAGGGGTTGAGCTCGGTCACCTCCACCCCGCCACGCGCCACCTTGAACAGTCCGACGCGCTCCCGATAGTTGGGTCCCTGGCGCGGGGCGACGCCTTCGAAGGTGAGTTGGTAGCCCGCGATGTCGATCGACTGCCCGGGCGCGAGCGCCTGGATGCGCTCTTCCCGCCATGCCGTGGTGGCGACGATACCGATGACCGCAAGCCCGAGGCCAGCATGGGCGAGCCCCGTGCCAAAGGCCGAGCGTGGCAGGCTTGCAAGCCTGCGGCGCACCTCGCCCCACGACGCCTCGAACAGCTTGACGCGATAGACGATCTCCGAAGCCGCGCCGGCAATCAGCCATACCCCGAGCCCGACGCCGAACGGCGCGAGCCATGGGCCCCGCTGCTTCCAGGCCAGCAGCCCGACCGCAACGATGAGAGCAAGTGAGGCAGCGGCAACCAAACGCTGAGCCGCCGCCAGCGCGTCACCCCGCTTCCAGGCGAGCAGCGGCCCGAACGGGACAACGAGCAGGAGCGGCACGATGAGGGGCGCGAAGGTGAAATTGAAGAAGGGAGGCCCGACCGAGATCTTGTCTTCACTGAAGGATTCGAGCGCNNAGCGGATAGAGCGTGCCGACAAAGACCGCGGCGCAGGCCGTGGTCAGCAGCAAATTGTTGAGGACGAGCGCGCCCTCGCGGCTGATCGGCGCAAACAGTCCGCCTTGTGCGAGCAAGGGAGCGCGGATGGCAAAGAGCGTGAGCGCGCCGCCGATGAAGATGCCCATGATGGCGAGGATGAAGATGCCGCGGGCCGGGTCGACGGCGAAGGCATGCACGGAGGTAAGCACGCCCGAGCGGACCAGGAAGGTGCCCATCAGGCTCAAGGAGAAGGTGATGATGGCGAGCAGGATGGTCCAGACTTTGAGCGCGTCGCGCTTCTCCATGACCACCGCCGAATGGAGTAGCGCCGTGCCGGCGAGCCACGGCATGAAGGAGGCGTTCTCCACCGGGTCCCAGAACCAGAACCCGCCCCAGCCGAGCTCGTAATAGGCCCACCACGAGCCCATGGCGATGCCGAGCGTGAGGCACATCCAGGCGGCGAGCGTCCAGGGCCGCACCCAGCGCGCCCAGGCGGCGTCGACGCGCCCGTCGATGAGGGCGGCGACGGCGAAAGAAAAGGCCATCGAGAAGCCGACATAGCCCGTGTAGAGGAAGGGCGGATGGAAGGCGAGCGCGGGGTCCTGCAGGACCGGGTTGAGGCCGTTGCCGTCGAAGGGCGCCGGGTCGAGCCGCACGAAGGGGTTCGAGGTGACGATGATGAAGAGCAGGAAGGCCACCCCGATCGAGCCCTGCACGGCCAGCACATTGGCGCGGAGCTCAGGCGGCAGGTTCGTGCCGAAACTCGCCACCGCGGCGCCGAACAAAGCCAGGATCAGCACCCACAAGACCATCGAGCCTTCGTGGTTCCCCCACACGCCCGCGATCTTGTAGATCAGGGGCTTGGCCGAATGGGAGTTGGCCCAGACATTCTGGACCGAGAAGTCGGAGGTGACATGGGCGGTCACCAGCGCGGTGAAGGCGATCCCGATCAGCAGGAACTGCATCTGCGCGGCCGGCACCGCGACGGCCATGAGCTGAGGATCGCGGCGCCGCGCTCCCCAGAACGGCAGCACGGTCTGCACGATGGCGACGCCAAGGGCGAGGATCAGGGCGTAGTGACCGAGCTCTGCGATCATGGCTTCAATTCACCTTGGGCTGTGCTTGCGGCGTGCCGGCTTGCGCGTCGCCGCGCCATAGCCCCTGCTCTTTGAGCTTCTTGGCGACCTCGGGCGGCATGTAATTCTCATCGTGCTTGGCGAGCACGCTGTCGGCGTGGAACACGCCGTCCGGCTCGAGCGTGCCTTCGGCAACCACGCCCTGCCCCTCGCGGAAGAGGTCGGGGAGCACGCCGGTATAGGTGACGGGCAGCATCTTGGCACGGTCGGTGACGACGAAGCGGACGGTGGTGCCCTCGTCGCGCTTGAGGCTGCCGTCCTCGACCAGGCCGCCGAGTCGGAAGCGCTGTCCGGGACTGAGATTCTTCTCCGCCACCTCGCTCGGGCTATAGAAGAAGACGATGGAGTCGCGCAAAGCCACGAGCACCAGGCCGACGGCAAGCGCGAGCACGGCGACGCAGGTGCCGATCAGAATGCCTCTTCGCTGCTTGCGCGTCATCGTCCTTCCCCTAGAGCATGATCCGGAAAAGTGGAAGCCGGTTTTCCGAAAAGATCATGCTCAATCAAAATGATAGAGCGCTATCGCGATTCCATTTCAACCGATAGCGCTCTAATGCCCGAGCTTACGATTTGAGCCCGAGCTCGGTAGCCAGCGCATCGAGCTGCCCAAGCGCTGTGGCGTCGCCGCTGAACTGCACCCTAGCCTTGGCCAGCGCCTTCATCGCGTCGTCCTTGCGGTCGAGCACGCTATAGGCTCTGACCAGTTTGAGCCAGCCGCCAAGATCGTTGCCCTGCTGGTCGAGCCTCGCGGCCAGCCTTTGCACCATCTGCTCGATCATGGCCTGGCGCTCGGCGGGGCTCAAGTTCTGGGCGGCGGCCATATCGCCTGCCGTCGGGGCGCCGCCTTCAGCCTCAGGAGAAGTGCCCTCAGGCTTGCTCGCCACGGCACCTCCGCCCTGCCCCCCCACAGACGCTCCTCCGGAAGGCTCGCCTGCGACCGGCTTGCCTGCGAGCGGCGCGCCGGGAGCCGGCTTGCCGGCAAGATGGCCCTCATCGGCAGCGATCCGCTGCCGCACCATGTCCCGCCAGGGCGCATCGCCGCTGCTGCCCTTGGCGAGCAGCGCACGCCAGGCCTCGATAGCGGCCGCGAACTGGCCGTCCTGCTCCTTGGCGATGGCAATGAGGATGCGCGGCTCGATGAGGTCGGGATCGAGCTCGGCGGCCCGCGCCAGCGCGCGGCGGGCGTCTTCGCTCACCATGCCGTCATTGGCGAGCACCAGCGCTTGCCCATAGCCGGACAGCCGCTTCGGCGATTCGCCGAGCAGGCGGCCCGCTTGGGCATAGGCGTCGGCCGCGTCGGTGTAGCGGCGCCACGCCATATAGACCGGTGCGATGACCTCCCACCCCTCACCGTCCTCTGGGTGCTCGCGCAGCCGCGCCTCGACACGGGCGACGAGCGCCGCAAGGTTCTGGTCGCTTGCCGGGTCTTGCAGACGGGCAGCCAGCGGCTGGTCGGGCAGGCGGGGGGAGCCATAGGCGAGGTAGAGCCCGAGCGCGAGCGCCGGGAGAAGTGCCGCGACGCCGATCATCACCGCACGGGCGGATAGACGGTGCTGCTTGCGGTCCTGCCCCACATGGCGCGAGGGGTCGCTTTTGGCTTTGGGAGGGTCGGTGGCAAGCAGCCGGCGCCCGATCTCGATGCGGGCGGCTTCCGCCTCCGTCTCGGCGATGAGCCCACGCTCGCGGTCGCTCTCGACCTCGGTGAGCTGATCGCGATAGACGGCGGCGTTGAACGCGTCGCGCGCGGCGTCACTGCCCCTGGTGCCGGCCAGCGGCCGCAGCAGGACGAGCAGCACGATCGCCGTCAGGCACGCGAAAACCACATAGAGCAGCACGCATCCCTCCGCCTTGTTTCAGGCCACGCTAGAGCATGATCTTAGAAAAGTGGGTACCGGTTTTCCGATAAGATCATGCTCCAACAAGAAGCTAGTGCGCTGTCGCGATTCAACCTGACGCGATAGCGCGCTAGCCATAGGCGAAAGACGTCGGGAGGGGCAAGGTCCGGCAAGGAGAGGAAGATTAATTCTGGGCAATCTGCGGAGAAGGGTGCGGAGAGAGGCAGCAGGCGTCTGTGGGAAGCGCCTGGTCGTTCGGGCTCTGGGGGCGCCTAGCTGATCGTCCGCCAGGTGCCGTCGGCCTGGCGGCAAGCGGTGCCGCTCATGGTCTGGGGTTCCCCGCCGATATAGACGGTGTGGGTGTAGGGACGGCAGAATTGGCCGCCTTGCGAATAATACTTGCCGGGCACGATCTGGCCGCGGTGGCGGGTGCCGGGGTTGTTCCAGGGGGTCGGCGCGTCGGACTGGCCATATTCCAGCGCCCGATATTCAGCGGCCGCGGCCATGCGGCGGTCCTGCTCGTCCATGTCGCGGCCGATCTGGTTGCCGATGATGCCGCCGATCACCGCACCGGCCGCGGTGGCTGCCACCTTGCCCTTGCCTCGGCCTAACTGGTTGCCGACGAGGCCGCCCGTCACGGCCCCGACGATGGCTCCGGGGCCTTGATTGTTGCCCGAACTGCAGGCCGCCGCGAGGGCCGGCAGCAAGGCGATAGCCATCAGGGAGGCTGGTACGCGCATGGGTTACGCTCGTTAACGCGCCCCGCTCGGCGGCTTACCGGCTGGCGACGGGGTCAATCCTCGCAAAGCACTTTAAACAAACAATAAATCGGGCTGAATTTAGTCGCGGGCGGGGTAAAAGCGGGAAGGGTCAAGCGGCGGGGAGCTCGAGCCGCGCGCGTAAACCCCCTTGCGGCGAGGGCTCCAGCTGAAAGCGGCCTTTATAGAGATGGGCGAGGTCGGCCACGATGGAGAGCCCGAGACCTGAGCCGGGCTTGGACTCGTCCAGCCGCTGACCCCGCTTCACGGCCTTTTCCCGCTCCGCCGCGGTGAGCCCCGGTCCGTCGTCATCCACCAGCACGGTGAAATGGCGGCTGCCATTGGCCTTTGTCGCTTCCAGCTGCACGCGCGACTTGGCCCATTTGCAGGCATTGTCCAGCAGATTGCCGACCATCTCCTCGAGGTCCTGCTTCTCGCCCTGAAAGTTCAGCCCTGGCATAGTGCTCACCGCAAGCTCGAGCTCGCGGCCGTCGTAGATCCGGTCGAGCGTGCGCTTGAGCGCGCCGAGCACGGCTTCGACGTCGGTAATGTCGCCGATGGCGCCGGAGCGGGCAGCGACCCGGGCGCGGTCGAGATGATGGGTGATCTGGGTGCGCATGATCTCCGCCTGCTCGATCACCTTGGTGGCGAGCGGGCCCTTACTCCCCCGCGCCTCATTGCTGATCACGCTGAGCGGCGTCTTCAGCGCATGCGCTAGGTTGCCCACATGGGTACGCGCCCGCTCGACGATGTCGCGATTGGACTGGATCAGGGCGTTCAGCTCTTGTTGCAGCGGCCTGATCTCATCGGGCAGCTGGCCTTCGAGCTTCTCCGCCTCGCCGGAGCGGATCGCGGTCAGGCCCTGGCGAATGGCCCGCAATGGCTGCAGCCCAAATCGCACCTGGAACAGCGTCGCCACCACCAGCCCCAGGCCCAGCAGCGCAAGCGCGGCGATGAGCATGGTGGTGAACTCGGCAATGTCGCGGTCGATCTCGCCTGCGTCCCCTGCGACCGCATAGGAGTAGGGCGTCGACTGGCCGCCAGCCGGCCTGATCTCGCGCTCCACGATGCGCAAGCGCTGGCCTTGCGGGCCGGGCGCATAGTCGCGCCGCGCCAAGTTGGTGTCGGGGGAGATGCCGGCCGCGCTCGGCAGCTTCATCTGCTGATCGAGCAGGGAATCGGAGACGAAGATCGGGCGCTCGGCGTCGTCGAGCGGCTTGATCTGCCAGTACCAGCCGGAGAAGGGAATGGTGAAGGTGGGCTCGCCGAGATTGGCGGGTTGCTTGGGGTGGGTCGCCCCCTCCGCCGTGGTGGAGGCGATCAGGCTCGTGAGGTAGACATTGAGGCGCGCATCGAAGCTGCGTTCGACGGCGTGGCGATAGAGAGAGACGAGCAGGATGGCGGTGGCGGGGAGGATGACCAGCGTCCACGCCGCGGCGGAAGCGAACAGGCGGAAAGCGAGGGAGTTAAACCTCATCGACATCGTCGGAGAGGCGATAGCCGAGCCCCCGGACGGTCTTGATCAGATCGAGCGGAAGCTTCTTGCGCAAGCGCCCGATAAACACCTCGACAGTGTTCGAGTCGCGGTCAAAATCCTGCTCATAGAGATGCTCGACGAGCTCGGTGCGGGAGACGACCCGCTCCCGATGCAGCATGAGATAGGTGAGCACGCGGTACTCATGCGAGGTGAGCTTCACCGCTTGGCCGTCGACCGTGACCCGCGAGCTCTTGGTATCGAGGCGAAGCGGCCCGCATTCCATCTCGTTGCGGGCATGGCCGGCGGAACGCCTGACCAGTGCCCGGATGCGCGCCAGCACCTCCTCCATATGGAAGGGCTTGGCGACGTAATCGTCGGCGCCCGCATCCATGCCGGCGACCTTGTCGCCCCACCGCTCCCGCGCGGTGAGGATGAGCACGGGCATCTTGCGGTCGTCGCGCCGCCACTGCTCGAGCACGCTCAAGCCGTCCTTCTTGGGCAGGCCGAGATCGAGCACCACGGCGTCGTAGGGCTCGGTATCACCGAGGAAGTGGCCCTCCTCCCCGTCAAAAGCGGTGTCGACAGCGTAACCCGCATCGCTCAAGGCCGACACGAGCTGACGATTGAGGTCGGGATCGTCTTCGACGACGAGCAGCCGCAACGCCTATCCTCCGCCACGCCGAAAAAGGCGCCTCCCCGTGTCCTAGAGCATGATCCGGAAAAGTGGAAGCCGGTTTTCGCCAAAAGATCATGCTCAATCAAAACGATAGAGCGCTATCGCGATTCTATTTCAACCCATAGCGCTCTAAGGCTGACCGGTGAGAGCGTCAACGGTCACGTTGCTGACGTCGCCCTTGGCGCCGAGCACCACGAGCCTATAAATAAAGTGCCCGCCCTCCTCGCAGAGGCTCGCATGGATGATCTGGCCGCCGGTACGCGATTGCACCATCTGGTAAATGGTGTTGGCGGGCAGGAGCGAGTGCAGGGCGATGACCGGCGCGGCTGAGCTCCAGGGAAGGCAGTTCTGCTCCGCCGCCTGGCTCGCCGCGGTCAACGCCAATCCGGCAAGGACCGCAATGACCGCTTCTCTGATGACCCGCCGCATAGCTGCAATCCACATGCAATTCCCCCGAGCGAAAACCATAGGGAAAAGCGCATGAACCGTCCATGAACGGGGCTCTCGGAGAGGCTTCATTTCGCCTTGGTAGCCTTGGCGGCGACTGGGCCTACGGCCTTCGCCGCGTCGACCTTCATGCCGAGCGTGGCAAGCCCGAGGCCGCCGAAGATCACCGGGACCTTCTCGATCAGATCGGTGAGGGTCCCATCGCCGATCGCCCAGGTCGCAACCGCCGAGAGCGCGGTGACGACCCCGAGGATCTGGATGCGGTAGCCCTTGGCGAAACCACCGGTGATAAGCCAGCCGAACGTGTTCGAGAAAGGCGGAGGTAGGAGATGTTTAAGCTGTTGTGGCTGATCCAAGGCGGCTTCCTGAAGGGCTATCGCTCGCAGACGATCGGCATCGCGACGGGGTTGGGCGGGCCCGGGTGGACATGCACGTCGGCCACAACCGTCAGCCGCGTTGAAGGCGAGCGTGCGGGCCCGCAAACCCCCCACAGTGGCGAAGCTTCCCGTCCCCGTGCTGTCCACCTTGAGCAGCAGGTCCTTGCCCTTCTGCGCTGTCATTTAGGTCCTCATGTTAGAAGGAATTAAAATTGGCGCGCGGCCAAACAAAAAGGGCGGCCAAAGCCGCCCTTTGCGATCTCGAAATTTTGTAGGGGCCTAAGCCGCGAGTGCCATCGGCTCGGTCACGGCACGATAGCGCACGATGCCGAGGAAGGTGTCGCCGTCGGGATCCTGGCGCGCCTCCGACAATTCGCGGCGAAGATTGATCAGGTGGTGGTCGGCGAGCGTCAGCGGCTGGTCGTGCAACACCGTCTTGATGGCATCGATGATCTCATGCACCTGCTTCTTGCCGCCGCTGCGCGACCGATCCAAGACCGCCACGAACGCCTTGAAGCGCTCCGCATTCAGCGTAAAGAGCCTCTGGTCCAACAGCACATCCATGGCGCTCTTGCGCGCGCTCTCGCCTAATTCGTCCATCGCCTTCACCACCATCTCGCCACGAGCGGCCGTCTCGCCGTGATATCTCGCTTCTGGATATCATGCCTGGGCGGCTCGTTCACGAGTCCCGGCCTTGAATGACGGGGTCGCCGTCACAATCTGGCGTGAAGCACAAACGCCGATGCGTTCGGCCCAACGATTGGGGGGTTCGAATTTGCGCAACACGTTCCTGCTCACGATCTCCCTCTCGCTGCTGACCATGCCGGCGCTGGCGGGTCCCGGCGATTTCGACACCTGCCTCGACGCTGGCGACAAGGCGAAGGTCCAAGGCCCTCTCGGCGAGGAGGAGAAGCGTGCGGCGCACGAGGCCTGTCAGCGCGCGCTGTCCGACTCCTCCAGCGTCGTGATGAAGTACCATTTGCAAGAAGCCGATTTCGACATCATGGGCCGCCCCCCTCGCTGACCCCAGCCGTGCGGCCGCCCAAATCGCCCTCGCGCCAAACCCGATCACTGATAAGGCTTGGCGATCATCCAAGTCTGCGCCGGCACCTTGGCGCAGGAATTGGCGAACACGTCGGTGAGGTTGGTGGAATTGGGACCCGGATTGTCGAGGCAGCGCGGGAAGATGCGCATGTCCTCGTTGCGTAGGCTGATCCGGTCGTTCCACTTGAGCGCATCGGTCATATTGACCTTCCCCGCCACCTCTTGCGTCAGGCTAGAGAGCTTGGCTTCGAGATCGTTGACCGCCTGATTGAGACAGCCGATCCTCTCCTCGCTTGTGCCTTGCGTGCAATCGGCCGCGACCGCCTGGGTCATGGGCAACGCTTGCGCGCACGCCACGGCCGTGAGCCCTAAAATCAACGTTCCGCAAATTCGCATCTGAAAAGTCTCCTTCCCAAGTCGGCTCAGATTGATCGGCGTAAAACGCGTTCGATGCTAAAGGTGGCGCCTGCCCCGCGGGAGACTGGGCCTTCATCTTTTCCCCCTAACTTTCGACACGAGGGCTTGCGAAGGGGATGCTTACGGCTAAAGACCGCCGAGCTTGGCGTGGAGTATGACCTAAAGCATGATCCGGAAAAGTGGGAACCGGTTTTCCGATAAGATCATGCTCAAACAAAAGGCTAGACGCGCTGTCGCGATTCAACCTGAAGCGAAAGCGCTCTAGCCGTAAGATAACCAGTTGGGCTGCATCGATGTCGACGCTGAGGGGTGTGGGATTGGGGGCTTGCCTGCTCGGCATGCTGCTTCTCGGGTGCAGCCGCCCTGGGCCACCCCCGCCAAACCTGGCCACCGACGCCCCAGCCCCGACCAGCAGCACCGCCCCTGCCAGTGCCGACAGCGCCGACGTCAAAAAAGGTGGGGTCAAGAAAAAGGGGGCCAAGGAAAACGAGACAAAGGAAACCAAGGTTGTCAAGCAAAGCGATCAGGAAGCGTACAAGACCGCGATGAACGCCTGCAGCGCCGATGCGCAGAAAAAGACCATGGGGTCGATTCTTGCGATCTTCACCCGCTTGCGGCCCGGCGCCTACAGCACCAACTACGCAGACTGCATGAAGACCCACGGCATTGATGTCAGCAAATGAAGAGGGAAGAGGCAAGGCGGCGCCGCCTCTTAAGCCATGGTTACGGCTTTTCTGAAAATCCTCGCCGATCGGCGGAGGGTGTTTAAGCACTTCTCTGGCAGCATCTTGGAACCTGAAGCCTTGAGCCAAACGTTGAGGCAGCATGAACCCCTCCGAAACTCCCCCGCTGGTGCTGATTGAGTGGGTCGACAGCGGACAGCCCCTGGCGGCCTGGCAGTGGCTTGCCGAAATCCGGAACCGCCAGCCCCACCGCTGCGTCTCGGTCGGCTTTCTCATTCAGGACGACGCGCAAGCCAAGGTCTTGGCACCCAATCTCGGCGCCAGCGACGGCAGCGGAGACTTCGATCAGGCCTCCGGCCTCACCACCATCCCCACTGCCGCCGTTGTGCGTATTCTGTGTCTTAGCGAGGTTTCGGCTTACTCGCCGGCTTCGCCTTGGCCGCCGGCTTCTGATGATCGGGACGCTGAGTCAGCACCGATGCGGCAAGCGTCTTGATCTCCGCCTCGCTCAGTGAGCCCGGATCGCGCAGCGCCTTCGACGCCAGTTTCCCCGCCGCGTCCCCGGATCTTTCGTTCTTAACCATGCCAGTCCCCCTATTTATGCCCCTCTGACTATATGCGGGTTTGGCAGGCGGCGGAATCGCTGACGGAGGGGGAGACGCGAGCCTCGGCCGCCTTCGCGCATTGGGCCTTGCGCCAAGCGCTAATTCCCTACAAAACGCCTCAATCACGATGTAGTTTGCGGCAACCTGTAGGCCCGTTCGNNGGGCGCTGCAATTAGGCCCGCGGAGCAGCGTCTTGGCGCTTCGCGCGCATAGGTCGGGGCAAAGTGCGCGACTTTCTGCAAACCAATAGGCGGCGCAAGCTGATCGACTGGCTGGCGATCGATTCCTGGATCGATTCGGGCCTTTACGGCGCTTGGATTCGCTTCAAGGATTGGTGGAGCGCCTATTCGAGCTTCTTCGGCCGCTTCGAGACCAAGGGGTTTCTCCGCGTCCTCAATGAACTTGCCTGCGAGGGGCTGACGCTGGGCACAGGCGCGTTCGCCGTCATCGTGACCTTTGCCATCCCTTCCTTCGAGATCGCCCAAGGCAANNATGAACCTGGCCGATGATTACAGCGTCACCTTCCTCGATCGCTTCAACAACGAGATCGGCAAGCGCGGGTTGCTGCGCGACGATTCGGTGCCTCTGGAAGACATCCCGGACTTTATGATCAAGGCCACGCTCGCCACCGAGGACCGGCGCTNNGGCGCTTCTACGAGCATTTCGGCGTCGACGTCTTGGGCACCTTCCGGGCCCTGGCCGCGAATGCCCACGCCAACAACGTCGTGCAAGGCGGAAGCTCGCTCACCCAGCAGCTCGCCAAGAACATGTTCCTGTCGCCTGAGCGCTCGCTCGGCCGCAAGATCAAAGAGGCCTTCATCGCCGTCTATCTGGAGACGCACTACTCCAAGGCGGAGATTCTCAAACTCTATTTCGACCGCGCCTATCTCGGCGGCGGCTCCTATGGCGTGGAAGCCGCGGCCCAGTTCTATTTCGGCAAGTCGATCCGCGAGGTGACGCTGCCCGAGGCCGCGATGCTTGCAGGCATGTTCAAGGCGCCGACGCGCTATGCGCCCCATGTCAACCTCGCCGCTTCCCGTGGCCGCGCCAACGAGGTGCTGTCCAACATGGTGGAGGCGGGCTACCTGACCGAGGGCCAGGTGTATGGCGCCCGCATGAACCCGGCCAAGATTGTCGAGCGCGGCGATTATTACAGCCCCGACTGGTTCCTCGACTGGGCCTTCGAGGAGGTGCAGCGCGTGATGAGGGGCAAGCAGGAACATATCGTGCTCGCCAAAACGACCGTCGACATCGGCCTGCAGAAGATGGCCGAGCAGTCGCTGCAGCAAACCTTGGCGCAATACGGCCGTGGCCGCGACTTCAGCCAGGGCGCCATGGTGGTGATGGAGAATGACGGTGCCGTGCGCGCAATCGTCGGCGGCAAGGATTATGGCGAGAGCCAATTCAACCGGGCGACCCATGCCTACCGTCAGCCCGGCTCTTCCTTCAAACCCTACGTCTATCTGACAGCGCTCGAGAACGGCTACAAGCCGACCACGGTGGTCAACGGCAATGGCGCCGTGTGCGGGCGCTGGTCCCCCAAGAACTTTTCCGCCGGCGAGGGGGGTAGCATGATGCTGAAGGACGCCCTAGCGCATTCGATCAACACCATCGCGGTGAAGATCTCCCTCGCTGTCGGTCGCGAGAAGGTGATGGCGAACATGGTCAAGTTAGGTATCACCCACCTGAAGAAGACCTGCTCACTGGCGCTCGGCGACCAGGGCCTGACCCCGCTCGAGCACACCACCAACTATGCGGTTTTCTCCAGTGGCGGCATGCAGGTCCGCTCCTATGGCATCGACGAGGTTCGTACCCTGCGGGGCGATCTCATCTATTCTCATGACCGCGACGAGCCGGCGCGTAAGCAGCTCTTCGACCGCAAGGTGGTTGAGATGCTGAACACCATGCTGCAAGGCGTCGTCCTGAACGGCACTGGGCGGGCGGCGCAGCTCGACTTTACTTACTCCGTCGGCAAGACAGGCACGAGCTCGAGCTTTCGCGACGCGTGGTTCATGGGCTTCACGGGCCAGTACGTCACGGGCGTCTGGCTCGGCAATGACGACTACTCGCCAATGGCGCGGGTGACCGGCGGCAGCTTCCCGGCGCAGACCTGGCACAATTTCATGGTGCTCGCTCACGACACCGATAACATTGCCCAGATCCCGGGCATAGCGGTCCACCCAGTGCAGCAAGCCGAGCAGGACCGTCTCGCCGCGGCGCAGAAGGCCGATCCGACGGTGGACATCCCTGCGCCGACGCCGGAAAGCGTCAAGGACATGTCAACGGCAACCCGCTCGGTGCTGGAGAAGATCGGCGCCATGCTCAAGGACGCCCGTCCCCTCACCCCGAGCGAGACGCCGCGACCCGACCGCGCCGAGGCGCCCTCGCCTGCGCCAGCCTCCGGCAAGCCGCAGCCAAGCCTCGCCTCGGCAACCAGCAGCAACAGCGGGACGCAGACGAATGCGGAAACGCAGCCAGTCGAGCAGCAAGGCTCGTCGAGCTCGGCATCTCCAGCCACAGCAACGATCCAGCGCTGAAGCGAGCCTTAAGCTGTTCCCGCCAAAGCAGGCCTGGCACCGCTTGACAAGTCCTTCGCCAACCCTTCCGCTTGCGCTCGACGCGGCGAGGGATTAGCGGCGGCGGGGCCAGCTTTTTCATGCGCACCTTTCTTTTTGTGGTTGCGACCTTCGCGGTCGCCCTTCTGCTCGGCATCGGCTCGGCCTGGTTCATGATCGAGCACGGCTCTGCCCTCACCACCGGGCGGGCGGGACCGTGGGCGAGTTGGATCAACGAGGGCAACCCGGTGGCCGATCCCTATACCAAGGGGCATCTGGCGCGGAGCGGAAGGTTGCCGCTCACCTCGACCATGGCGCGCTATTTCGTGGCGAAGAGCGATAGCGACGGCCGCGAGCTCTCATCGACTTGCGACTATTCGATCGAAGGCGCGGCGCTCAACGCCCGCTGGTGGTCAATGGCCGTCTATGACGAGCAGGGCTCCCTGATCGACAATCCCTCCAAGCGCTTCAGTTTCAACAGCGACGAGGCGATCCGCCATGCCGACGGCACTTACCGCATCAACCTCGCCAAGAATGCCAGGCCCGAGAACTGGCTGCCGAGCGGGGATGGACCCGAGCGCAGCCTCGTGCTGATGTTGCGCGTCTACGGTCCGCGCGAGACCGACGCGTCGGGCGCCGGACGTATCCTCGAAGAGCGCCTGCCCAAGATCGAGCGCCAAGCATGCGAGTAAATATCCCCTTGATCTATGTTCTGCTTGCGGTCGTGCTCGCAGGCATCATCCATATCGTCGCCGTGCTGACGCTGCCCATGCTCGCCCCCAAGAACGCCTGGGCGCGGCTCGTCCCGCTCGGACCTCCCAACACCATGATCCAGCTGCCGCCGCCCGGTCCGGGACAACAGGTCATGCCGATGATGGCGCCCGATGAGCGCTACGCCTTTTGCCGCTTCGATCTTGCCGATGGGCCGGTGCGGCTCAGAGCCGCGGTGCCCGACGACCTTTGGCTGGTCGCCTTCTACACGCCGCAGGGCGACAACTTTTACGCCGTGTCTGGCGCCGACATGAAGCGCGCCCAGGTCGACCTCATCATCGCCACAGCCGATCAGCCCGTGGTGGAAGCAGGCGCCGACGCGCCGGAGGAATCGGACGAGGTGGTGGTGGTGAAATCGCCGGTGACCGAAGGCATCGCCATGATCCGCGCGCCGCTTGCAGGCGCAAGCCGGGCCGGCCGCGCCGAGGAAGCGCTGAAGGCCTCCTTCTGCGGACCTCATACGCACTAAAGCATGATCGGCGAAAAGTGGAACCGGTTTTCCGAGAAGATCATGCTCCTGACGCGAAAGCACTAAGCGGTGCGCTTGGCGAGAAGTGCCGCTACTTCTTGCGGCCCCGGTGCGCGCGCTTACGGGGCGAGGCCCCATCTCGCCCTGGCGTGCCGCCCGAGGTCCGGCGCTCGATCCTCACTCCTGGAAAGAGGATGATCTCGCCAAAGCTTCCGTCGGCTGGCCTCGGGGTCGCAGCCCGGGCGGCGTCGCGCTGGCGAAACTGTAGGATGATGGCCATTCCCCCTCTCGATGGTCCCGCCCCCGCGAGACCGCTGATCGACAACGGCGCATATGCGCGCCTTCCGCCATTAAGCCGCGGGTAAGGTTAATGGAGTCCTAACCGGGTGGTGCTGGCGCTCGGCATCAGCAAGCGCTCTCGACGATTCAACCTGGCGCGATAGCGCTCTAAAGCGCGGCGTCGCCGAGAAAGTGGCGCCCCTTTCGGTCCTCCACCTCGACGATCCAAAGATCGGGATCGAAGTCCGTCTGACGCGCGAGATAAACATCGGCCTCACTGCGGCTGACGCGTTTGGCGCCGAAGGAGCTCACCCATCGCCGCTCATCCTCGCTGCCCGGCAGCCCGGCTGGAGCGGGAGCGTAGAGGTGGATGCTGCCGTCGAGCAGATCCACGGCGATGAAGATCGCGCCTGCCGCCGTATCGCCCCGCCGCGCGATCACCACAGGAACGCCTTCCGCCTGGCAGTAGCGCAAATAGGCCCTCACCCAGATCTCGCTCTTGACGCGCATGGAAAGGGCTTACGCCCTAGCGAAGGATCGTGCCAGCTTCGGCGAGGCTGCGTCCGGTGACGCGCTTGATCTCGCGCAACATCTCCGGCGTGATGCGCCCCGTGACTGCGATCTTCCGGTCCCGCTGAAAAGCACTGATGGCACGCTCCGTCGAGCCGCCCATGGCGCCGTCGACCGGTCCCGGCGCATAGCCGAGATCGGCAAGGATCTGCTGCACCGCTTTCACCGTGGTGTCGCCCCTTGCCGAATGATCATCAGCGGCCAATTGCGCCACGGCCCCAGTGGCGGCGCTTGGCTTCACCGAATCGCCGAGCAGGATCTGGCGCAACAAATCGTCGGACGGCAAGCCGGTGACGGTGAGACCGTGGTCCTTCTCGAAAGCGGAGACGGCGCTCCGCGTCTCGTCCCGCAACCGACCGTCGGCCGCGCCTGCCGAATAGCCACGCGCCGCAAGCTCGCGCTGCACGGCCTTGACGAGTTGCTCGGGCACCTGTTGTCCCGGCAAGGGCGGCAGGTCGGTGCTGACCGCCGGGAGCCTAGCGGGCTCGGGCGATGGGCTTGCGGCATCCCCATGGACGGCGGCCGGCACGGCCTGGTCCATTTGGCTCGGGACCTCAGGCGTTGCGGCACCGTTATGGACTTGCAGCATCGGAATGGAATTCGGCCCGGCCGCGCTATGCAGATCCTGGAGGTAGAGCGCGTTATAAATGATGCCGCCCGTCAGGCCGATAAAGGCCAGAAATACGATCCGTGCCGGTACTGTGCTCATCGCTCACGGTCAACTCAATAGGTCGCTCGGCGGGCGTGCATTTGGGAAATGCCCCAGGACCATCTTGGCCGCGGAAGCTAAAGAGTTGTTAAACGCGATCAGCCGGCGCAGCTGACGCGCCGCCGCGACGGCGGGTTACGCGGCGGAAACCGTGGCCATGCGTCTCGGCGCCTCGGCCGATTCGCTCGCCCCCTCCAGCGGCAGGACGATGCAGGCCGTGGTGCCTTGGCCGAGCGTGCTTGCGATCTCGAGGCTGCCGCCATGCAGCCGTGCGAGGCCCTTCACCACCGATAGCCCAAGGCCTGCCCCGTCATAGCTTCGGTCATAGGAATTGTCCGCCTGCACGAAGGGATTGCCGAGCTTCGGCAGGTCCTGCTCGGCAATGCCGATGCCGTTGTCGGCCACGATGAGCTGGACGCTGTCCGTGTCGGCTCGCGCCGAGAGGCGCACCCAACCGCCGGCGTCGGTAAACTTGATGGCGTTCGACAGCACGTTGAGCAGCATCTGCTTGCAGGCCCGCTTGTCGGCAAGCAGCTCCGGGATCCCGGGCGCCACGTCGACCAGCAAGGCGATCCCTTTCTTTTCGGCGGTGTGCCGCATGATCTCGCTGCAGGAATTGACCAGCGAGGCCACGTCGAACGGCTCCTTGACGATCTTGAACTTGCCCGCCTCGATCTTCGACATGTCGAGAATGTCGTTGACCACATTGAGCAGATGCTCGCCGCTTTCATGGATGAGCCTCGCATAGTCGCGATAGCGCGCCTCGCCGAGCGCGCCGAACAGCTCCCGACTGAGGATCTCCGAGAAGCCGATCACCGCATTGAGCGGGGTGCGCAGCTCGTGGCTCATATTGGCGAGGAACAACGTCTTGGCGCGGCTCGAGCTCTCCGCCTCGTCGCGGGTGCGCATCAGCTCGGCCTCCTGCGCCTTGCTGTCGGAGATGTCGCGGGTGACGGCGACAATGCCGGCGCGCGAAAACCTGTCGCTTCGCTCCTGCGCCGCGTGCATCGGCCGGCACCGCATTTCCACCCACACATAGCGCGCAGCATCGGCGGGACCCGCGCGGCGCAGCCTGAACTCCACCGCGATTGACAAGTTGTCGATGTAGCAGCGCGAAAGCGCAGTGAGATAAGCTGGCCGGTCGGCCACGTGCACGCGCTCGAACAGACCGTCGCCATGCAACCTGCCGGGGGCTTCCCCTAAGAGCTGCTGGGCGGCGAAGGAGGCAAACGCCACGCGGCCCTTCTCGTCATGGCGCGTAATCATGTCGGTAGCATTCTCGGCGAGCAGCCGGTAGCGCTCCTCTCCGAGACGGACGGCGTTCTCGGAGCGCTTGTGCACGAGCTGGATGGTGACCGCTAGACCCGCTGCATAGGCGGTGGCGGAGAGCGCCCCGAACAGGCCAAGCAGTGCGGGCGACAGCGGCGGGCTGTCCGCCGCCACGTAGCCAAGCGCGCCGGCTGCGACCAGCACGACTAGTCCGATGGCGGCGACCCCTGCCGCCCAAGCCACGACGCGGCGGTCGGCGGCGAGTGCCGCCTCCAACGGAACGATCGCCATCCACGGGATGAGATAGGACTGGATGCCGCCAGTAAGCCAGGCCGAATAGGTGACGAGCCCGGCGAAGTTTGCGGCCGAGATCAAATGTGCCGCCGCGAACTTGCCGGTACGCGACAGGAAAATGGCGATGGCAATGGGCGACAGGAACCAGAGAAAGGCGACAGCACCCAGCAAGGACGGCTTGCCGCTCACCACCAGATAGACGGGAAAGACGCAAAGGGCGAGCAGGCCGCCCAAGAGATGCGACGCAATAAAGGACTGGTGCCTCGCTGCGGCCAGGACGTCGCCGCGGGCGGACCAATGCACAAGCGAGCTGAAATAGGCGGCAAGCCCGCGCAGACTCTGATGACCAACCACGCGCACCTCGGAGCGGGCCGAACGCCGCTACGTCCCCGATTATCTTGGCCCCGATGATGAAGGCGCCCGCTTAAGGAAGCATAAAATCCGAAAAAAAGCGCAAAAGCGGGCGCGCGCACTGCTGGTCGCTTGCTAAAGCCCGCGAATCCGGCGCCATTTCCCTAAAATTTTAAATAATATTTATGAACCTTGCTAATGCATTAGCAAAGCTTCCACCAGGACAGGTTTTTAGATTTCCTAAACTTAGAGACGCTTTCGAACGAAATTTGAGGCACGAGGGAGAAACTCCCTTATTTCGTCTGCGCTATAGTGTCCATATCTCTGGATAGGACGGCGAGGCGGGCACTCCGCCAGCCAGAGAGGAGGGGCAAAATGATGTTTCTGATCAGGATGGCCTTTTGGCTCATGATCCTTGTTCTGCTGCTTCCGACCGACGAGAAGCAGCAAACCGATGTCTACGGGACCGCACAGGCGGCCGTGAAGGACGTGTCCGGCTTCTGCGGCCGGAACCCCGGGGTCTGCGAGAAGGGCAAGGACGCCTTCGCCGTGTTCGTACACAAGGCAGAGTTCGGCGCCCAGATGCTGATGGGCTTCATCACGGAACGGACGGGAGCCTCCGCCACGAGCGGTACGGTAGCGCCGGCCGCAACGCCCGAGCCGGCGCCCCGCCCGGCGCCCGCCTCGGCCAGCTGGGAGCAAGTTCCTACGGTGACGACGCCAAGCGCCTCCCTGGTGCAGAGTTCGCAAAACACGCTGAACCCTGACGACCTCCTGCCGACCTGGGGCCAGCCGCGCCACACCGGCACGTAAGCGAGAAAGGAATCACCGGTCCGCGGGCCCCCGCTTTAAGCCAATAGCGGGGCCGCAACGAAGCAGAGTTCAAGGCAGCCCCCGTCTGCCACGGGCGCGCAGTTTGAGGCGGGTTTCTGCCCTTTCCCCCTCAAATGCGCGCCCGAACTTTATCCGGCGGGTCGCGCCTTCGTCCAATCCAGCCTATATTTCGTTCTATGGAACAGGAACAGCCCGCGTCCGTGGACGACCGACGGTCGTCCCCAAGCTTCGAGGACATCCTCGCCGATTTCGAGCTTCTCGACGATTGGGAGGACCGCTATCGCTATGTCATCGAGCTCGGCCGCGGACTTGAGCCTCTGCCGCAGACAGAACGCCATGCGGCGAACAAGGTGCAAGGCTGCGTGAGCCAGGTGTGGCTTGCGACCAAGGTCGATCCCGACAAGGGTGGCCCGCGGCTTACGTTCCAAGGCGATAGCGACGCCCATATCGTGCGCGGCCTGGTCGCGATCCTGTTCGCGCTCTATTCCGGCAAGCGGGCGGACGCGATCTTGAATCTCGATGCCAACGACCTGCTGGAGCAGCTGCATCTGAACGACCACCTGACGCCGCAGCGCTCGAACGGCCTCATGGCCATGGTGAAGAGGATCCGCCGCGACGCAAGCGCCGCGATCGCGAGCGCAGCCCCTCTTCACTGATCGTTCCAACTCTTCACTGATCGTTCCAACTGTCGAGCGTCGGGCGGTAGTCCTCGCTTCCCCAATGGCGCACACGCGCCGGCTGCGTGGCTCGCCCATCTCTTCGGCTCCGAGCAGTCCGTAATGCCTGGCAAGCCGCGTCAGCGCAATCTGCAGCACGACTTTGCCCGCCCGCTGCGGCCAGCCTTGCGCCTTCTCGGCGTCTTCTAGGCCCTTCAGCTCGCAACAGACATCGATGAGCACGCCGGCAAGCTCCGGCCCCACGGCCTTAAGCGCGCGCGACACTCTCTCCTTGGCGGCAATGACGTCATCGCTGAAGGCGGCGGGGTCGCGGGGGGCCGAGCGTCGCGAGCGGTCGGTAGGCGCCAGCGCCGACCAGTTCGCCGTGACGCGCGGGCTGAGCTGCGCGAACCAATAATCGGCGCGGAGCCGCTCGCCCGCTTGATATTGGTCATCGGCGATCAACGGCCGGCCATTCCGGTCCTTGCGGCTCTTGAGCCAGCCAAGCGGGCTTTCCGCCTCGTTGACAAGAACCGCCCGCCTTGTGCCGTCGATCTGCTTGTCCTCGGTGGTCCTGAGCTGATGCTGCTCGCGGAAGGCGTCGCCCGTGGAGGCCGCCCTTCTGAGCCACGCCCTGCCCGCCTCGGAGAGCAGGATCTCACCACCCCGGCGCTCGAGCCAATCCTGCGCCAGACATCGCTCGACCAAGGAAGCGGGAACCTCGCCCTTTCCTTTAGCAGGGCGCGGTCCAGGTCCGTTGCAGAGGACGAAGGCGCCGCTCGAATGGCGGCGAAGGGCGACGCCGTCGGCAAGACACCGCAGCAGCTGCCGCGCCTCGTGCTGGGCCTCACCTTTCCGTCGGCCCGCTCTGGCGTGGGTCGGGCTCATCGGCACCCGTGGCGAGCGAGGACACCGCCCGCTCCAGATGATCGAGCCGCAAATCGAACTCTGGGTCGTCGCGCCGGTCCACGACCACCCCGCAGGCGTGGGCGACCGTCGTCCGGTCGCGCTTAAACAGCGTGCCGACTTCGGTAAGGGTGAGCCCGCAGACCACATGGGCGAGATACATCGCGACCTGCCGCGCGAAGGCGGCGCGGGCCGAGCGTCTTGTGGGCGCGCGCAAATCCTCCATGTCGACGCCGAACACGGTCGCCACCGCAGGATCGATCGCCTGCCGCACCGGAGAACTCTGCGCCCGTATTACCCCGGGAACTCTCTTGGGAAGGCAGCAACCCCCGATTGTCCGAAGCGAACTCATCCGCACTCTCCCTTTCGCCCGAAGACCAGCTAGGAATAAATACCTAGCACACTCTAGAGGCGAACTGGCTAGCCGGGGTAAGCGGCCTCCCACCAACTTGCTCCGTAGAAGGAGGATCGCTATGCGCGCGGCGCGGAACCGGTTTTCCGAAAAGATCATGCACCAACAAAAGCCTAGAGCGCTGTCGCGATTTAACCTCACGCGATAGCGCTTCAGGCCTGCGGCAACCGTCCCTATCCCTGGCCAGTCCCCGCCGCTCGCACCGCGTGCATGCTTGGGCCAGCAAAGGAGGCAACGCCCATGGCAGGAAAGAGGCATCGCGAGCGAGGAACCGCAACCGTTTCGCGAAGCAACGGGCGGGGTGCATTGCGCGCCATGGCCGAGGCCGGATCAAACAGCTATGCGCGGGCTCGGGACCTGCCCAAGTTGCTCGGCCTCTGGCCAAGCGAGCTTGCGGACGAGAGCGCCGAAGGGAGCCTGGCCATCATCGCCAAGCTCAGACGGGCACTCGCGGCCGAGCGGCGGCGAGCCCTTGCAGGCCATTGAAGCTATGACCTGAATCGGCATCTTGGCCTGTTAGGCGCTTACCGGGGCGAGCTTCAGCTGCTTCGGCGCACCAAGCGTGTGCTCAACCGTACTGCGCGCGCCGCTGTTGAGCCCGGAGCGACGGCTGAAGAGGGGGATAGCACAGCAGGCCCGGGCCCACGCTGACCCTCGCGCTGTCGGCCGGACCCGCCACGTCGTGGGTCAAGATCCGGTCGACGCGGCCGCCGCCTTCCGAAAGCGGCAGCCTGAGCCAGAACAGCACGACATGGTCGCGGCCCTCGACCGGACCTCGCACGACCCCCTGGCGCGGCAGACCGCTCTCCACCACGCCCTGATGCACGCGGGCCCAGTAGTCGGCAGAGGCGCCCGAGAACACCCGGTCGAGCCGCTTGCCAGTGATCTCCTCGCCATAGATGTCGTGCAATCGGGTTCCCGCCAGCCTGAACCAAGCCTCGGCAAGACCGCCACCCACGTCGATCAGGCCGATGGAGGGCAAGAGCTTAGGCACGCCCACGGGATCGAGATCGGACCGCGCCGGCATGCGCCGGGTGCCCGCGCAGGAAAGCCAATAGTCGTAAAGCTCACGCTGTCCCTGGGTTACCAACTGGGCCCGAAAAGCTCGTCTGGACAGCATCGGTCTCCCCCTGACCTTGAGCCGCAACCGCTCTGGCGAATCGCCGCGACCAGAGAGACTATGTGGAGTTCGGACGCGGCATGCAAGCTTCACGGGGAGATTCCCTAAGAGTCACAATAGCTTGTGTGGCTCCTGGGGCGGCCTACCTGATCTGGAGAGAGCGAGGCGCAGCTACCAGCGCCCCACATGGCGACAAGGACGCCGCGCTGCGATTGCCTGATTCGCCGCTTACCGTCGACGCTGCCCGAGGCCCATGCGCTTGGCCAAGTCCGAGCGGGCGGCGGCATAATTCGGTGCCACCATCGGGTAGTCATGCGGCAAGCCCCACTTCTCCCGGTATTCCTCCGGTGACAGATCGTAATGGGTGCGCAGGTGGCGCTTGAGCGACTTGAACTTTTTTCCGTCCTCGAGACAGATGATGTACTCGGCCGTCACGGACTTTTTGATCGGGATGGCGGGTTTCAGCTCCTCGCGCACCGGCTGGCCGGAGGCGCTGGACGCCTTGCTGAGAGCGTCGAACACATTGTGGATCACGTTAGGAAGGTCGTTGGCAACCACCGTATTGTTGCTGACATAGGCCGAGACAATCTCAGCCGTGAGCTCGACGAGCTCGTTCTTCTCCAGGTTCTCTTCCATGAAGCCGCTCCTTTGATCCTGCATAGGTCCTGATCCTACTGGCGTGGTACCATTGTCGCGGAACCTCGGTCATCTCCCGGGTCCGCTCGACTCTTGGGTCACCAGATTACGCCGTTTTTGTGACGCGAACTTCAAGTGTCTTCGCAACTAGAAAATGTGCTCCGCTTCGAGCAACGCACTCATTTCCTCTCTATACCAGCTTTTGACGAAATGGCAATGCATCGTTCCTCATGAACACTAGGGGCGGTGCGGCCATGATGAACAGACGAGCGACTGTCAGCTCGCTGAATTAAGTTGGCATTCCTGCTTAAGTTTAATTTGCAATAGCATGCAACCACTCGACAATTTCTGTCGGTTGTCGCTCTGCCCAAATCTTGGGCGGTGCTCCGTACGCCAATCAAGCCTGTGTGACCGTGGCCTGGCGCCCCTACGGAATAGCCATTCCGATGCTATATAGAGCGGTGCAATCGGAGAATGCGGAAGTCACCAAGCGATGAGCCAATCCAGCGAGAGAGAGAAAAGCAAGTCGAGCCAAGTCGCCAAATCGGACACGGAATGGCGCCAGGCGCTTACGCCCGAGCAGTTCCGTGTCACGCGGGAGCACGGCATCGAGCGCGCCTTCAGCCATCCTTACTGGCAGGAGAAGCGCGAGGGCATGTATCGCTGCGTCTGCTGCGGCCAGCCGCTCTTCAGCTCCACGGCGAAATATGATTCCGGCACCGGCTGGCCGAGCTTCTACGCGCCGGCTGATCAGGACGCGGTGAGCGAGCACGAGGACCGGGCTTTGCTCATGCGCCGCACGGAAGTGCGTTGTGCGCAATGCGAGGCGCATCTCGGCCATTTGTTCCCCGACGGGCCAAATCCAACCGGGTTACGATACTGCATCAACGGTGCTGCGCTGGACCTCGGCACCGACGATCCGGACGGCAAGAGCACAAAGTAAAACTTCCCAAGATGAGTACCCCATCTTCCCAGGCGCGGCGGGAGGCCGCAACGCCGCCTTGCGCTCTTCGCCGGCGGGTCACCAGCAAGGTGCATGGCATCGTCCGGGTCGACGATTACGCCTGGCTGCGGGCCCCGAACTGGCAGGCGGTGATGCGCGATCCGTCCCTGCTCGACTTGGAAATCCGGACCCTTCTCGAAGCGGAGAATGCCTATACGCAAGCGGCGATGGCCGACACCGAGGTTTTGCAGCAAAGGCTGTTCGCCGAGATGAAAGGCCGCATCAAGGAGGACGATGCGGGCGTGCCGGCCCCCGACGGCGCCTTCGCCTACTACACCCGCTTCATCACTGGCGGCCAGCAGCCTCTGTTCTGCCGAAGGCCGCGGGCAGGTGGCGAAGAGCAGGTGCTGATCGACGGAAACGCGCTCGCCGCCGACCACGCGTATTTCCGCATCGCCAGCGCCACCCACAGCCCCGATCACGCGTTGATGGCTTATGCCGTCGACGTGAAAGGCTCGGAGTACTTCACCGTTCACATCGCCGAGGCCGCGACCGGACAGCTCATCGATTCCCGCATCGTCGACAATAACGGCTCCATCGAATGGACGGCCGACAGCCGAACACTGCTCTATGTCTGGCTCGACGACGAGCACCGTCCGCGCCGCGTGCAGAGCCACAAGGCGGGCGGCGAGAGCCGAGACCCCATCCTCTATGAGCAGGCGGACCCGACTTATTTTCTGGGGCTCGGCGTAACCCAAAGCCGCCGCTTCCTTCTGCTCAGCGTGCATGACCATGAAACCGCGGAAGTGAGCCTGATCGATGCCAGAGACCCCTCGGCGCCGCCCCGGCTCGTCAGCCCGCGCGAGCCCGAGCATGACTATTCCGTCGAGCATCACGGCGACCGGCTGATCATCCTCACCAATTCGGACGGCGCCGAGGATTACCGCATCGTCGAGGCGCCGGTCGACAGTCCCGGCCGCGAAAATTGGCGCGAGATCGAGCCGCACAAGCCTGGCCGTCTCATTCTCGACATGGTCGCCTTCAAGGACCATCTCGTACGCCTGGAGCGCGAGGGCGGGCTGCCGCGCATCGTCGTCCGCCGGTTCGCCGATGGCGAGGAGCACGCCATTGCCTTCGACGAGGAGGCCTATGCGCTCGGCATGTCCCAGGGCTTCGAATATGCCACGACGAGCTTGCGCTACACCTATTCCTCCATGACCACGCCGGCGCAGGTGTTCGATTACGACATGCAGAGCCGGGAGCGCAGCTTACGCAAGACGCAAGAAGTGCCGAGTGGCCACGACCCTGCCGCCTACGTCACACGCCGGGTGATGGCGGAGGCCAAGGACGGCGAAACGGTGCCGGTGTCCCTGCTCTACCGCAAAGAGACACATCTCGACGGCTCCGCTCCGCTGCTGCTCTATGGTTATGGCGCCTACGGCATGGCCATCCCGGCAGGCTTCTCCACCAATGCGCTGAGCCTCGTCGACCGGGGCTTCGTCTATGCCATCGCCCATGTGCGCGGCGGCAAGGACAAGGGCTTTTCCTGGTACCGCGAGGGCAAGCGCGAGAAGAAGGTGAACACCTTCACCGACTTCATCGCCGCGGGCGAATATCTCGCGGCCGAAGGCTTCACCGCACGCGGCCGCATCGTCGCCCAAGGCGGCAGCGCCGGCGGCATGCTGATGGGCGCTGTCGCCAACATGGCGCCCGAGTTATTCCTCGGCATCATCGCCGAAGTGCCGTTCGTCGACGTGCTTGTCACCATGCTCGATGCGAGCCTGCCGCTCACCCCGCCCGAATGGCCGGAATGGGGCAACCCGATCGAGAGCGAGGGCGCCTATCGCACCATCGCCGCCTACTCGCCCTACGACAATGTCGGAGCGCACGCCTATCCGCACATCCTCGCCCTTGCCGGCCTCACCGACCCGCGCGTCACCTATTGGGAGCCGGCCAAATGGGTGGCCAAGCTTAGGGCGCTCAAGACCGACGACAATCTGCTCCTGTTGCGCACCAATATGGAGGCCGGCCATGCAGGGGCCTCCGGCCGCTTCGAGCGGCTGAAGGAGGTGGCGCTCGCCTACGCCTTCGCGCTCAAGATCGCGGACAAGCAAGCGCTCTAGGCGCCTCGTCGCGACCTATGCGACAGTAACGGCCCACGTTCCAAGGCCATCACCCCATGCTGCTTTCCCGCGACAAGTCGCAGCTCCTCATCATTGACGTCCAGAACAAGCTGCTGGCGGCCGTATCCGGTCAGGAATGGGTGATCGAGCGCTGCGTGCGCCTGATAGACGCGGCCAAAGCGCTCGGCGTGCCGATCACCGTCTCGGAGCAATATCCGGCTGGCCTTGGGCCGACCGCCGAGCCGATCCGCGCCGCGCTCGGCAATGCCGGGCCGATCCTCGACAAGATCGAGTTCTCCTGCGTCAGGAACGAGGCCTTGCGCGAGCGGCTGCACGACATCCGCCGCCGGGGCAGGCCGCAAGTCGTGATCGGCGGCATCGAGGCTCATGTCTGCGTGACGCAGACGGCGATCGATCTGGAGGAGCAAGGCTTCGAGGCCTTCGTCGTCGCCGACGCGACAGGCTCGCGCACCAAGACCAGTCGCAGGCTGGCGCTGACCCGCCTGCTCAAGGCGGGCGCCGACGTGGTCGACAGCGAGATGGTGATCTTCGAGTGGCTCGAGCGCGCCGGCACGCCCGAGTTCAAACAGCTGCAGGGGCTGGTGAAATAGCCAGTGCGCAACCCCCTCAGCAGGTGGCTCCATTCCTGAACCAATGCTGCTCCACCGGTTCATGCGGGGTTCAGGTGAATTGACGCAAAGTCCAACCGTCAAATCCCTGTAATGATGTAGCGAACCTTCCTCGGCACCGGGCGCGGAGTTCAGGGGCTCCGCGCCCACCCCGAGACCACCCCCCTCGTCTTCATTTAGGTTTCATATCCGCTTCATGTGGCCTTCATGGGTCTTGCGGCATAATCTTCTGGCACGCCCAAAACCTTTCCTGCTACCGAGCGCGGAGGCTTGTTCAGCCTTCGCGCTCTTTAGCGTCTCCCAGCCGCTCAAGGCCCGAGCTTGCCTCACCCAGGCGGAACCTTTAGGTTTCCGCGGGCTTTCTTCCGCGACATCAAGCCGGAGAACCAACGTGGCCTTTGAACTTCCCCCCCTGCCTTACGCCTATGAAGCCTTGCAGCCCTCCATGTCGGCGGAGACGCTGCATTTTCACCATGACAAGCATCACCAGGCCTATGTGGACGCGCTGAACAAGCTGCTGCCCGGCTCTGGCTTCGAGGGCAAGAGCCTCGAGGAGATCATCAAGGCGAGCTACGGCAAGAACCCGGGCATCTTCAACAATGCCGGCCAGCACTTCAACCACAGCCACTTCTGGCCCTGGATGAAGCAAGGAGGCGGCGGCAAGAAACTCTCCGGAAAGCTTGCCGCGATGATCGACAAGGATCTCGGCGGCTTCGACAAATTCAGGACTGACTTCATCGAGGCGGGCAAGACCCAGTTCGGCTCGGGGTGGTGCTGGCTGAGCCTGAAAGACGGCAAACTCGAGATCACCAAGACGCCGAACGGGGAGAACCCGCTGGTGCATGGCGGCTGGCCGCTGCTCGGCTGCGACGTGTGGGAGCACTCCTACTACATCGACTACCGCAATCTCCGGCCCAAATATCTGGAGACCTGGTTCGACACGCTGGTGAACTGGGAGCATGTCGAGGAGATGCTCGATAAGGCGCCCAAATAGCGGTTTATTGCCGCGATTTGCAGCGATTTGCAGCGGGGGGCTCCGAATGGCTCCCCGCTCGTCGCTTCAAGGACGAGCGTTGGCGATCTGACTTACTCCCGCGCTATCCTCGTCCAAAACGCTCCCTTCACCCCTGGCCCGTTCCGCGGTATCGCTGGCTTCCAGCCAGCGGTGTTCGGCTGTGGCAAGGTGACGCTCGACCTCGGCGCGAGTCTTCATCAGCTCACTCACGGACATGCCCAAATTGGATTGCGGGGCGGATAGCATCTGGTCGATCTCCGTGCGCCGCTGCCAAAGCCGTTTCACCTCTGTCTCGGCCTGCTTAACTGCCTTGCCCAAGGCCTTGTTCTGCTCGCGCGCTTCCGCCGTCATGCGCCGCTCGTCCTTTCGGCTGACGCGCCTTGCAGACCCCCGGCCGTCCTCTGCATCGCTACGGCGAGAGCCCAGCACCATGGCGCGATAATCGTCGAGATTGCCGTCAAACTCGCTTGCCGTCCCGCCGTCGATCAATACGAGCCGATCGGCGATCAGCCCAAGTAAATGGCGGTCGTGACTGACCACGATCACCGCCCCGCTGAACTCGGTCAACGCCTGAACCAGCGCCTCGCGTGTGTCCACGTCGAGGTGGTTAGTCGGTTCATCCAGGATCAGTATGTGCGGCGCGTCCCGGGTGATGAGCGCCAGCGAGAGCCGCGCCCGTTCACCGCCGGAGAGCTGGCGCACCTTCAGGTTCGCCTTGTCGCCCGAGAATCCGAAGCGGCCGAGCTGGCCGCGGACTTCACCCGGCTTGGCTCCCGGCAAAAGGCGCTCCATATGCTGGAGCGGCGTCTCATCCGCAATCAGCTCCTCGATCTGATGTTGTGCGAAATAGCCGACCCGCAATTTCCCGCTGGCAACAAGAGAGCCCCCCATCGGCCTTAGCTGACCTGCGAAGAGGCGCGCCAATGTCGTCTTGCCGTTGCCGTTGCGGCCGACGAGCGCGATGCGGTCATCAGGATCGATCCGTAGATTCAACTGCGACAGTACAGGCGCGCCGGCGACATACCCGACCGCAGCGTCATCAAGCACGATGAGCGGCGGGCGCAACTCCTTGGGGCTTGGAAAGTCGAAGACGAGCGAAGGATCCTCGGCCGCAGCCGCGATCGGCTTCATCGCGGCCAATGCCTTTAGCCGGCTTTGCGCTTGGCGGGCGGTGTGCGCCTTGTAACGCCAGCGATCGACATAGGCCTGCAGCTTTTTGGCCTTCGCCTCCTGTTGCGAACGCATTGACTCGATTTGCGCCTGACGCTCGCTTCGCTGCCGCTCAAACGAATCGTAGTTTCCGGGATAGAGTGTCGCCTCCCCCTGTTGCAGATGCAGAATGTGATCGACGACGTTGTTCAGAAGATCGCGCTCGTGACTGACCACGATGAGGCTGCTGCGATAGGCCTTCAGGAAGGATTCGAGCCACAAGACCGCCTCAAGATCGAGATGGTTGGACGGCTCATCGAGCAGCAAGAGGTCGGGCTCCGAAAACAGCAGCGCGGCAAGCGCGACGCGCATGCGCCACCCACCGGAGAAGGACGCAAGCGGACGATGCTGCGCGTCCTCGTCGAAGCCGAGACCGGCAAGAATGCGGGCTGCCCGCGCCGGCGCTCCATGGGCGTCGATGGCATTCAGCCGTTCGTGAATCTCTCCGACGCGGTGGGAATCCTCGGTGTGCTCTGCTTCCGCCAGCAAAAGCGCGCGCTCGGTCGCGGTGGCAAGGACGGTCTCGAAGGGCGTCCCCACACCGCCTGGCGCTTCCTGGGCGACATAGCCGACGCGCATGCCAGACGGAGCCTCGATCGTTCCGTCGTCGGCCTCATAGAGCCCGGCGATGAGCTTCAGCAATGTGGATTTTCCCGCGCCATTGCGCCCCACCAGACCGACGCGACTCTTCGGCGGCAGGGCCGCCGAAGCCCGGTCGAGAACGAGATGGCCGCCCAAGCGCAGCGTAATGCCTTTAAGAGTCAGCATGGTCGCAGACTGGTAGCATTTGGGTGGAGGCAATGGCCAGCTTAGCGAATTCCGCTAAAGCCCCCGCGCCCGAATAACGGCTCATTGCCGCGAATTGTGGAAATTTGCAGAGAGATTTATCGCGGGCGTCCGGTGTGCCACCCGATTGCTTTCAGGCCTCCCGCCACTCACGGTCGATACCACTTCCGCGCTATGCTCCGGCAGGCGAGCCGTCGGAAGCGAGGGCTACGGTGCGTGAAGGTGAATCTTCGGCGGAGGTAAGGGCGCCTTGGCGGTCGTCGCCGGCGCTGGTGGAGGCCTTCCGCGACCTGCCGGCTGGGCAGCTCGCCGATCTCGAAGGCCGCCTCATCACCCTTCCCGTGCCCCGGGGAGGCGTCCTCGTTCGCCAAGGGGACCCAGCCGATGCTCTCTATATCGTGGCGTCCGGCCGCTTCGCCGTGGAGGTGGACGGCCGCCGCGTCGCCGAGATCGGCAGCGGCTCGCCCATAGGCGAGATCGCCTTCTTCGCCGACGGAACCCGCACCGCCACGGTCACCGCACTCCGCGACTCCATCGTGCTCAAGCTGCCGCGCGCCGACTTCACCGCGCTCGCCGATCTCTACCCTTCCATCCTGAGGCCGATTGCGGTGACGCTCGCCCGCCGCCTCGCCGATACGCTGGCCGGCGCCGAGCGGTCGAGCCTGTCGCGTCCCCGCACCCTCGCCGTGATCGCTGCCGGGCAATCGAAGGTGCCGGACGCCTTTCGCCAGCGGCTCGCCCGCGCGCTCGCCCGCTTCGGACAGGTCCTGGTGATCGATTCTGCGGCGCTCGCCACAGCCTTTCCCGGCGAGACCGATCTTCAGTCCGAGGAGGTGACGAGCTGGCTCAACCGGCAGGAGCTTCGCTACCACTACGTGCTCTATATCGCCGACGCCGAGCTCACGCCCTTCAGCCGCAAGGCCATCCGCCAGGCCGACCAGCTCGTGCTGGTCGGTGTGCATGAGACGGACGCCGATGCGGCGGCGCTGAAGCCCAATGCGCTGGAGCGCTTCGCCTTCGACGTCCATCCAGCCCAGGCACGGAGGCTCGTGCTGCTGCACGAGGCGCGCGGCCCGATCTCCGGCACATCGCGCTGGCTCGACCCAAGGCCGGTCGCACTCCACCACCATATCGTGACCACCGACGACACCGATTACGACCGCCTCGCCCGCTTCATCAGCGGCAATGCGGTGGGCTTCGTGGCATGCGGAGGCGGCGCGCTCTGCGCCGCCCATATCGGCGTCTACAAGGCGCTGACCGAGGCGGGGATCGGCATCGATATGTTCGGCGGCACGAGCGGCGGCGGCGCCATGACCGCGGCCTTCGCCATGGGCGCGGCGCCAGAGGAGGTGAGCGCGCGCACCGCCGACATCTTCCTCAAGGCTCGCGCGCTGAAGAAACTGACCTGGCCCCGCTACAGCCTGCTCGACCACACGGTGTTCGACCGCTCGCTCAAGACCCATTATGGCGAGACCGACATCGAGGATCTGTGGACCGGCTATTTCGCCGTCGCTACCTGCCTCGCCAGCAACTCCCTCTGCCTCATCACCCGGGGGAAGGTGTGGCAGGCGGTGCGCGCCACGAGCTCGATCCCCGGGCTGCTACCGCCCGTCTATCACCAGGACGGCCGCATGCTGGTGGACGGCTCGTTGCTCGACAATGTGCCGATAAGGTCCATGCGCACGCTGAAAAGCGGGCCCAACGTCGTGGTCAATCTGCGCCCCGAGGATGTGCACAGCGACATCGTCGATTACGCAGCACTCCCCTCGCGCAGCCAGATGCTGCTCCGCCTGCTTAGTCCTTTCGGCCGCAGCCGCCTCCCGCGCGCGCCAAGCGTGGCGACGGTGCTGCTGCGCAGCCTGATGGTCCACCGCGAGCGCCTCAGCGATACGCTGAAGCCCGAGGACCTGCTGATCTCCCCGCCATTGCCCGAGAATATCGGGGTGATGGATTGGCACCGTCATGCCGAGCTCACCGCCTGCGCTTACGACTACACCGCGAAGCTAATCGAGCGCTTGCGCGCCAGCGGCCATCCTCTGTTTACGTGACGGAGCGTCAGCTGAGCCCAGTGAAGCCGCCGCCGATGCCGCCGCCGCGCCTGATGCCGCCGAGCGTCCCGCGCTTGATGGCGCCAGCCACGCCGTCCTTTATCGCGCGTTCCGCCATTCGCGTCGCCGCCGGCACGACGGATTTGATGATCTGCTTGCCGAATGTCGTCCAGAACCCGTCGCTGCGAGAGCCCGCGGCCTTCTTCGTCGGCGCGGCATCGCCGCCCGCGACGTCCGCGTCGGTGTGATCCGCTGTGCGCTTTTGCAGGATCTCATAGGCCGACTCACGGTCGACGGTCTCCTCATAATCGCCGGCGACCGGGCTCGCCTTGATCACCGCCTTACGCTCGGCATCGGTGACCGGCCCGATCCGCGACGATGGCGGCCTGACGAGTGTCCGCTGGACCACGGTCGGCTGGCCCTTCTCGTCAAGCGTGGACAACCAGTGCCTCGCCGACCCCAAGCTCCATGATCGCCTTCTCGGTGTCGAAGTCGGGATTCGCCCGCGTGGTCGCTGCCGCCTTCACCGCCTTCTGCTCGATCGGCGTGAAGGCGCGAAGCGCGTGCTGCACGCGGTTGCCGAGCTGGCTTGACACCGTGTCGGGCACGTCGAGCGGGTTCTGCGTCACGAAATAAACGCCGACGCCCTTCGACCGGATCAGCCGCACCACCTGCTCGACCTTCTGCAACAGCGCCTTCGGCGCGTCGTTGAACAGGAGATGCGCCTCGTCGAAGAAGAACACGAGCTTGGGCTTGTCGGGGTCGCCCACCTCCGGCATCTCCTCGAACAGCTCCGACATCAGGAACAACAGGAAGGTCGCGTAGGGGCGCGGCGAGTCCATCAGCTTCTGTGCGGCAAGGATGTTGATATAGCCGCGACCGTCGCGCGCCGTCCGCATCAAGTCGGAGATCTTGAGCGCCGGCTCGCCGAAGAAGTTCGCGCCACCCTGCTGCTCGAGCACCAGCAGCGACCGCTGGATCGAGCCGACCGACGCCTTGGTGATGTTGCCGTATTTTGTGGTGAGCTCGCTCGCCCGCGCCGCAAGATCCTCAAGCAGCGCCCGCAAGTCCTTGAGATCAAGGAGAGGCAGCTTCTCCTCGTCGGCGATCTTGAAGGCGATGTTGAGCGCGCCTTCCTGTGCTTCGCTCAAGTCCATGAGCCGCGACAAGAGCAGCGGGCCCATCTCCGAGATGGTCGTCCGGATCGGATGGCCCTACTCGCCGAACAGGTCCCAGAAGATCACAGGATACGCCCGGGACTCATTCTTGAAGCCAATCTGTTTGGCCCGCTCCTCCAGCCGCGCAGTGGACGCGCCCGCCTCGGCGAGGCCGGAAAGATCGCTCTTCACGTCGGCACAGAAGACAGAAACGCCTTGATCGGAAAAGCCCTCCGCCAGCCCTTGCAAAGTGACGCTCTTGCCCGTTCCCGTGGCGCCGGTGATCAGGCCATGGCGGTTGGCGAGCCTGAGATAGATGAACTCGGGCTTAATGCTCTGCCCGATATAGACGCTGTCGGCGGGGGGCTTGCCGCCGCCAGTCTCAACGCTCGGATGCCCCCTGCCTTGCTGGCGCCTTGCGCTTGGCCATGGCCGCTCCTCCTCTTGGTTGGCGGGAACTCTAACGTTTGGCGAGCGCTATCGCAAAGAGGGCGCCCCGTCGCGGAAGCCCCTTTTCGACGTTGTCTACCATGGCTTTCTTGCTCCTTCGGCTTCGTGCTAGGAGGAGGTTTGCAAGGCTAAGGTCAGATCATCAATGGCTGAATCATCTCTGGAGGTTGCCGAGGGCCGCGAAGCGGACTGGCGGGCGCTCGTCGCCGAGGCGCTGAAAGGCGCACCCTTCGACACGCTCCGCTCGAAGAGCTATGACGGCATCGTCATCGAGCCGCTCTATGGACGCGCCAAGAACGCAAGTCCCATCCCCGGTCGCGCCGCAGGCCAGGCTTGGGCGGTGATGCAGCGCATCGATCTGCAGGGTCCCGCTCTCGCCAATGCGCAAATCCTCGAGGATCTGAACAATGGCGCGAGCGGCGTGACGCTCGTGTTCCCCGGCGCCATCAGCGATTACGGCTACGCGCTCTCCTCCACCGAAGCTGCCATCGCGCAAGCGCTGGGAAGCGTCCATCTCGACGCCGGGGTCACGCTGGAGCTCGAGTTCGGTCCGCCGTCGCGGCAGGCGGCCGGCATGGTCGCGGCCTACGTCAAGGCGAAAGGGGTCGCGCCCTCCGCCGTGGACATCCGCTTCGGCTTCGACCCGCTCGGCGCCATGGCCGCAAGCGGCGCTCCCCCCATGCCGTGGAGCGAGATCGCACCGATCGTCACGGGCTTCATTGCCGATCTTGCCCGCCAAGGCTTCAAGGGGCCTTTCGCCGTCGCCGACGGCCGGCCCGTGCACGCGGCTGGCGGCTCGGAGGTCCAGGAGCTTGCCTTCGTGCTTGCCAATGCCGTCGCCTATTTGCGCGCGATGGAGGCGCAAGGGATCGCGCTCGACGACGCGCGCCGCTTCATCTTCTTCCGGCTTGCCGCCGACCAGGACCAGTTCCTGACCATCGCGAAATTTCGCAGCCTCCGGAAGCTCTGGGCGCGCGTCGAGGAGGCTTGCGGGCTCGCGCCCCGTCCGGCCTTCGTCGCTGCCGAGACGGCGTGGCGCATGATGACCAAGCGCGATCCGCATGGGAACATCGTGCGCGCCACGATCGGCGCCCTCGCTGCCGCGGTCGGCGGCGCCGATGCGGTGACCGTGCTGCCCTATACGGCAGCGCTTGGCGTGCCTGAGGAGCATGCGCGCCGCATCGCCCGCAACACGCAGACCATTCTCATCGAGGAGGCGAATCTCCACCGCGTCGCCGATGCTGCCGCGGGCTCCGGCGCGATCGAGGCCCTCACCGACGAGCTCTCTGCCGCCGCATGGAAGGGATTTCAGGAGATCGAGCGCGCCGGCGGCAGCGCGGCCGCGCTCAACGCAGGCTTAATCCAGCGCGAGGTGGCCAAGGTGCGGGCCGAGCGTGAGGTCAACGTCGCGCGCCGAAGTGAGCCCCTGGTCGGCACGAGCGACTTCCCCGACCTCAATGAGGAGCCGGTCAGCGTGCTAAGAGCCGCGGAGTCTTCCAGCCCGCAAACCGCCGCTCATCAGATATTCGAGCCGCTCCGCGCCTTCAGGCTCGCCGAGCCCTTCGAGCGCCTACGCGACGCAAGCGACGTCTATCTCGCCAAGCACGGTGAGCGGCCAAGGGTCTTCCTTGCGACGCTGGGCCGGCCGGCCGACTTCACCACGCGGGCAGGTTTCGCCAAGACCCTGTTCGAGTCGGGCGGCATCGAGGCCGTGACCGAGAGTGGGCTGACCGGGAGCGAAGCCATAGTGAAAGCGTTCAAAGACTCAGGCGCCAAGCTCGCCTGCCTCTGCTCATCGGACAAGGTCTACGCGAGTGAAGCGGCTAAGGCGGCGAAGGCGCTTGTCGCCGCAGGGGCAGAGCACATTTATCTCGCAGGCAAGCCCGGCAATGACCAGGAATTGGCAGCGGCCGGGATCGGGACTTTCGTTTATCAGGGCTGTGATACGCTTCAGTTACTGCAGCAGGCCTTTGAAAGACTGAATGCATGACCCGCATCCCGGCCTTCGCTGACATCGCTTTCGACGCTCGAACCAGGACGGGTGCCGCGTCTCCTTCCGCGGCCGACCTATGGCAGACGCCGGAAGGCATCGCGNNGCCGGCTTCTCCACCGCCGAGGATTCCAACGCCTTCTACCGCCGCAACCTCGCCGCCGGCCAGCAAGGCATTTCCATCGCCTTCGACCTCGCCACCCATCGCGGCTACGATTCCGACCATCCCCGCGTGACCAGCGATGTCGGCATGGCCGGCGTCGCCATCGACTCCATCTACGACATGCGCACCCTGTTCGACGGCATTCCGCTCGACCGGGTGTCGGTCTCCATGACCATGAACGGGGCGGTGCTGCCCGTGCTCGCGCTTTTCATCGTCGCGGGCGAAGAGCAGGGCGTGCCGCCGGAACAGCTCTCCGGCACCATCCAGAACGACATCCTGAAGGAGTTCATGGTGCGGAACACCTATATCTATCCGCCCACTCCTTCCATGCGCATCGTCTCGGACATCTTCGCCTATACCAGCCAGAAGATGCCGAAATTCAACTCGATCTCGATCTCCGGCTATCACATGCAGGAGGCCGGTGCCACCGCCGACCTCGAGCTCGCCTACACCCTTGCCGACGGCGTCGAATATGTGCGCGCCGGCATTGCAACGGGCCTCGATGTCGATGCGTTTGCGCCGCGGCTCTCCTTCTTCTGGGCGATCGGCATGAACTTCTTCATGGAGATCGCCAAGATGCGCGCGGCACGCATGCTGTGGGCGGAGCTGATGGGAGAGTTCAAGCCGAAGGACCCCCGCTCGCTCACGCTGCGCACCCATTGCCAGACGAGCGGCTGGAGCCTCGCCGCCCAGGACGTGTTCAACAACGTCGTGCGCACCTGCATCGAAGCCATGGCGGCAACGCAAGGCCATACCCAGTCGCTGCATACCAATGCGCTTGACGAGGCCTTAGCGCTGCCGACCGATTTCTCCGCCCGCATCGCCCGCAACACCCAGCTCATGCTGCAGCTAGAATCCGGCACCACCCGCATCATCGATCCCTGGGGCGGCAGCTTCTATGTGGAGCGCCTCACCCACGACCTCGCCAAGCGCGCTCTCGGCCACATCGCGGAGGTGGAGAAGCTCGGCGGCATGGCCCGCGCCATCGAGGCGGGCATACCCAAGCGCAACATCGAGCAGGCAGCGACGGCCACGCAAGGGCGCATCGATTCACGGCGCCAGACCATCGTCGGCGTGAACAAATATCGCCCCGAGACGGAGGCGGAGATCGCCGTCCTCAAGGTCGACAACCGTTCCGTCCGGCGACAGCAGCTCGAGAAGCTTGCCCGTCTCAAGTCCGAGCGCGACGAGACGGCCGTGCGAGCGGCCCTTGACGCGCTCACCCATTCCGCCGAGACAGGCAAAGGCAACCTTCTCGAAGGCGCCGTTGTCGCCGCCCGCGCCGAGGCGACGGTGGGCGAGATCTCCTACGCGCTGGAGAAGGTGTTCGGCCGGCACCGGGCAGAGGTTTCAGCGGTCACCGGCGTCTATAAGGCGGAGATCGCGCGTATGGATGGAAGCCTTAACCGCATCAAGGAACTGATCGAGAGCTTCGAGACCGAGCAGGGCCGCAGGCCGCGCATCCTGGTGGCCAAGATGGGCCAGGACGGCCACGACCGCGGCCAGAAGGTCATCGCCTCGGCCTTCGCCGATCTCGGCTTCGACGTGGATATAGGCCCCCTGTTCCAGACGCCGGAGGAAGCCGCCCGCCAGGCCATCGAGAACGACGTGCATATCGTCGGCGTCTCGTCGCTCGCCGCCGGACATCTGACGCTGGTGCCGGCTTTGCGCGAGGCGCTGGAGTCCCATAGCCGCGGCGACATCATGATTGTCGTGGGCGGCGTCATCCCGCCTCAGGATTACCCTGAGCTCTATGCGGCCGGCGCCAAGGCCATCTTCGGCCCAGGGACGCCGATCGCCGACGCCGCCATCGACCTCCTCCAAAAGCTCGGCGCCAGCACCAAGTCCAAGCAGGCGGCGGAGTAGCCAACAAAAGCTAGAGTGCTGTCGCGATTCTATTTCACGCGATAGCGCTCTAGCCGCCTACGCCTGTGCGAATAGGCTCGATGCCCGATAAGTCCGCCGCATCGCGTGCGCAATCGAGATCGTATCGCTTCTGCAAGTTAAGCCAGAAGTCCGGCGTGGTGCCCAAGGCCTTGGCCAGCCGCAAGGCCGTATTGGCCGTCACGGCGCGCGCCCCTTTGACGATCGCCGAGATCCGATTGGCCGGAACGTGCAGTGAGCGGGCGAACCCATTCGCGCTCAGCCCGAGCGGCTGCATGAACTCCTCTTTCAGCACCTCACCTGGATGAATTGGCGGCAGCGGCTTGGTCATGATCGTCCCCGCCTAGTTTATTTCAGTACTTAGTACGTACCGCGTATGACAAAGGCTTGTCATCCGACGTCTTCACCCGGCGCACCGTCTGCTCGGTCCTGCACGCGGCTGTCCGAAAACTGTCATATCCCCGAATTATGCGTGGCTACGGAATCACGCCATAACATCTTGGGCGCGGCCGCCTGGCGGCCTTCCATCTTGGCGAAGGATATCGAGGGCCGGAGCCGGCGCACCAAAGGCAGCAAGGCTTTGAGACCTCAGAAATTCCTTGGGATGTCGGTCAATGGCGCTGCCGGGGCCAATGCGAGCCCCGCGACTGGCCTCTTCGCGGCCGGCTTCCGAGACCTCTTTGCCGGCCTGGTCTCGAGCATTCTATCGGTCGCTTATGGCCTCTCCTTTGCTGCCCTGATCTTCGCCGGACCGCTGACCCCGTGGCTCGCTTACGGAATCGCGGCGACCTTCATCACCAGCACGATCGCCGCCTTTATCGTGGCGGCGCGGAGCTCGCTTCCTTTCGCCATCGCCGGACCCGACGGCTCGACCGCGGCGGTCACAGCGACCCTGGCGGCAGCGCTGATCGAGCGGCTCATCGCCAATGGCGCCCCCGACGATTTGCTCGCGCCGGTGATGATCGTCATGGCGCTGGCGGCGGCGCTGACCGGCATTCTGCTCGGTGCGCTTGGCCTTGCGCGCGCGGGCGGCGCCATCCGCTTCATACCCTATCCGGTGATCGGCGGCTTTCTCGGAGCAACCGGCTGGTTGATGGTCAGTGGCGCCGTGCGGGTGATCACCAACTACGGACTCGATCTTTCGACCCTCGACACCCTCCTTGGCTCTTTGATGCTGGCCAAACTCGCGGCGGCCGGGGCCATCGCCATTGCTCTCTATTTCGGCTTGCGGCGTTCCCACGGCCCCTTCGTCCTGCCAGGCCTGATGTTGACGGGGATTCTCGGCGCCCATGTTGCCCTCTTCCTGACCGGCACCCCACTGGCCGAGGCGCAAGCCCTAGGTTGGATGTTCAAGGCTCCAGCGGCGGTCAGGCTGACGCCCACCTGGGACCTTGGCGATCTTCGCAATTTCCCCTGGCGGGTGATGCCGGCGCTGACCGGCGATGTGCTCGCCGTCATGTTCGTGACGGCGGTCACCACGCTGCTCAACACCACTGGGATCGAGTTCGTCACCAGGCGCGACGCGGACCTGCAGCGCGAGCTCAAGACGCTGGGCATCGCCAACCTCCTATCCGCGGCTCTCGGCGGCTATGTCTGCTGCATCTCGCTGAACCGGACCACGCTCAACTATTCCGCTGGTGCCCGCGGACGCCTCGGCGGTCTCGCGGTGGCTGCGCTCTCGGTGGCCATGCTCACCGTGGATCCAGGCTTCCTCGCTTATTTGCCCAAATTTGTTCTCGGCGGATTGCTGCTCTATCTCGGCGCGAGCCTGATGTTCGTCTGGCTCGTCGCCTCGGCGGCACGACTGTCGCGGCTCGAATACGCCTCGCTTATCGCCATCACGCTGATCATCATCCAATGGGGATTTATCGCAGGCGTGCTGATCGGCCTGATCATCAGCTGTGCGACCTTTGCGGTGAGCGCGAGCCGCGTGAACGCCATCAAGTTCAGCTTCGACGGCTCCGAGTACCGCTCATCGCTGGATCGCGGACCGGACGATCTCGCCATCCTCGCGCGCCACGGCTACGAGATCCAAGGCATGAGCCTGCAGAGCTATCTGTTCTTCGGCTCTGCCAACCGGCTCTACCAGCAGGTCAAGGCCCTGTTCGCAACCCACCCGGACTGCCGCTTCCTGCTGTTCGATTTCCGACTGGTCACGGGCATCGACTCCTCCGCCATGCATAGCTTCACCCAGATCAAGCAAGCGGCCGATGACCTCGGCACCCGTCTCGTGCTCGTCAGCCTCACGGCTGAGCTGCAAAGCGCCTTCCGCAACCGCGGCTTCATCTCCGACGACGTCATTTTGGCAAACGATCTCGATCACGCACTGGAGTCCTGCGAGAAGGCCGTGATTGCCAGCCATTCGGGCGAAGGCTCCGATGCGCGTAGCTTGCGTCAATGGTTCACCCAGACGCTGGGCAGCGCCGACTATGCCGAGCAGCTGGCCGAGGCCTGCGAGCGCATCGAGGTCAACCAGGATGGCATCATCGCTTCGCAAGGGGACCCGGCGGACTGCATGCATTTCATTCTCGAAGGCCGGGTCGGCATCATTGTCGAGATCGATCCCGGACGCATGATAAGGGTACGCAGCTTAGGGCCGCACACCACCATCGGGGAGATGGGGCTCATCACCCAGCAGCTGCGCAGCGCCACCATCCAGGCCGAGGTGCCGAGCGTGCTCTACGCGCTTAGCGCTCACAACTATGAGCGCATCAAGCAGGAGAACCCTGCGCTGAGCCAGGCGCTGCTCACTTATGTGATCACGGTGATGGCCGAGCGGCTCAGCTTTGCCAGCAAGGTGATCGGCGTCTTGCGACGCTGACCTGGGGTCCACAACCGCCCGGCGTGAGGGGGCACCCAGGCCGGAGCCGCCAAAAGGCGAGTGGTTTCAGCTTAGGTACACTTTTGCGTCCGATCGCCGCAGGGATGAGACGCCCGTCCCCACGCGTCGTCGGAATTTTCTCCCAAGCTCCAGAGCATGATCTTAGAAAAGTGGGAACCCTGTTTTCTGAAAAGATCATGCTCAAACAAAGACCTAGCGCTGTCGCGATTCAGCCTGACGCGATAGCGCTCTAGGCGGTTAGAGCGAACATTAACATTGGAATAATTACAGCCTAGGGCGAGCCCTGAGCTCCGCGGCGAAAAGAGGGTTACGCCGCCGCGCGGGCCGAGCTATTCCTTCTAACAAGAGTCATGAATTGAGCCAACCCAGCGTCCACCGCCATTTGCCCACGAGCCGACGAGAAAGGTCCATGCCCGACACCCTCCGTACCGCCGTCGCATCCATCGCTATCTCAGGCGCACTTGTTGTGGCCTCGGCCGGCCTCGCCCAGGCAGACGAGATCGCGCTCACCATCAAGGACCACCGCATCAGCCCCGCCGAAATCCATGTCCCGGCCAAGCAGGACGTCACCTTGCGGGTCACCAATGCCGACCCGACGCCGGAAGAGTTCGAAAGCGACGATCTCGATGTGGAGAAGGTCATCGCCGGCGGCGAGAGTGCGGTGATCCACCTGAGCCCGCTCGATCCTGGGCGCTACGAGTTCTATGGCGAGTATCATGAGGATACCGCCAAGGGCGCGCTGGTCGCCGAATAGGACGCCCCATGCTCGGCGCGCTGATCATTGTCTTCCGCGAGGTCGTCGAGGCGGGCATCGTCATCGGCATCGTGCTGGCAGCGACCAGAGGCATTGCCGGGCGGGGCGGCTGGGTTGCACTTGGCATCCTCGCCGGCCTGCTCGGCGCGAGCGTCGTGGCGCTCTTTGCCGGCGCCATCTCCAATGCCTTTGCCGGCTCGGGCCAGGAGCTCCTCAATGCCACCGTGCTGATCACAGCCGTCGTGAGCCTCACTTGGCACAATGTGTGGATGGCCGAGCACGGCCGCGAGATCGCAGCTCAGCTGCGCCAAGTGGGCGCCGATGTGAGTGCCGGCCGTCGCTCGCTCGCAGCGCTCGCCGTCGTGGTGTTCGTGGCGGTGATGCGCGAAGGATCGGAGATCGTCCTTTTTCTCTATGGCATCGTGGTCGCGGGTACCTCCACCCCCTCGCTGCTGGCCGGCGGCCTGCTCGGCCTGCTCGCCGGCGCGATGCTGAGCGCTCTCAGCTATTACGGCCTGATCGCGATCCCGACCCGCCACATCTTCAGGGTGACCACCGTCCTGCTGGCGCTGCTCGCTGCCGGAATGGCGGCACAGGCCATCCGCTTCCTCCAGGCTGCGGGTGTTGTCACCGCGCTCCACACGCGGGTGTGGGACACGTCCTGGCTCCTGTCCGAATCGAGCATCCTCGGCCGCATGCTGCACGTGCTGATCGGCTATACCGACAAGCCGACGGCGCTGCAGCTCATCGCCTATGTGGCGACGCTCGCGACCATGGCGGTGCTGATCCGCCTTGTCCGCACCCCGCGTCCGGCCAAGCCGGCATAGTAACGAGTTCCCGCTTAGCGACTGCCCCACATCGGCCTTGCGCTCTGCGCGGTTTGCCCCTACGCCGCATCCCATGCATGGGAGCGATGCGCCGAAGCTCGACATGGATCGCATGGTGGATAGCGTGCTCGCGGGTGACCGCGTCGCGCTCGGGCGCGCCATCACGCTCATCGAAAGCGCCAAGCCCGAGGACCGGGCCCGCGCGCAATCCATGCTTGACCGTCTAAACCCCCGCACCGGCAACGCCATCCGCGTCGGCATCAGCGGCGTGCCTGGCGCCGGCAAGTCCACGCTGATCGACCAGCTCGGCCTAAATCTCATCGCCAAAGGCCACAAGGTCGCGGTGCTCGCCGTCGACCCCACCTCGACCCGTAGCGGCGGTTCAATTCTCGGCGACAAGACCCGCATGGGGCGCCTTGCCACCGAGGAGAACGCCTTCATCCGCCCCTCCCCCGCCGGCGACAGTCTGGGCGGGGTGACCAAGACCACGCGGGAGACCATCGCGCTGGTCGAGGCGGCAGGCTACGATCTGGTGCTGGTCGAGACCGTAGGCGTCGGCCAGTCGGAGATCGCCGTCGCCAACATGGTCGATATCTTCGTCGTGGTGGCGCTGCCGGGCGCCGGCGACGAGTTGCAAGGCATCAAGCGGGGGCTGCTGGAGCTTGCCGACATCATCGCCGTCAACAAGGCGGACGGCGACAATGTCCACCGCGCCGAGCGCGCGGCAGCCGACTATCGCGTCGCGCTGCACATTCTTGCCGCCGGCCATCCTGACTGGCAGCCCGTCGTGCTTACGGTGTCGGCCAGAGAGAATCTGGGCCTCGACGCGCTGTGGGCCAAGATCGAAGAGCGGCAGGCGGAGCTCAAGGCCTCCGGCGCGCTCGCCAAGCGCCGCAGCGAGCAAGCCGTGACCTGGATGCGCGAGCTGTTCGACCAGCGGCTGGTCGCTTCCTTCAAGGACAGCCGGCGCGCGGCGCGCCAGTGGAGCGAGCTGGAAGCAAAAGTGCGGGATGGCCAGGTGACGCCGGCGGCTGCCGCCGAGCAACTGGCAAAGCTGCTTGGCCGGCACGAACCGTAAGCCCGCCGATCGCTTCCCCGCGTCTCGGCCGGTGCTAAAGAACGGCCATCGCGTGCAGCGCCTGCCGGGCGGTGTCTTCCTTCAGACGCTTGGCGACGGCTGCCTGCCCGCCCCGCGTAGCGCCGAAAAGCGCAAGGTCGTCATACTCATCCTCTTGCGGCGCGGTGAGCGAGAGATCGGTGTAATGCGGTACGCTCTTATCGTAGCGGAGGCGCTGGCGGACGATCCCCATGCGCAGGAGCCAATAGCCCATCCAGAAATGATTGTGGACGATGTCGAAGAGATAGCGCGGATAGAACCGCAGCATGGTCTCGCGCGGCACGCCCGGGCGCCGGTCTTTCCTAAATCGCAGCCGGAAATATCCGCCGTCGAGCGGATGGACGCGGGCATAGCGGATCGAGAAAAAGAACCAAAGCATCATGAACATGACTTTTCCGGCGCTCACCCCACAGGACGCGGCCCGGCGCATCACCGTTTCCATATGCTGCGGGGTGAAGAACCACAGCCACGCATCCCTGTAGGCCTCCTCGAGCTCGGCCTTGGGCATGAGCGGATGCTCCGTCACCACATGATTGGTGTCGTATTTGTTCATGTCGGGGTCCATCCAGACGCCCTTGTTGTAGAGCACTTTGTGGTCCTCCGATCCGGGCAAGGGCGTGAGGATGAAGAATTCGAGGATGTCGATGGGCAGCTCGCGCTTGATGATCTCGATGTCGCGCCGGATGGTTTCTTTGGTGTCGTTGGGAAAGCCGATGATATAGCCGGCATAGGTGATCACACCGGCCCGCTTCCAATCCTGCAGCATCCGCCGGTAGTCGGTGATCTTGTTCTGCCGCTTCTTGGCGCCGATCAGGCTGTCGGGATTGATGTTCTCCAGCCCGATGAAGGCGCGGTTCACGCCGGCGCGCTTTGCCTTGTCGATGAAGCGGTCGATCTTGTGGCAAAGCGTATCGACCTGGATGGTGAGGCTGATCCGCAAACCCTCGCTTTCGCGCAGCCAAATCATGCGGTCGAAAAAGCCCTCCCAGTTCCGATTGCGCGCGAAATTGTCGTCGGTAATCAGAAACCGATGGATGCCCTGCTCGGCATTCTGCCGGATGATCAGCTCCAGATCGTCGACGGTGCGGAAGCGGCTCTTGCGGCCCTGCACATTGATGATGGTGCAGAACGAGCACTGGAAAGGACAGCCCCTGCCGAGATCGACGCTCGAGGTTGATCCGGCGTAGCGACGGATGTGATCGAGCGGCAGCATAGGGATCGGCTGGTTCGCAAGATCGGGCAGGTCCTTCATGTGATTGTAGAGTGGCTTCAATTCTCCCCGATAGGCGTCCCTTAAGACCTCGTCGAGCCTACCGTCCTCGGCCTCCCCCGCAAACAGGCTGATGCCCAGCGCTTGCGCCTCCTGCAAGGTCACATGCAGATCGTCGAGCATGGAAATGCAGCCCGATACGTGAAACCCTCCGATGCAGACGGGGAAGCCTTTCTCTCTGAACGGACGCGCAAGATCCAAGGCGCGCGGGTATTGATTGGACTGCACTCCGATCATGGCGATCAGCGCCTTGCCGCCGTCGCGCTCGATCTGGCGCATGATGCGGGCCGGCCGCACCAGCCTGTTGGTCTCGTCGTAAGCCTCGACCCGGAGCTCGACCCCCTCGCCCAGCACGTTACGGGCCGCGCAATCCTCGGCAATGCCGTTCAAGCAAGCGAGCGTGTTGGATGGGATTGCCGAGCGCAGCCACTGAATTGGATAGCCGTCATCGCCGTAATGCGACGGCTTGATCATGATGAGATGAAAGATTGAGCCGCGTTGCGGTCTGACCGCCATTCCGCCCGACTTCCTTGGATTGAGACAAACCAAGTGCCGGGACGAAAGGAATGGGCGCCCTTTAGGGCAGCCATAGCGGATCGAATTGAACATTCGATCGCCCCCCACACAGGGCCAGTGTGGACCGTTCGTGCGCCAATTCCAAGACAATAGCTGCTTATCGAGGGATCAACGGGCCACCCTGCATGGGGTGAGCGCCATAATTCCCCTTTCCCACCCGGCTTAGCTTGTCTAATCGGGTGGCATGCCTCCGCTCAGACTGCTCCTCACCGGCTTCGGTCCGTTTCCCGGCACGCCGGACAATCCCTCCGCCTGGCTGGTCGAGAGGCTCGCCTCCGCCGCGCCGCAGGCCGGTTTCGGCGCCACCCTGCATGCGGAAGTCTTGCCCAGCGAATGGGACGCCGTCGCCTCGCGCGCGCCGCGCCTCTTCGACGCGATCAGGCCAGGGCTCATCCTCAACTTTGGTCTCTCCCGGCGCGCCCGCGGATTCCGCATCGAGCGGTTCGCCCATAACCGTGTCATGGCGCGACCCGACGCGGTGGGCGCGCTGCCAACGACCGGCAGCCTCCGCGCCAGTGGCCCCGACCGCCTCCAGTCCGGGTTCCCGGCTGCACGGCTCGCCAGTCATCTCAAGCAGCAGGGGCTCCAAGCCGCAGCCTCGCGCTCCGCCGGCCGCTATCTCTGTAACTTTCTTTACTATCTTTCGCTTGAATGGGCCCGACGCCAGGAGACACCCTGCCTCGCCGCTTTCGTGCACATGCCCCCTACCAAGGCTGACGGCGGGACGTTCACCGAGGCTGAGCTCTTACGCGGCGCCGAAGCGATCCTGCGCTTCGGCCTCGCCTTGGCGAGCGAAGACAACGCAAGGAGGCCCGTCGCGGCAAAGCGTGGCACCGCTCTTGCTGGAGCGAGCAGGCCTGTTAGCAGTTGAGGATGTTTAGTCCATGACCGTTGGCCGCCGGCAGTTGATGCTCGGGACCTTGGGGCTCGGCGTTGCCGTCGCCACCGGTCCGCGCCTGGCGCAGGCGCGCACCTTACGCGAGACCGAGGTGCCGCAAGCCTTGAGCACCTATGGCGTCGTGCCGGGCGGTGGCGGCATCGACCAGACCGCATCCTTGCAGGAAGCGGCCGACACCGCCGCCCAGTCGGGCACGCCGCTCTTCCTGCCGGCCGGCATTTACGCCACGAACCGGCTCACGCTGAAATCCGGCACCCACATCCAAGGCGTGCCGGGGAGATCCATCCTCCGCTATCGCGGCGGCGATGCGGTACTGGGCATCGACCAGGCCGACGACGTCCGCCTGGAGGGTCTCGTGCTGGACGGCGCGAGCCAGCCTCTCGGCGACGGCGGCGCGCTTCTCATCGCCACGGCGGCCAAGCATCTCGACGTCTCGGACTGCCGCTTCCTCGCAAGCGGCGGTGACGGCGTGGTGCTGCGGCAGGTTGCGGGACGCTTCAGCGACTGCGAGATCGGCGACATCGCCAAAGGCGGACTGTTCAGCGAGGACGCGGCCGGGTTCGAGATCGCCCACAACCATGTGCGCGATTGCGGCGACAACGGCATCCTAGTCTGGAGGTCCGAGCCGGGCGAGGACGGCACCATCGTCACCTCCAACCGCATCGAGCGCATCGCGGCCAAGAGCGGCGGCAGCGGGCAGAACGGAAACGGCGTCAATGTGTTTCGCGCCGGCTCAGTGCTGGTGAACGCCAACCGCATCGCCGATTGTGCCTTCTCGGCAATCCGTTCGAATTCTGGCTCGAACTGCCAGATGCTCGGCAATTCCTGCGCGCGCCTCGGCGAGGTGGCGCTTTATTCGGAGTTCGCCTTCGAGGGCGCGGTGATCGCCAACAATCTCGTCGACACCGCCGCCATGGGCATCTCGGTCACCAACTTCAAACAGGGCGGCCGGCTTGCCGTGGTGCAGGGCAACATCATCCGCAATCTCTTCTTCCGCAAGGACGCCGATTCCCGCGGCATCGGCATTGGGGTGGAGGCCGACAGCGTGGTCAGCAGCAATGTCATCGAAGGCGCACCGGCCTTCGGCATCCTCATCGGCTGGGGCAGCTATCTGCGCGATGTGAGCGTCACCGACAATCTCATCCGCAACGCCCATATCGGCATCGGCGTGTCGACGGCGCCGGGCGCCCGCACGGCGCTCATCACCGACAACCTCATCACCGGCGCCAAGGATGGCGCCATTCGCGCCATGGATGGGCCGAGGCCCATTGGCCCCGACCTCGCTCAAGGGAGCGCCGAGGCCTATCGCAACCTCGCGGTCTACGCCAACGTCGCGCGCTAGATGTGAGCACCTCACCGAGGCCCGAAGGGCACCCGCTCGCGGATCATTGGGGCCGGACCGCCCACATAGACGAGATCGATGTCGGCGATCCCCGCTGCGACGTTGATGCCGATGTCGCCGCTCACGCTGATCGGGTTGAGCACGACCTTGTTGCCGCCAACCAGAGCATTGGCCCCAACGCCCAGCCCCGTCGCGATCGCGGCCGAAGCGCCGACGTAATTGCCGGAGAGCGAGCCTGGCCCGCGGGTCAGCCCAGGCGACAGCACCGCCCAAACGATCACGCCGGCGGACTGGAAGCCGATATCGACGCCGACCCGGTTGATTGAGCCCTTGTAAAATTCAGGCGGGCTGTCGGTCGGCGTGAAGACGCAATCGAGCCTGCGGCTTGAGCCCACGAAAAAGCTCACGCCGCCTTCCACGTCGCATTTCAGCTGGCCGCCGGGTGGGGACATCGGCTGGGCGAAGGCGGTTCCCGCGCCCGTCGCCAACAGTGCGGCCAGGCCAGCGACGATCGCGAAGCTCACTTTGGTCAGACGCATGATCCTTCTTCCTCCCTGCCGGGACGCGCGCCCCGCTCTTTATCGTCCATGCACATAAGCGAGCATTGTGCCCGACCGGGAATGCCCGATCAACGGTGCACGCTGGACGCAGCGAAATCATGGCAGCGAGCAAGCTCCGCGACCGCATCCAGCAGCGCCGCGCTTGGGCGTACGCGCCCGACGCGCTTCCCGCGCCAGTTGCGCAGATCGCCTTCGAGATAATCGGCAAGCACTCCTTGCGCTTTAGGGATTAGCGCGGCCAGCACATGGGCCATGGCTGCATCGGCGCCCCGCTTGGCGCCGTCATCGAGCTTGAGCGCGAGCCCCCATCCAAGCTCGGGCAGCGCCGCGCAATGCACGCCCTCGGCGCCGCCCTTCACGAAGACATGAGGCGCCAGGCCGCCCATGACGATGGTATCGAAGCGCCCTTCGCCGGCCACCAGCACCGGTGCTGCAAAGCAGGCACCCATCAGCCTTTGCGCTGCGTTTCGTCGCGGAGAGGAGAGCGCATGCGCCCCTGCAAGGCGGGCGAAGCCCGTGGCGAGCGCGTTCAGCGGCAAGGCGAAGGTGGGCACCGAGCAGCCATCGATGCCCATCTGCGCCCGATCCAGATGCACGCCGCAGATCTCCGACATCACCCGCGCGATCGCGATTTGCACCTCGTGCTCCGGCAGCTCGTAGCCTTGGAGCCGAAGCCCAAGATGAGCGGCGGTGGCGAGCATGCCGGCATGCTTGCCCGAGCAATTGTTGTGGATGGGCTGAGGGGGTTGGCCTCGGCGCACCAGCTCACGCGCCTCGGCCTCGCCGAGCGGCCAATGGGCGCCACAGGCGAGCAAGCCCTCGTCGATGCGGGCTTTGGCGAGTAGGCTGCGGACCGCCGCGACATGGATCGCTTCGCCGCCATGGGAGGCGCAAGCAACGGCCAGCTCCTCATCGCCAAGGCCGAAGGCATCCGCCGCACCACTCTCGATCAGCGGGATCGCCTGCATCGCCTTCACGGCAGAGCGCGGGAACACGGCCCGCTCGACGTGCCCGAGCGCCAGCACGCTTCGGCCTTCCGCATCGGCAATCGCGATGGCGCCGCGATGGCAGCTTTCCACCACGCTCCCGCGCGTCACCTCCACCAGGACCGGATTGGCGTCCGCCACTGAATCTCCCGCATCTTGCATGCTATGAGACCGGCGCGCCGTCGCTCGCCGTCAACTCGAAGGGCACGCCGAAAGCGTGCTTGGAGGCGCGGATGACGAGCGAGGTCTTGACGCTTGCCACATTGGGCGCCGCGGTCAGCTCGTGGATGATGAACTCCTGGAACGCGCTCAAATCGGGCGCCACGCATCGGAGCATGAAATCGATCTCGCCCGAGAGCATGTAGCAGTCGCGTACGATGGGCGAGCTCCGCACCCGCTCCTCGAAGGCGATAAGATCGACCTCGGCCTGGCTGTGCAGCCCGACCATGGCGAAGGCGGTCACGTCGAAGCCGAGCGCCTTGTCGTTGAGTAGCGCCGTATAGGCGCGGATAATGCCCGCCTCCTCCAGCGCACGCACGCGCCGCAGGCAGGGCGGAGCCGAGATCCCCACTTTCCGCGAAAGCTCGACATTGGTAATGCGGCCGTCAGCCTGCAACTCGCGCAGGATCCGCCAATCGGTCGCATCGAGGTGGGCTCTTCGCATTCTTCGCTCCCTGGACGGTGATGAGGGGCCCGGGCTAGAAGCGGCAGCACAAGACGTCTGCTCGATCGACCGGCGCTGCTTCGCCCAATTTTAGGTCCTCTAACGAGAAGAATCGAAAAGAAATTGAGCGCCCAACGTTCCGGAAGTTACAGCAGCGCCGGTAAGACCGCGCCCTGGTCGGAACTTCATAGCGACCGATGGCTCGGTCGGCATGGAAGCCCAAGGGATTGCCGCGGAAGCCGTCAGTCTGGACAGACGATGCCGTGAGCCGTAGAAGCCCATCAACGATCCCAGCGAGATTCCGGTTGTAACCATTCCCGTCGGAGTTAGAGATCTATTTACTGCTTGCCTGCGCTGAGATCATGTAGGCACACGTCGTGACGTTAGCGAAGGCCAGCGCAGCTGCTAAATGTGCCCCCAAACTTGGATCATCACCGACGGAAAGGCAGGCATGGAGGTGCAGTGCATCGGTGTGGCAGAGAGGCTTGGGCTCACGTATGCGATCAAGCGCGTTTCTCCGACATGGCCGTGGCGGATATTGGCACCTTGGGGCCCCGTTGCGCCCTCTGAACGATTCGCTCAGACCGGAAACGTCTTCGCGCCGCCATTTCCGGATCTCGCAATCGCCACCGGCCGCCAGAGCATTCCCTACTTAAGAGCGCTTCGCAAGCATGCTGGACGGCGGACCTTCACCGTCGTGATCCAAGACCCCCGAACCGGAATCGGTACTGCTGACCTAATCTGTGTTCCGGCCCACGACAGCCTCGAAGGCGAGAATGTCATCAAGACCTTGACGGCACCACACCCATTCTCACAGGAACGGCTCGCAAACTTGCGGATGGCTATACCGCACGATATCGCCCTCCTACCTCGTCCTCGCGTAGCAATCCTGCTTGGCGGATCGAATGCCGTCTATCGCTTCACCCAATCAACTACGATGCGGCTCATCGCAGCGGTGCAGTCACTTGCCGGACTTGGGGCAAGCTTTCTTATCGCGTCATCCAGGCGCACATCCAAAACCCTTATTGCCGCCCTCAATAGGGCGACCACCGCGCCGCACATCATCTGGAACGGCGAGGAACCGAATCCTTACGCATTGTTTCTCGCCCATGCCGATCTCCTGATCGTCACCGCCGATTCAATAAACATGACCAGCGAAGCTTGTTCAACCGGCCGCCCAGTGTATGTTTTCGAACCTGAGGGCGGATCCGCAAAGTTCGCAAAGTTCCACGCGAATCTGCGGCGATTTGGAGCCACCCGACGCTTGCCGGAATCGTTTGCTCAACTTGAGAGTTGGAACTATGCCGCCGTTGATTCGACCGCCACTATCGCAGGCGAGATTGAGCGGCGTCGGCTCGCATGTAAGAACTCACAAGCATAGGAAGATATTCCAGTGACTCATCTCGACATCGCCAGCCTAGTTAGAGCCGAGGCTAAAACTGATCCTTTTCCCTATATCATAGTGCAAAATTTCTTGCGGCGCGAACCCCTAAGAAGGGTGATAGACGCGTTTCCGCATATCAAAGCTGGATCATACCCTCTTGAGGCCGTTACGCTTCCGCACTCGCTTGGAGAAGTCATAAACGAACTTGAGAGCGCAGAGTTCGAACGAACTATTGAGGAAAAATTTGGGGTAGAACTTTCTGGCCGACCAAAAATGTATTCGTTGAGAGGTTATTGTCGGGCAACCGATGGTAAAATCCACACGGATTCTAAGGACAAGATCATCACCGTGCTCCTCTATCTCAATGACACGTGGCATCACCAAGGCGGTAGACTTCGTCTTTTACGCAACAACTATGATCTCGAAGCTTTCGCTGACGAGGTGTCGCCCGACAACGGGACATTGCTTGTGTTTAAGTGCGTCGAAAATTCGTGGCACGGCCATGACATGTTTGAAGGTGTACGGCGCTCGATTCAAATGAACTGGATGGTCTCCGATAGCAAGCGGTCATTCCATCGTGTCCGTCATAGATTGTCTGCAGCCATCAAACGCGTTACCCTTAACTTAGAGAGACGGAAGACTCTTTGAAGCTGCTCATTTAAGTGGCTTCATTGCAGCTCAAGCTCGTTTGGTCGAAGGATTTTGCAGGAGAATTCATGACTCTGGTATCTCACCAATGCACTTACCAGTATTTTTCGTCTACTCCCAAGGCATGGGAGTGAAGCCAAGTCCAGCCGTACAATTATCGCCGCCGCTTAAGAAGCCACGTCCGTTATCATCAACATTGAGGGTGGCATGGACGCTTCCCATCAATTCCGTTGCCTTACGAACACAGTCATGCCACCACGCCACGCCAAAATGATCATCATCGGCTCGGGGCCTGCCGGCTACACAGCCGGCATCTATGCCGCTCGCGCCATGGTGCAGCCGCTCTTGATCCAGGGCATCCAGCCCGGGGGGCAGATGACCATCACCACCGACGTCGAGAACTATCCGGGTTTCGCTCATATCATCCAGGGCCCCTGGCTTATGGACCAGATGCGGGCGCAAGCCGAGCACGTCGGCACCGAGATCGTGCATGACCACATCGAGGCGGTGGACCTGAAGCGGCGCCCCTTTTGGCTCAAGGGCGACAGCGGCCACGAGTACACGGCCGATAGCCTCATCGTCGCCACCGGCGCCCAGGCGCGCTGGCTCGGGCTTCCGTCGGAGAGCCATTTCAAAGGCCATGGCGTCTCGGCCTGCGCCACCTGCGACGGCTTCTTCTTCCGCGGCAAGACCGTGATCGTGGTAGGCGGCGGCAACACCGCCGTGGAGGAGGCGCTGTTCCTCGCCAATATCGCCGAGCAGGTGATCCTCGTGCACCGGCGCGGCGTGCTGCGGGCCGAGAAGATCCTGCAGGAGCGCCTGTTCAAGAACCCGAAGATCGACATGATGTGGAACATGGAGCTCGACGAGGTGCTGGGCACCGACAATCCGCGCACCGTGACCGGCGTGAGACTGAAGAGCACGCTGACGGCCGAGACCATCGTGGTTCCCATCGACGGCATCTTCGTCGCTATCGGCCATCTGCCCGCCACCGAGCTTTTCATTGGCCAGCTCGAGATGAAGCCGTCGGGCTATATCCTCACCGCGCCCCACTCCACCGCCACGAGCGTGCCCGGCGTGTTCGCCGCCGGCGACGTGACCGACGACGTCTACCGCCAGGCCGTGACTGCCGCAGGCCAGGGCTGCATGGCCGCGCTCGACGCCGAGAAATATCTCGCCGAGGTGGAAAGCCTTAGCGAAGCCGCGGGGTGATGACCGCTTCTTCCGCGCCAGATGCCGATCCCGTCGTGCCCGGGCGTGGATACGATGGCTGCACGCTCTGCTGCAAGCTGCTGGGCATCGCCGAGCTCGGCAAGCCCAAGGGCGTTTGGTGTGGCCATTGCGACATCGGCGTTGGCTGCCGCATCTATGCAATGCGACCACCCTCATGCGGTGAGTTTCACTGCGGCTTCCTCACCCTCGGCACGCTGAAGGAGGCATGGCGTCCTTCGAAGTGCAAAATCGTTGTGGCAGCCGAGGCGGGCGGGAGAAGGCTGGCGGCTTATGTCGATCCGGGCCGGCCGGACGCGTGGAAGGCAGAGCCTTACTATTCGCAATTGAAAGAGTGGGCACGGCTGGCAGCCCGCAAAAGAAACCAGGTTGTGGTTTGTATCGGCCCCCAAACGATCGTGATCTTGCCGGACAAGGATGTGGATCTCGGGGTCGTCGGCGATGACGAGATGATCGTCATGCAAGAGATACCGTCGCCGGCTGGTCCGAAGCTTGAGGCTCACAAAGTGAAACACAGCGACCCGAGAGCAGCTAAGCTCATAAATCCAACCTAAAAACCGCTTCGGGCAACCGCACTCAAGGGCGACAGACGATGGACCTCTCCCGCATTCCGGTCGGCGAAAATCCGCCGCACGAGGTCAATGTCATCATCGAGATCCCCCAAGGCGGCGCGCCGGTTAAATACGAGGTCGACAAGGCATCCGGGGCCATGTTCGTCGATCGCTTTCTGCACACAGCCATGTTCTATCCGGCAAATTACGGCTTCATCCCCCATACGCTTTCCGAGGACGGCGATCCTGTCGATTGCATGGTGATCGCGCCGACGCCCGTGGCGACGGGGGCCGTCGTCCGCGCGCGCCCAATAGGCGCGCTGCTGATGGAGGACGAGAAGGGCGTCGACGAGAAGATCATCGCCGTGCCTATCGACAAGCTTCATCCCTACTACAAGCGGGTGGCGAGCTATCGCGACCTGCCGGAAATCCTAGTCGAGCAGATCGGCCATTTCTTCCAGCACTACAAGGATCTCGAAAAGGGCAAATGGGTGAAGGTGCTCCGCTGGGTGGAGCCCGCCGAGGCCATCGACCTCATCCGCGCCGGCATTGAGCGGGCCGGACCCGGGGGTGTAGCGAAGGGTCAATCTGATGCGTTAGCCTAAGCCCAACCCGGGCCTATCCTAAGGCGGTACAATGCTCCCATCCGACGTCCTCAAACGCTATCGCATCCGCAAAGGCGGCGACTTCCGCCTCGCCGAGATCGATCCCGCCGACAGATGCGGGCTCGACATCGAGAAGGACGGGGCCAAGCCGCTGCTTGCCGAAGGCGTCAAGCGCCTCTCCGCCTTGCAGGAGCGGCTCTACGCCGATCACACTTACGCGATCCTCATCATCCTGCAGGGGCTGGACGCGGCGGGAAAGGACAGCGTGATCAAGCACGTAATGTCCGGCGTCAATCCGCAAGGCTGCGACGTGCATTCCTTCAAGGCGCCGAGCCAGCTCGAGCTCGATCACGATTTCCTCTGGCGCACGAGCGTCGCGCTGCCGCGGCGCGGGCATATCGGCATCTTCAACCGCTCCTATTACGAGGAGGTGCTCGTGGTGCGCGTGCACAAGGAGCTGCTCGAGCACCAAAGCCTGCCGCCCAAACTCGTCACCAAGAACATCTGGAACGAGCGGTTCGAGGACATCAACGCCTTCGAGCGGCACTTAGCGCGGAACGGCATCGTGCCGATCAAATTCTTCCTGCACGTCTCCAGGAAGGAGCAGCAGAAGCGCCTGCTCGCACGCCTCGACGATCCGGCCAAGCAGTGGAAGTTCAACGCGGGCGATGTGGGCGAGCGCAAGCTCTGGGACCAATTCATGGGGGCCTATGACGAATTGATCCGCGCAACCGCGACGGAAGACGCGCCCTGGTATGTCGTGCCCGCCGANNGCGCCCTGGTATGTCGTGCCCGCGGACCACAAATGGTTCACCCGCCTCGTCGTCGCCGCGGCGATCGTCGAGACGCTGGAGGCGATCGATCCCAAATTCCCGAAGCTCGACGAAGCCGCACTTCGCGACCTGGCAGCGGTCCGCGCCGCGCTGGCAGAAGCCTAAGAGGGGCGAGAGCTATCAGGGGGGAAAGTCGGCTATTGTCGGCAGAACAAGGTAGACACCTATATGCACCGCCTTATGTCCGCTCAGCGTCAATAGCGGACGAGACGACTTTGCGGCCGCCGCTCAGCACGAGGCATGGAGCCCGGTTTGCGGCGGGATGCCGCTCAAGCGGCCTTCGTGGCCCTGCTCGCGAGCACCTGGTCGGCGATCTTGGCCGTGAGCGTGGGCAGAGATGATCGAATTTGGCGTTGAAGGCGCCGACGCCTGAGGTCGCCGAGCGCAACTCCACGATTAGGGTCCGCATCTCGGCCGTCGGGAAGATGCGCCTCGACGAGGCTCGCCGCCTGCGGCGCCGCGCAACCCGCCTCTAGCCCAGGCGCAAGCGAAAGACATCCTTAACCAGCCGCAATGTTAGGCTCCCATCATCCAGGAAATTTCGAATCAGGGGGGCGTCTCGGCCATGAAACTCGTCCAACGAGCATTATGCGTTGTCTTGCTTGGGCTCACCGCGATGCTGGGGCTGCCTGCGAGCGACGCTTCGGCAGGCCGGATCGGCTCCGACGTCCGCTCGACGCTGGACGAATTCTACCGTGAGGCGCGAGGCGGGCCGGAGATTGCGAGCAAAGCCGCCGGAATTCTGGTCTTCCCGACCGTGGTCAGGCAGGAATCGGATTTGGCGGGGAATATGGCGATGGCGCCATGAGTTNNAGCATATGGCGATGGCGCCATGCTTATCGGCGGGAGGCCTGCCGGCTGCTACAATCTGATCGCGGCCTCGTTCGGCTTCCAATTGGGGGCGCAAGCGCACTCCGTCATCATCATGTTCATGACCAACGACGCGCTTCACGGCTTCAGCCGCAAGGCCGGCTGGAAAGTCGGCGTCGACGGGTCGGTGACCTTGATAACGCTCGGCGTCGACGGCTCGATCGACACCGACAAGATCACGAGCCCGGTCATCGGCTTCGTGCTGGACCAGAAGGGGCTGATGTACAATCTGACGCTGGAAGGCTCGAAGATCAGCCGCACCTCCTGCTGACACGCTCGTAGAACGAGCGGCACAAATAGCGCCGAGGAGCGCTACTGCTTGGGCTTCACCATCTCCTCCTCGATGGCTCTCTTCATCGCCTCGTCCAGCGCCTTATAGCTCTCGGCGAGCCTGTCGCATGGGTCCTTGGCCGCTTCGCACAGGAGCAGGGCGAGCACACTGAAGCGTCCGTCCTCACCCTCTTGAATGACGCGCTTGCCGACGGCGGGATAGGCCTCGTGGCCCTGCGGCGTGAACGACCAGATCGGACCGTCCTTCTCGTTGATGATGAGCCAGCCGTCCTGCAGCTTGGACGTGGCGCCCGGCCTGGCGAGCATCGCCGCCTTCGCCTCGGCGACCGTCTTGAACTCGATCGCGGATTGGGCGTGCCAAGCCATGACAGAGGCGAGGAGCACAGCCACTCCCTATGCCGCGACGTTCGAAGCCGCGACGTTCGAAGCTTCGGACACTCTCATGCCGCCTTCGCCCCCCTGCCCGCCAGCACCTGGTCGGCGATCTTGCCGGTGAGCTCGGCGAGATGATCGAACTTCGCATTGAAGGTGCCGACGCCCGAGGTCGCCGATCTGAGCTCCACGATCAGGTTCTGGATCTCGGACTCGGGTAGATGCGCCTCCACCAGGTCCCAGCCGGGCCAGCCGGGGCGCGTGTCGAAGCCCAGGATCTGCCCGCGCCGCGAGGAGATGATACCGTTGATCCTGGCGGTGGCCTCCGACGGCACGGCGATCTCCACCGCCATGATAGGCTCGAGCAGCACCGGCGAGCATTGCGGCATGCCCTCGGTCATGGCGATGCGGCCCGCCTGGCGGAACGCCATGTCGGATGAATCGACCGAGTGATAGGAGCCGTCGATCAGGCAGACCGCTACATCCACCACGTGGAAGCCGAGCGGGCCCGAATGGAGATAGTCGCGCACACCGATCTCCACCGACGGGATGTAGTTCTTCGGCACCACGCCGCCGGTGATCTCGTCGGAGAACTCAAAGCCGCCTCCGCGCGGCTGCGGCTTGATGGTCACCACCACGTCGCCGAACTGGCCATGGCCGCCCGACTGCTTCTTGTGCCGGCCGCGCACCTCCACGGCCTTGCGGATGGTCTCCTTGTAGGGGATGGTGCGGGGCCGCGTTTCGGCGGCGATGCCGTATTTGCGCACCAGCTTCTCCAGCGCCACGCGAAGATGCATCTCGCCCTGTCCCCACAGCACCATCTCGCCGATGTCCTGGCTGTGGGTGAGCGAGATGGAGGGGTCCTCCTCGATGATCTTGGCGATCGCCGCGGTGAGCTTGACCTCGTCCTTCTTCTCGCGTGCCGCGATGGCGAGCCCGAACACCGGCTTGGCGTTAGCAGGCTTCTCGATCTTGAGCGACTTCCCCTTCTCCGCCGTCAGCGTGTCCCCGGTCTTGGTGGAATCGAGGCGCCCGAAGGCGACCGTCTCGCCGGGCCCGGCCTCGCCACGCTTGGCGGGCTCCTGGCCCATGACGGTGAACACGCCGGAGATGCGCTCGTCATCGGCGCCGCCATGCACGACGGTGCCATCGGCAAACACCCCGCCAAGCACGCGGGCGAGCGACAGCTTGCCGCCGTGGGCGGTGTGGAAGGTCTTGAGCACATAGGCGCATGAGGGCGCGCCCGCCACGCCAAGCCGCTTCGCCGTGCTCTCGATGAACGGCACCTCGTGGCGAAGCGCCTTCAACAGGCGGAAGATGCCGTGGCCGCTCTCGGCCGAGCCCAGCAGGACGGAGCAAATGAGCCCATCGCGGAACTCCTTGGCGAGATCGTCGAAGATCTTGTCGCGCGGCGGCGGCACGTCTTCCAAGAGCTGCTCCATCAGCTCGTCGTCGTAATCGGCGAGCTTCTCCAGCATGGAGAAGCGGGCCTTGGCCTCGCTGTCGGCAAGCGCCTCGGGGATCGCGACCACCTCGCTCGGCGCGTGCTCGCGATAGATGTGGGCGCGCTCGAGCGCCAGATCGATGAAGCCGGTGACGATGTCGTTCTCCCAGATCGGCAACTGCCGCAGAACCAGCGGCTTGGTGCTCGCCGGCTGCAGCATCGGCACGATATCGCGCACGCGCGCCTCGGCCTTGTCGATCTTGTTGATGAACAGGAAGTGCGGGATGCCGCGATCTTCGAGCTGCTTGATGATCAGCTGCAGCGCCGGCACCTTCTTCTCGTCCGGCTCGCACACCACCACCGCCGCGTCGCAGGCGGTGAGCACGTTCAAGGCGTCGGCCTGGAACTCGATGGAGCCCGGGCAATCGAGGAAGGTGAAATTGTCGTCGAGGAAGTTGACCTCTGCCACGTTGAGCTCAACGCTCATACCGTGGTGCCGTGCCTCTTCCGAGGCGTCGCCGACGGTGTTCTGGGCGGCCATGGAACCCTGTCGGCTGACGGCGCCGGCGCGCGCCAGAATGGCTTCAAGAAGCGTCGTCTTGCCGCTGAGATAAGGGCCAACTAGTGCGATGCAGCGGGCGCTGCGGGCTGGCTGGCCCTGCGCTTGGCCCATGATCTCCTCCCTTTACGGTTATCACCCGCGGGGGAAAGCTCCTGACGCGCCTACCCGCGCAAGCCTTATGAGAAGCTATGGTGTCAATTGCGGCAGCCTCTGGCAAGAGGCGCGATCACGGGGGCCTTCTGCCCGAGTGCCGCGGATCGATGGCCAAGGCCCTGGGACGGGCATGAAATCGACGGCCGCGCCGCTGATTTCTGGCCTTGGCCTCAGGCTTCTGGTTGCAGGCTTCCGGTCCGATAAGGACCTCACGCCATCTCGGCGACAGTCGACTTCCGCTCGAGCTTGCCCCAGCCGACAAGCGGCCCAAGCGCTGCGGTGAACAGCGCCTTGACCACGATGTAATACATGAGCTGGCGGTAGCCGAAACGCTGCAACACCAGCCACGGCACCAGGCTCCACTTCTCCTTCCGCTCCATGGCAATAGCGATGGTGGCGCTGGCGAGGTCGATGACGAGGAAGGCCAGATAATAGAGGCAGACCTTTTGCAAGGTGTCGGCGTCGAACTGGTCGTGGTGCTGCAACACGTCATAGCTCGACAGCGCGATCCGCCAGATGAGCGCGATATCGACCAAGGGCGCGAGCAGCGAGAAGACGAACTGGAACAGCCAGGTCTGCGGCACTGCCACCAGCCCCAGCGTGCCGAAGCGCGGCTTCAGCGTGACGTCGCGATGCTTCCACAGGCACTGCAAGGTGCCGAAGGCCCAACGGAAGCGCTGCTTGGCGAGGCCCTTGAGCGTGTCGGGCGCCTCGGTCCAGCCGATCGCCGTAGAGTCGTACAGCACCTTGTAGCCGGCCTTCAGCAGCGCGATGGTGAGGTCCTGGTCCTCGGCGAGCGTGTCCAGGGGGTAGCCGCCAAGCCGCTCCAGCGCCTCGCGCTTCCAGGCGCCAATCGCCCCCGGCACCACGGTGATGCAGCCAAGAGCCGCGAGCTCGCGGCGCTCCAGATTCTGGCTCGTCACATATTCGAGCGCCTGCCAGCGGGTGATGACGTTGATGCGGTTGCCGACTTTGGCGTTGCCGGCGACGGCGCCCACCTCGGGGTCGGCGAACCAGCGCACGAGCTTGGAGATCGAGTCGGGCTGGAAGTGGGTATCGGCGTCGAGCGCCACGATCACGCTTCCCCGCGCCTGGCGCAGACCGCAATTGAGCGCCGCGGCCTTGCCGCCATTGGCGATGGTGATGAGGCTGATGCGCGCATCGTCGGCGAAATGCTGCTTGACCAGGTCCGACGTGCCGTCCGTGGAGCCGTCGTCGATGACGATGACCTCCAGATTGGGATAGTCGCTCGCCAGGATGTGGCGGATTGCCGGGACGATGACCTTGGCCTCGTTATAGGCCGGGATGAGCACCGACTGCAGCGGCGCCGGCACCGGCAAAGCGGGGGCCGCGCGGTGGGACTCCACCTGCCGGTTGCGGAGGCCGATGCCGCAGAGGAATAAGACCCGCGCCACGCCGAGCCAGATGGCCACGAAGAACAGGCTGGTGAGCAGATGGCCGAGCCAGCTCAGCGTCATGAACACGGGAAAGCCGACCAGCCGCCCGAGCGATCTAGCGGGGACCGGAGGCATCGCCTGATCGCGCGAGAGCCCGGCGAGCTCGGACACCGTCACGAACTCATAGCCCTTGGCACGCAGCGTATCGATCAGCTTGGGCAACGCTTCGATGGTCTGCGACCGGTCACCGCCTGAATCATGCAACAGGATGACGTGACCCCTAATGTCGGGGTTCGGGTCGCTGACCTGCTCAAGCGCGCGCTGGACGATGACATCGGCGGGCGGGCGCTGCCAGTCGTCGGGATCGACATGCAGCCCGACGGAGACATAGCCCATGGATTGGGCGATCTGGATCGGCACGATCTCGTCGGCCGTGGTCGGCTCGGCGTCGCCGAGATAGGGCGCGCGGAAGAGGCGCATGGACCGGCCGGTCAGCGCCTCGAACAGGCGCTGGGTGGCGTTGATCTCGAGCGTGACGAAGGCGTCGGGCATCTCGCCGAGATTTGGATGGGTGAAGGTGTGGTTGCCCACGTCGTGGCCCTCGGCCAGCACACGCTGCACGAGCGCGGGATAAGCTTGCGCGTTGTTGCCGATGATGAAGAAGCTGGCATGGACGCCCTTGTCTTTCAGGATGTCGAGGATCTTCGGCGTCCAGTCGGGGTCGGGACCGTCGTCGAAGGTCAGTGCGAGCTTGCCGGCCTTGTCGCCGGTCCGCTCGATGACATAGGGGGTCGGCACGGTCTTGTAGGTCTGATCGTCGATGTCGCCCGTGTCCTTGTCGACCTCGAAGGTCCGCTCGCCGGGCGCCGGCTTCTCGGCCACGCGCAGAATCTCGCCTTCACCCTCGAAATCGATGTCCTCGCTGGTGCCGATCACGCGCAAGCTGTCGGGCGCGGGCGCGTTGTAGGGGCGGCCGAGCACCGACCAGATCGAAGGGTCCTCGGCGCCGAGCCGCCACAACGCATAGCCCGCCGGACGATAGGTGTCGGCTGAGTGGATCTCGTTGAAGGCGGTGACGCCATCCAGGAACCACACATCGTGGCGCTGGCCGTTATCCTCGATGAAGGAGAAATGCGGGTTGTCGGTTTCCGGATCGAACTCGATCTCGGCTTCCGAATCGCGGGCCGACAGCACCGCCTCCTCGAAGGTGAGGTCCTCGGCGGGCTTCCCCTTCGCCCAATCGTAGCCATAGCCGCCGATAGCGATGATGGTGCGGTCCGGGTCGAGCGTCTTCATGCGCTTGTCGAGGGTCTCCTCGAACCAGCTCTGGCCTGCGATGCTCCCTGCCGACCCCTCCTCCCAATGCTGGTCATAGCCCATGAGCAGCATGAAGTCCGCGATATCGGCATAGGCGGCGTAGGGCCAAGCGTTGTCGTCGAAAGGCACCGCGAGCACGATCACCATGCCGCGCTGGGCGAACGCCTCGGCCATTTGGGCGAGGAACAGCTGCAGGTCCTTATGCGCCGAGGCCGGGACCTCCTCGAAGTCGATGGTGAGCCCCTGGAATTTGTACTTGTCCAGAAATGCCACGATGTCCTTGAGCCGCGCCGCGCGCGCCTCCGGATCGGCGAGCAGCTTGGCAAGACCCTTACCGTCCCATTGCCCCTCCACCGCGTTCTGAATCATGGGCAGGATCGGGATGTTGGGCTTGGTGGCCTGGATATAATCTAGCGCCCGGGGATCGATGTCGGATTTCAGATCCATGGCCGGGCCTTCAAGGTTGAGCCAGCCCGGGATGATCCAGTCCAGATGCGGCAGCGCCCGCTTCAAGGCGGGATAGCTGTTGTCGTCCCAGTTCACATAAAAACCGAGGCTCAACGCCCTGCCGTCCGGCGCGGCGAGCCGTGCCGGCACCGGCCTGCGATCCAGCACTTCTGCTTGCGGATGCGGGGCGCGGAGGCCCCTTTCCTTATCCCGCAACTCGGCGGCGAGCTTGACTGCGGACTTGAGCAGCTCTGGGTCGGCGGCCGCGGTCACCGTGAGCGCATGGGTCGCCGAGCAGGTCGGCGCCCAGGCGCAGCGGATCGAGGCATGGGGCGAGGCGGGGTCGGGGCTCATGGCGGCAGGCCGATGCACGACCATCAAGGTGGCAATGAACAGCACCGTGATGATCGCGCTGAACGTACCGACCGCCCAGGCAAGCCTGGCCAGCACACGCCCGCGCTTACCCGTGGGGTCGAAGAAAATTGGCAATCCGGTCATGGAAATTTGTGCCGCAAAGGATCAGGCGTGAAATCGCATCGTCATATTCCCCCGGCAGTTGATTTAAACGCGTTGGCGGCAGCACCCCAGCGCCACGATGCCGCACCCAAGCGCAATTTCGCGTGAACGGAACCGCGACTGCGCCCGGGTCTTCGATGAGAGAATGGTCTTGCCGCTAAAACGGTTCGCACGTCTCCCTATCATGTCAGAAGCGACAAAAAATAATTATGTTTGCGCCGGTCCCAACGGCTGTCCGTAGCTGAACTCGATCACATGGCCGCCGTTCCCCTTGCGGGCCGGAAGGGCTCGTACTTTAGCCCCGCAATGCTGCGGCGACGGCGTCGAGCACCAGGCCGAATTGGCCGAACACCCAATAATGGCCGGCGCCCTGGATGACATCCAGCCGGCAATTGGGAAGCGTGCGCGCAAGCCAATAGGCGGCGTCCGGCGGCACGACGCTGTCGTCGCTGCCCTGCCACAGCACCGCGGGCACGTCGATGTGGGCGAGCGACAGGCGCCAGGGCGCTGAGAACAGCCGCACATCCTGCACGGCTCCCTCGATGCCGGTCCGCAAGCCTTCGCGCACGGCCGCGCGCAAGCTCGCCTTGACGTCTTGGCCCGCAAGGATGTCGCGGTCCGACGGGGGCACCCGCGCCATCAATCCGCGATAGGCCGCCTCGGGCGCCGTGCGAAGCAGCCGACGCAAGCCGAAGAAAAAGAGGCTTCTCGCGAACGGCGATCGCGCCAAGGGTCCGAATATGAGGCGGTGCATGCGGGACATGCGCATCTTGGAGCCATAATCGGCGATGGGGCCGACCGGCCCGACCAGCGCCAGAAGCAGGACGCGCTCGGGCATCGACTCCGCGGCGGCAATGCCATAGGGGCCGCCCCCCGATACGCCGACAACCGCGAACCGATCGAAGCCTAGTGCGTCGGCGAGGATGCGAATGTCCTCGGCCGCACCGTGCAGCGTCTCCCAGTGCCGCCGGTCCGACAGTCCATAGCCCGGCCGCTCGGGCGCGATGAGCCTGAGCCCCCGGTCGCGGGCGTCCGCGTCCGCCAGCGCGAACATCAGCCGCGAGCCAGGCGTCCCATGCAGTGCCAGGACGGGCAGCCCGCGCGGATCGCCATACTCCGCATAGCCGATCCGCCTGCCGTCGGGCAGCACATGGATGCGCGACTGCCGGTCCGCCGCGATCGGCTCATCGATGCTGCTGCTGATGATTTCCATCGAGCGTTGCGTATAACGCTTCCGCGCGGCGGTTCGATGGCGGCCTGCCCGCGGCTCGCAGACGGCCATCCCGACTTGAAGGCGTCATCCCGGCGTAAGCCGGGATCCAGCAGCAAGCGACAAGTGCACATGACCGTTCTGGATTCTGGCTTGCGCCGCAATGACGGTGCGGGGGGTGGCGGTCCTACTCGCAGGCGATGATGATATCGCCGGGATTGACCACCAGCGTCACGTTCTTGCCTTCGAACAGGCCGAGCGCCTCCGTGGCGGCGACGGTGAGGCTCGTCTCGATCATCACGTCGCCGGCGATCTGGACGTAGACGATGGCCGTCACCGCCCCTTTCCGGATCTCCATGACCTTGCCCTTGATCTGATTGCGCGCGCTGAGCTTCATGTCCGGCCCCACTGAGATGATTGCTCGACCATTATAGCAAGGAGCTCAGCTCAGGCTCGCGCAGAAGCGCTGGATGCGGCGGCACGCCTCTTCGAGCGCTTCGATGCCCGTGGCATAGGAGATACGGAAGAAGGGCGATAGCCCAAACGCGGCACCCTGCACCACGGCCACCCCCTCCTCCTGCAAGAGCGCGGTGGCGAAGTCCTCGTCCGACCCGATCTCCTTGCCCTTGGGCGTGATCCTGCCGATGCAGCCGGCGCAAGAGGGATAGACGTAGAAGGCCCCCTCCGGCGTCGGGCAGTGCAAGCCCTTGGCCTGGTTGAGCATGGCGACCACGAGATCGCGCCGCTCCTCGAAGGACTTAACCCAGCGCGGCAGAAAATCCTGCGGGCCTTCCAGCGCTTCGACGGCCGCCCATTGACTGATCGAGCAGGGGTTGGAGGTGGACTGGGACTGGAGCGTCGCCATGGCCTTGATCAAGTGCTCAGGGCCGCCGGCATAGCCGATGCGCCAGCCGGTCATGGAATAGGCCTTGGACACGCCGTTCAGCGTCAGCGTGCGCGACTTCAATCGCGGCTCGACCTCGGCAGGCGTCGTGAATCGGAACCCGTCATAGACGAGATGCTCGTAGATATCGTCGGACAGCACCCACACATGGTCGTGCTTGACGAGCACGTCGGTGAGGGCCTTGATCTCCTCGCGCGTATAGGCGGCGCCGGTCGGGTTCGACGGTGAATTGAAGATGAACCATTTCGTCTGCGGCGTGATGGCCGCGGCAAGCGTATCGGGCGCGAGCTTGAAGCCGTCCTCGAGCCTGGTCTCGACGAAGACCGGGGTGGCGCCGGCGAGCAGCACGATATCGGGATAGCTCACCCAATAGGGCGAGGACATGATCACCTCGTCGCCGGGATTGAGGGTGGCGAGCAGCGCGTTATAGAGCACCTGCTTGCCGCCGCTGCCGACGCTGATCTCCGACGGCTTGTAGGCGAGCCCGTTCTCGCGCGCGAACTTCTTGACGATGGCGGCCTTCAGCTCCGGAATGCCGTCGACGGCGGTGTATTTCGTCTCGCCGCGCTTGATCGCCTCGATCGCCGCCTGCTTGATGTTGTCGGGGGTGTCGAAATCCGGCTCGCCCGCACCCAGCCCAATGACGTCATAGCCCGCGGCTTTGAGCTCGCGCGCCTTGCCGGTGATGACCATGGTGGGCGACGGCTTGACCCGTTCAAGCGCGTGGGCGACGAAACCCATGCTGATCTCCTGGAAGATGATGAGTGAGACGGCGTAGGCGCCTTAAAGACGCGTGGCCTTAAGCGGCCGCACCCTAAGCGTGGGCGCTCACCCCCGCAAGCCTCATGGCGCGAAAACCCGGCAACCGTTACTAGGGCCTGTCTTCAGTTAG